>DJEG01000126.1 GCA_002431305.1 Ruminococcaceae bacterium UBA5904 | reverse complement strand
GAATTAATTATTGTTGATATTTTACAAATAAATAAACCGCACTTCCGCAGTTTCATTAGGTGTACATGAGCGTATATAATATGTATTATATTTTAAAATAAATATATGGAGTTGTCAAGAAAAAATCGAGAGCTTAACAATTAATGCAAGCTCTCGATTTTTTTAAACCAAACACCTGATATTAAATATTCAAAATAAAGCGATTGATTAATAATTCATTTGTTTTTATTATCAGCGCTGAAATAATGACCGTAAAAAATCCAATATATGAATAATCAATCTCTCAATATCATTCATAATATTTCTCATTTTCTCGCTGAGAGTCATAGAAATTCTCGAACCGCATATATCACAAATATAATCATCATCGTCATCAACATGATCTAATATAGGAATTTCACGCTGTGCAACAAGAATTTTACCGCAAACGGCACATTTTGCACCGTCAGTAAATCCCGCTTCGGTACAAGTCGCAGGTTTACCGATAATCGCAATTTCTTTATGCCCTAAAGCAGGAATCTCTTTCTGTACTTTTATAACTTTACCGCAAACAGAACATTTTATACCATCGGTAAGTCCTTTTTCAGTACAAGTTGCACTTTTTCCGCTAATCTTAATCTCTTTATGGCCTAAAGCAGGAATCTCTTTCTGCGCGGTAAGAATCTTACCGCAAACAGAACACTTGACGCCATCAGTAAGTCCTTTTTCAGTACAAGTTGCATTTTTTCCGTCAATTCTGACTTCATTGTGACTTAAAATGGGAGTTTTCTCACCGGTACTTATTACAGTATCACAGTTTTTACAGCACAAATCTCCTGTATATCCTTGTTCTGTGCATGTTGCGGATTTCGCATTTCGAATTTCTGTATCAGCATGTTTACATAATAGATCAATAAATCTAATCCCGTTATCTTTTGCGTACTCTTCAGCAGTGCTTCCTAAATAACCATGAACAACAATCCCTTCTATCAATGAGGAACTATAATATCCAAATGCCTTTTCACCTATATTAACTTCCGAATTTTTTATTGTAATATTTTTTAAGTTTGAACAATCAAGGAATGCCTCATCCCCAACATATGAAACAGATTCGGGTAGTTCAATATGTTTCAAACAACAACTCTGAAATGCCCCATCATCTATAACAACAAGATTATTTGGAAGCGTAATATCAGTTATTGAACACCACTTAAAAGCATTTATTCCTATTTTCTCAACACTGTCAGGAATTACAATATTGTCAAGATTGCGACATCCGCTAAAAATGCCATCATCAATTTTTTTTATAGTATTAGGCAAAACTATATTTTTTAAATTAACACAAGAGTCAAAAGCGTATTTACCAATCTCTGTTACACTATTTGGAATCACTACACTTGTAAACTGAGAACAACCATAAAATGCAAATGATCCAATAATCGTTACGCCATCTGGGATCTTCATATTTTCAAGCATACTACAATTACAAAATACTTTTCCTTCTATTGTTTTTACACCATTCGGAATTTCAATGTTTTTCAGTTTTAAACAATTCTCAAACAAACCATACGGCAACCTCGTTAAATTTTCCGGCAATTTAATACTGGTTAGATTTATACAATTTTCAAATACAGACGAGCCAATCTCCACAACAGTCTTAGGAATAATTATATTTGTAATTTTTTTACATCCTGCAAAAGCATTACTGCAAATTTTCGTCACTGTTTCAGGGATTACAAACCCATCATTAACTCCTCCCGGACAAATAATCAATTCCGTCATCGCTTTATTATACAATACGCCGTTTACGGTCTTATAGTTATTATTAGAATCATTCACTATTATTCTATTTAGATTATAACAATTTGCAAACGCCGACGAAGCTATAACCGCATCATCACTTCCAATTACAACTTCTGTTAAACTACTACATCCGGAAAAAGCTCCAGCTCCTATTTTTTGTAGTTTTTTCGGCAATTTAATACTTTCAAGACTTAAACAATTAGAAAAAGCATTCGTCACTATAGTTGTTATATTATCCGGAATTTCTATACTTTTTATCATTTTACAATTCATAAATGCATACATGTCTACAACAACTGCAGAATACCCGTCGATTTCAGACGGAATAACAACATTTTTTTCATTTCCGTTATACTTCGTTATAGCCGCAGTGCCGTCGCTAAGCACGCGGTATTCATAATCTCCGCTTATCTCCGCACCAACAGAAAATGTCATCCCCGCAAAGCATGACAAAATCATAATTACAGACATTATTATTAATATTGTCCGCCGTCCCAATGTTTTCATAAAACAGCCTCCGAAAATTTACCTTTACAACATAATTCATATTGTGTTGTTTTTACAACGGTACATATGGTTTATATCACCGTATGATTTCAATTATAGACTTATAACAACATCATTTCAAGCAAATACAACAAAAAAATGTCATAAATATATAAAAAGAATTACGATTTAAATCACCTCGGTTATTTTAAGCCCCTCGTCATAATCGCACCGATACTCCCCGCCGGGTTTTATCTCCCCGGAAATCAGCGCGGACGCGAGTTTATCCTCGACATTTACACGTATCGCACGGCGCAGGGGTCTTGCTCCGTAAACGGGGTCGAAGCCTTTTTGAGCCGTCATGTCAACAACCGATTCGTCAAACGAAATTTCAATTCCCAAGCGCGCACACCGTTTCTCTATATCCGAGAGCATTGTCCGCGCGATTTTGAGCACGCTTAACCTGTCAAGCTTATTAAATACTATTATATCATCGATTCTGTTTATAAATTCGGGGCGGAACAGGCGTTTTATCTCGGCGCGGACGGCTTTTTCGATATTTTTATTTTCGCTGACTTTGTCGGGATTGCCGAAGCCCACCGAGCCGTCCTGATTGGATATCGTTTTCGCTCCGATATTCGAAGTCATTATTATAAGCGAATTTTTAAAACTGACGGTTCTGCCGTCGGAATCGGTCAGAATTCCGTCGTCGAAAATCTGAAGCATCATATTAAAAACATCCGGGTGAGCCTTTTCCGTCTCGTCAAAAAGAATTACGCTGTACGGGCGCGCCCTTATCTTTTTCGTAAGAATTCCGCCCTCCTCGTAGCCGACGTAGCCCGGCGGGGAACCGATTAATTTAGATGCGTTGTGCTTCTCCATATATTCCGACATGTCAAAACGAATGAGCGCGTTTTCACTGCCGTAAACACACTTTGCCAAAGCCTTGCACAGCTGTGTTTTTCCCACTCCCGTAGGCCCCGCGAACAGCAGAACACCCGCGGGTCTGTTCGGGTCTTTAAGCCCCGTGCGGGAAAGTCTGACCGCCCTGACAACCGCGTCGATCGCGTCGTCCTGCCCGATAACGCACTTTTTCAGTTCGTCCCCGAGAGTCAGCAGGCGCGCCGATTCGCTCTGCGTTATTTGAGTCAAGGGAATCCCCGTAAGTCCGCTGACTGTCTCGGCGATATCCTCACCCGTGACCTCGCTTATATTTTCATGTCCGAAATCCTCCCACTTAGCTTTCTCCTGCGACAGCTTTTTAAGAATTTCTTTCTGCTCGTCACGCAGAGCCTGCGCCGAATCGAAATCACGCGAACAGACGGCATTTTCCTTTTCGTCGGATATTCTTTTCAATTCATCTTCAAGCCGGGTCACTTCGTCGGGAACCGCGCTGTTTTTAAGTTTGACCCGAGCCGCCGTTTCGTCCATAATGTCAACGGCTTTATCGGGCAGAAATCTGTCGCATATATACCTTGCGGACAAATCGACCGCCTGTTTTACGGCTTCATCGGTTATGATGACGTTATGGTGCGAAGCGTACCTGTCTCGCAGTCCTTCCAATATTTTAACGGCGGAATCCCTGTCGGGTTCCTCGATTACGACCGTCTGAAAACGCCGTGCGAGCGCGCCGTCCTTTTCAATATTTTTTCTGTATTCGTCAGCCGTCGTGGCTCCTATTACGCGCAGATCGCCCCTTGTCAGAGCGGGCTTTAATATATTAGCAGCGTCGACTGCACCCTCCGCAGAACCCGCGCCGACTATCGTATGAATTTCGTCTATAAATAATATTGTGTCCCCGCGCGACACGACTTCGTTTATAAGTGAACGTATGCGTTCTTCAAAATCCCCGCGGTATTTCGTTCCCGCGACCATTCCGGTAAGGTCAACACTCAAAATCCGCTTATTTTTAAGCGCGTCCGGCACATCTCCGTCGGCAATGCGCTGTGCAAGCCCCTCTGCGACAGCCGTTTTTCCGACTCCGGGTTCGCCGATCAGGCACGGATTGTTTTTCTTTCGCCGTGAAAGAATTTCGATAACGCGTTCAATCTCCCTGTCCCTGCCGATAACCGGGTCAACGCGTCCCTGCGCGGCGGCGAGTGTCAAATCAAACCCGAACTTCTCGCTCACGTCCGTTTTGGACGAAAATTTAGGCTTCAAATCGCGGGCAAAATCGCTTTTTCTCCTCTGCGTTTCCCCGGAAGTATCACGCGAAATATCGGAGGAAATCTCATTCGGAGTACAGCCGAGCGACGAGATAATTCTGCACGCTCCGCACTGCGAGTCACGAACGAGCGAGAGGAGAATATGCTCCGTAGTAACGAGCTTTTCGCCGCCGGCTCTCGCGCATCCTATCGAATTTTCGATTATATTTCTGCCCTTTGGCGTAAAATCGTCGGGAGAAAGACGGGTCGGAATCCCCACGCCCACGCTCGTTCTGACGGCTTTTGAAACAGCGTCGGACGATATTCTTTTTGAATTTAAAATCCCCGAAGCCGAATTCGTCGGATCCTTTAAAAGCCCTAGAAGCAGATGCTCGCTTCCTATATACGTGTGTCCCATATCCTCGGCTATGTTTATGGCGTTGTTGAGCGCGTTGTTCGCCTTTTCGTTAAACCCCGTAAATTTATACATATACATCATTCACCGTTAAAAATCATTTACGGCTAAAAAAAAGACCGTATCATATAAATGATACGGCAGTATAAAAAATATTATGCAAATTTAAGCTTCGAACTCAAAATTTTCGCTCTCAATTCGTCTCTCGCCCTGACGTCGAGCATTTCGCGGTTCGCGACGTTCAGACTCGCGGGCTGCATTGTAAATATCAGCGGGTCGAGAACTCTCCTGCTCGCTTTTATAATTCCGACGGAGATACCGAGGCTTATCCACGAAAACGCTTCGAGCATTTCGTTTGTCGATAAGAATTTTGCGCCCGACGCTATCTGCGCGCTCCTGCGAATCATATCAATGGCGTTAACGTCGCCTGCAAAGCTCTCGGCCGCATTTCGCTCGGAGGTCGTCAGCTGGTCGGTAAACTGCGCGAGATTTTCGACGGCTTTTTCCTCGGACAAGCCCATTGTAATCCTGTTCGTAACGGCATAGATGTCGCCGACCTGATTTATCTGCGTGCCGAACATTGCGCTTAACGAAATACCGAGCCTGTCGGCGGACGAAGCTATGGATTTAAGCCCTCCGCTCTTCGTAAGCCCGGGGAGCGAAACAAGAGCCGTAACGTTCATTCCCGTACCCAATACCGTCGGGTCGGGGCAGAGGTATCCGAGCTTTTCGTCAAACGCAAAATGAAGTTTATTATCAAGGAATTCGTCAATCTTTTTAAATTCATCCAAAACGGCGTTTATATCGCGCCCAGCGCGGGCAACCCTTATTCTTATATGGTCGTCAGAGCATATCATAATGCTCAGATGCTCGTCCTCGCTCATAATAAGCGCGCGGACATCGTCGGAGCCTAAGAATTCGGGAGTTATAACGCGTCTTTCGGCAAGAGCGACCGCCTGTTTTTTTGTCAGATCCGCCATGAGCGAAAAATATAATTTATCGCCCTTATACTCCGTCATAGCATTTTTTACTGCGGAGATAACCTGACGTCTCGCGTCGGGTGAAAGTCTCCACGAAAACGGGATTGAATTTATATTTCTGACCGCGGTTATCTCACAGCCTATGACTGCGTCGGTCGGGTCTGTTCCTTTTTCGTACCACATAGTTTTCATCCCTCCATAGCTCTGATTTCGTCTCTTAATTTAACGGCGTATTCGAAATTCTCTTCCTCAACAGCTTTTTTAAGCTTCTCTTTAAGCCCCGAAAGTCTGTCCTGCGCGCTCTGCTTTACGGACGCGGATTTTTTCGTATCGCCCGCATACACGGCGGATCCGTGAACCTTTTTGACCGTCGCGGATATTTTATCGTAAAATAATTTATAACATTCGGGGCATCCGACTCTGCCGTTTTTTACGATATCGTCGAACGAACATCCGCATTTTTCGCATCTGACGGCACGGCTTGAAGCAATATTAAGGGGCATGTCGCCGAAAAGCCCGTCCAAAAGTCCGCCGAAGCCGAGTCCGAGCGGTGAAAAGCCCCTCGAATATCCCATGGCGGCGGCGCACCGTGAGCAGAGATGAGTCTCCGCGGTTTCGCCGTTTATAATTCGTCTTAAATGAGTCGTAGCCTCATATTTTCCGCAATTCTGACACAGCATATTTATCACTCCGCAATACTCAGAAGCATGCTTTTTAAAAGCGAAGCTCTGAGTTTATTTTTATTTTGTGAACCCGACAGGGCGTTTACCTTGCAGGCGGATATCATTATTTTCTGCGAATTCTCGTCTATCACGCCGAGCTTGAATAAATCCCTGATTATATATTCCGCGCTCGCAGAATCTATCTCGCCGCCGACAGAGCGTATAACGTTCATAATCGACTCACCCTCCGCGCCCGAACAGCGTCTGGAAATACGCACGAATCCGCCGTTTCCCTTACGGCTCTCGACGCAGAATCCGCGTTCGGGTGTAAACCGCGAGGATAAAACGTAATTTATCTGTCCCGTCGAACAGTTAAACCGGCGGGCTAGCTCGTTGCGCGAAAACGTCGTAACTCCGTCGCGCTCTATGACAGAAGAGAGCGACTGCGAAATATCGTCGCTTAAGGACATTTTACCCGCCTCCTTTATTGTCTGACTTTATCTGACTTTATTATATCACGTTAATTTTTTTTGTCAAGTCCCGCCGTCTCGGTTGACAATATTATAATTGTGCGTTATTCTTATATAATGGTATTATATTAAACGGAGAATATATATGTTTGAAAAACTCGAAAAAGTCTCTGACAGATACGACGAAATAAACTCACTGCTTTTCGACCCCGGCATAGCTTCGAACGCGGAGAAGTATTCGCTTCTGATGAAGGAACTAAATAAAATTACTCCGATCGCGCTTAAATACAGGGAGTATAAGTCCGCCGTAAAGGAAAACGAAGAGGCACGGGCGATTCTGTCCGACCCCGATTCCGACGCGGAACTGCGCGAAATGGCGGAGAGCGAATTTGCCGATACGAAAAAGAGAATATCGGAACTTGAAAACGAGATAAAAATTCTGCTTATTCCGAGGGACGAAAACGACGATAAAAACGTTATAATTGAAATAAGAGCCTCGGCGGGCGGAGAGGAAAGCGCACTGTTTGCATACGAATTGTACAGAATGTACTCGATGTATTCGGATAAAAAAGGATTTAAAACAGAGATTCTCAATTTAAACGAAACACAGCTGGGCGGAATAAAGGAAATCAGCTTCATGGTAAGCGGAGACGGCGCGTATTCGCGTTTTAAATTCGAAAGCGGAGTGCACCGCGTTCAGCGCGTCCCCGTCACCGAGTCGCAGGGCAGAATTCAGACCTCGACCGTCACGGTCGCCGTTTTGCCGGAAGCAAGAGACGTAGACGTTAAAATCGATGCGAACGACTTAAAAATAGACACGTTCCGTTCCTCGGGCGCGGGCGGTCAGCACATAAACAAGACAAGTTCGGCAATCAGAATCACGCATATTCCGACCGGCATGGTCGTAGAATGTCAGGACGAGAGAAGCCAGTATAAAAACAAAGACAAGGCCATGAAAGTACTTCGTTCGAGGCTTCTCGAAAAGGAGCAGGAGAAACAGCACGCCGAAATTTCGGGCGAGCGTAAATCTCAGGTCGGCACCGGCGACAGGAGCGAACGCATCAGGACGTACAACTTCCCGCAGGGCAGAGTCACCGACCACAGAATCGGACTGACTTTATATAAAATAGAATCAATAATGAACGGCGATCTCGACGAACTGATCGACGCTCTGATAACGGCGGACACAGCCGAAAAATTAAAGGCAAGCGAACAAAATGAAACAAACTCTTAAATTAGTTACAAAAGACGTAAATAAGGATATCGCAGACATTAAAAAATGCGCCGAAATATTAAGAAACGGCGGAATCGCGGTCATTCCGACGGAGACGGTCTACGGACTCGCCGCCGACGCGTTTAATCCCGAAGCCGTTAAAAATATATTCAAAGCAAAGGGCAGACCGAGCGACAATCCGCTGATAGTACATATATCGCGTTTTGATGAAATTTATAATATAGCGCGCGAGGTTCCCGAGTCAGCGAAGAAATTAGCCAAAGCATTCTGGCCGGGACCGTTAACCATGATTCTGCCAAAGCGTGACGAAATCCCGTCCGTTACGAGCGGAAATCTCGACACTGTAGCAATAAGGATGCCGTCAAATCCCATAGCCAATAAAATTATAGCCCTCTCCTGCCCCCTCGCCGCGCCGTCGGCGAACATTTCGGGATTTCCGAGTCCGAGTTCGTACGAATACGCGCTTGCGGACATGGACACACGCGCAGACGCGGTATGCGACGGCGGAGACTGCGACGTGGGAGTAGAGTCTACGGTCATAACGCTTGCCGCACCCGTGCCGAGACTTCTCCGTCCCGGCGGAATAACCGTCGAGCAGTTAAGGAGCGTACTGGGCAGAGTCGACGTTGACGAGGCTGTTTTAAATCCGCTTGCAAAGGACAAAACGGCGGCTTCGCCCGGAATGAAGTATAAGCACTACGCGCCCAACGCCGAAATCACGATTATAAAAGGCAATCTTAAAGAATTCAATGAATTTATAAAGAAAAACGACCCTGAAAACGAGTACGGCATACTATGCTTCGAGGGCGAGGAAAATTTATTCAAAGACAGAATCTGCGTTACCATGGGCAGATACGGCGAACCGCTGACGCAGACTCACCGTCTTTTCGACGCGTTAAGAGAGCTTGACGAGCTGGGAGCTAAAAAAGTTTACTCCCGCGCGCCGTCAAAGCAGGGCGTGGGGCTCGCCGTGTGCAACAGACTTTACCGCTCGGCGGCGTTCAGATTCATAAACGCAATAAAACGCCCGATCGTCGGACTTACGGGTCAGACGGGAGCGGGGAAGGGATATGTCGGCGAATATCTTAAAAAATTAAACTGCGCCGTCATTGATACGGACGAAATCGCGCATAATATAACCGAAAAGGGTTCGGATATTATAAATGAACTCGTAAGCGTGTTCGGCAACTCGATTCTCGACAGGGGCGGAAACGTCATAAGGGCAAAGCTTGCTTCAATTGCATTTTCGACAAAAGAAAACACGCTTAAATTAAACTCGATAATGCACACGGAAATTATGCGCATCGCAAAGGAAAAAGCGGATTTTGCGCTCGAAGAGGGTTTTTCAGCCGCAGTGATAGACGCTCCCCTGCTTTTCGAAGCGGGCGGGGACAAAATATGCGATACGATTATAGCCGTGACCGCGCCCGAGGATATCAGATTAAAACGCATAACCGAACGCGATTCAATTACCCCCGAACAGGCTAAAATGAGGATGTCCGCACAGCATGACGACGAATTCTATACTTCAAAATCGGACTTTACCGTACGCTCATATCCGCCGTACAAAATCGAGGACGAGCTGAAACAATTCGTCGGTGAGTATATTAATGTATGAAAAAAATATTTAAAAAAATAATAACCGCCCTCGTTATCGTTCTTATCGTTTCGGCGGTGCTGAAAAATCCCGTACTCCGTCTTATTTATCCCGATAAATACAAAGACGAGATAATCGCGGCGGCGGACGAATACGGAATCGACCCCGCCATGCTCTTTGCGGTAATAAAAACGGAATCGGGCTTCGACCCCGATGCGGTCTCTTACCTCGGCGCAAGAGGGCTTACGCAGATAACCGAGGACACGTTCGACTGGCTTTTGACAAAAAAGGGCGAAAGCTATACGTTCGACGATTTGTTTGATTCGTCCGTTTCGATAAAATACGGCGCGCTGTTTCTCGGCATGCTGACAGAGGAATTCGGCACCGACAGAGAGGTTCTCTCCGCATACCACGCCGGGCGCGGAAGCGTAAATTCGTGGCTTAAAAATCCCGAGTATTCGTCCGACGGAAAAACGCTCGATTCGATTCCGATACGCGACACGGGGCATTACGTTTACAAGGTTACAAAGGCAAAAGCCATGTATGATAAATTATACGATTATTGATTAGGAGGATAAATATATGGAAGAAAAAACACCCGGACAGCTTCTTAAAGAAAAACTGTTCTACGACAACAAACATGCGTCTAAAACGCTCTCGGACGAGGAAATCTCCGCCGCTGACAGCTACTGCGAAAATTACAAAGCGTTTTTAAATTCGGCTAAAACCGAGAGAGAAGCCGTCGCGTCCGTCGAAAAGCTCGCGAAAGAAAACGGATTTATAAAGTTCGTGCCCGGTACCGATTATAAGAGCGGTACAAAGGTTTATATGAACAACAGAGGCAAGGCGATAATTCTCGCCGTCATAGGCAAAAAAAGCGTATCCGAGGGCGTAAGAATCGCCGCGGCGCACATCGACTCTCCGAGACTTGACTTAAAGCCCAATCCGCTCTACGAAGATACGGAGATGGCTCTGTTCAAAACGCATTACTACGGCGGAATCAAAAAATACCAGTGGACGGTAGTTCCTCTCGCACTTCACGGCGTTGTTGTTAAGAACGGCGGAGAAAAAATAAACGTTACGATAGGCGAGGACGAAAACGACCCGAAATTCGTTGTAACCGACCTTCTCCCCCACCTTGCGCAGGAGCAGGAGAAACGCACGCTTGCAAACGGAGTCAAGGGCGAGGAACTTAACATTCTCGTCGGAAGCAGACCGTTTAAGGACGACAAGGTTTCCGAAGCCGTCAAGCTCAACATTTTAAACATTCTCTATGAAAAATACGGATTCAGCGAAAAGGACTTTTTAAGCGCGGAATTTGAGGCAGTACCCGCGCAGAAGTCGTGCGATATCGGATTCGACCGCAGTATGATAGGCTCCTACGGTCACGACGACAGAGTATGCGCCTACCCCGCAGTCACCGCGATTCTCTCAACAGTCGACCCCGAATACACTGTAATGACCGTTCTTACGGATAAAGAGGAAACGGGAAGCGACGGAAACACGGGACTTAACTCTTCGTATATGAAGTATTTCATATATGACCTCGCCGAGGCGCAGGGCGTTCCCGGTCACAGAGTTTTAAGCCGTTCGCAGTGTCTCTCCGCGGACGTTAACGCGGCGTTCGACCCGACGTTCCCTGACGTTATCGAAAAGAAAAACGCTTCGTATATAAACCACGGCGTAGTCGTTACGAAGTATACGGGCGCAAGAGGCAAATCCGGAACCTCCGACGCTTCAGCTGAATTCGTAAGCAAAGTAAGAACGATTCTCGATACAAATAATATAGCGTGGCAGACAGGAGAGCTCGGCAAGGTCGACCACGGCGGCGGCGGAACGGTCGCAAAATACGTCGCGAACCTCGACATTGACGTAATCGACGTAGGCGTTCCCGTCCTCTCAATGCACGCTCCGTTCGAGGTCGTTGCAAAAACGGACGTTTACATGGCGCACAGAGCGTTTTTTGAATTCTTCAAAGCATGAAAAATGAATACGGTATACAAAAAATGTATACTGTGTATATGAATTGAATATATAATCCGTCCCGTTCGGCTTGTTCGGGGCGGATTTATTATATAACAACGGTCGGTTTAGTTAATATATACAATAAAAAATTAATATCCGTCTAAATATCCGTTGTATTACATATTGATTATTTATGCAAGAAAATGTATAATCATACCATACTGAATAACAAACACAAGTGAGGTAATCACCATGGAAAAGAAAGATATCAAAAAAGTCGTACTCGCTTATTCGGGCGGTCTCGACACTTCAATCATAATCCCCTGGCTCAAGGAGAACTATAACAACTGCGAGGTCATCGCCGTTTCGGGCAACGTCGGACAGGCCGACGAGCTCGACGGACTCGAGGAAAAGGCTCTCAAAACCGGAGCTTCCAAACTCTATGTCGAGGATCTTACCGAGGAGTTTATAACCGACTACGTTTTCCCCTGCGTTCAGGCAGGCGCAAAATATGAGGACTACATGCTCGGCACCGCGTTTGCACGTCCCATCATCGCTAAGCGTATTGCCGAAATCGCAATTAAAGAGGGCGCGGACGCTATCTGCCACGGCTGTACCGGTAAGGGCAACGACCAGGTTCGTTTCGAGCTTGCGCTCAAAGCATTCGTACCTGACATGCCCATAATCGCACCCTGGCGTGAGTGGTCGATTAAATCCCGTGAGGAAGAGATCGAGTACGCAGAGGCTCATCAGGTACCCCTTAAAATCAACCGTGAGACAAACTATTCAAAGGATAAAAATATCTGGCATTTAAGCCATGAGGGACTCGACCTTGAGGATCCCGCAAACGAGCCGACTTACAACAAAAAAGGATTCCTCGAGATGGGCGTATCGCCCGAGCAGGCTCCCGACAAGCCGACTTATGTTAAAATTCATTTCGAGCAGGGCGTTCCCACCGCGATTGACGGCAAGGAAATGGGCGCAGTCGAAATCGTCGAGACTCTTAACAAGCTCGGCGGAGACAACGGCATAGGACTTCTCGATATCGTTGAGAACCGTCTCGTCGGCATGAAGTGCCGCGGAGTATACGAGACTCCCGGCGGAGCAATTCTCTATAAGGCTCACGAGGTTCTCGAAACTATCTGCCTTGACAAGGAGACCTCTCACTACAAAGCTCTCGTAGCGCAGAAGCTTGCAGAGAACGTTTACAACGCTCTGTGGTTCTCGCCCTTGACCGAGGCCATTCTCTCGTTCGTAAAGACTACGCAGAAAACCGTTACCGGCGACGTTACTCTTAAGCTCTACAAGGGCAACATGATAAACGCGGGCGTAACCTCTCCGTACTCGCTCTATGACCCCGAGATTGCAACGTTTGATGAGGACGACGTTTACAACCAGGCAGACGCAACCGGATTCATAAACCTATACGGACTTCCCACCAAAGTTTACGCTAAGATGAAAATCAAAAACGGATTAAAATAACTATATCATTAGAACTAATGAGAACCCGCCGAATAACGACGGGTTCTTTTTTATATTTATTTTTATGCAATGATATTATTTCGACAGCCGTTAAAAGAAATATATCTGTTCGCATCGGTCATCGGAACAATTGTTTTAGTGTCAACCGTCATAAAAATCAAGTCTTCACGGGTTCGTTTTTCTTACTGTTAATTTTGTTTTGAATTCTCGAGCAGACACCGAGGCATATAACGCCGAGCAATACCGAGGCGAGAATATAAAACCAAAGTATAACAGGTCTGAGCGAAGGGGTCGAAGTGATGAGAGATTTAAGCGGCTGCGACTTATTTATAATTCCAGACGCGAAATATGCAATACTCTGATGACACAGGTAAACGCTCATGCTGAGTTTTCCGAGATATGCAAACGGGGAATAATTAAATATCGGAGCCAGCGCGGAAACCTTACTTGCCGATATGCATAAACATATAAAAAACATGAAAATAACGGCGGGCGTTATGGACTGGTCGAGTTTATCCGTATTAAGCACAATAAATGCATACGCCATAGCGGTAATATTGATAAGAGAGAAAAGAACGGATACCGCCTTAGAATATGTGCGTTTTTTCACTCTCTCACAGAATGAATATGCCGTACAGCCGAGACAAAGTCCCGCAATTCCTCTTAATACGCCTTTTGTGGTTATATAATACCACTTATCGGGAGATACGACATAACCGTCCTCTTTCAGCATAACGGCATACAAAACGACAGCGATAATCGGCGCCGCGACGTTGATAAACAAATCGCGGTTTTTTCTCATTATCGGGTAAATAACCGCCATTGCAATGAGCATTGCCGACAGATACCATGACGACGAAAAAACATACCAGTGAGGAAGTCCGCTCGCATTAAGGAACAGCAAGTCAACGATTACAAGCGGGAACTTCGCGTTTAAAATCGTTTTATCGGCACCCTCGAACGCAATTCTGATACCTAAGCATACGACAACCGCGAACGCATAACAAAGGACTAATCCCTTTATTTTATGAAGCAGAAAGTCAACCGTCTGCGTTCCGATTTTAGAGCTGTCGTATTTTTCATTTCTTTTAGCCGTCGACATAGCCATAAAGTAACCGGAAACCATGAAAAAGAATTCGACGCAGATTGACCCGGCACTCATGTAAACACGTTCGCCGAATATCTGGAACGAATGATGTATTACAATTACAATACAGCACAGAAATTTCCAAAAGTCTATTTCACCGCAGTATGACGCGGGCATGCGCTTTATCATACGACCATCTCCCTTATAATGTAAATTATACAGCAAAAGTTCCGTTCTGTCAACATTGATACAGCAACGAATTATTGACGTTTTCGATTATTTTCTATATAATATAAGTAAAAAAAAACGGGGTGCCGAAATGAAAAGAAAACTCGAATTCGACAACGGTAAAAAGGTTTTTCCGATAATAATGCTTGCACTGGGCGTTATAATAATGCTCTTACAGCTTATCACGAGACAGAATATCATAGCGATTGTTTCGGCGGGTTACTGCTGTATCGCAGCCGCGGTTATATTATTATCGATTATAATAAAAAAGAAAGTATATCTTACAATGCTTGCGGGTTATCTCACGGCAGGGCTCGGCACGTTTTTGTTCCATGTTATATGGGGCGCGGACGCGGGTTTCGGCGCGCTGATAAGCGGTAAGGCGGGATTTTCGAGCGCGGAGCATCCGCTCATCACCGGCGAGGGCAATTTCTTTACGAGACTCGGCGGTAATCTTCTTATCGCTCTGCCGGGCATTGTTTTCCTCGCTCTTATATTTGTATTTGCGAAAAAGGCGTTCAAATCCGACGCGCTTAAAAAAGTTCTGTGCGGGGCGATGAGCTTTCTCCTTGTCGGCTCGTCGATATTCTACGTTCTTACAATGAATATGAGAACGAAGCCCGTCACCGAGAGAATGTGGGACGGACAGGACGATTATCTCAACGGCGTTGATAAAAACGCGAAGGGCAAGCCAAACGTTCTCGTAATATTAATGGACGACCTCGGCTGCTCCGATATTTCGTTAAACGGCGCGATTTACGACACGCCTAATATTGATTCGATAGGCGAAAACGGGCTCAATTTCGAAAATTTCTATTCAAGCTATTCCGTATGCTCGCCCGCGCGTTTCGCCGCCCTTACGGGCAGATATCCGTACCGCGGTTACGCCGACAACGTTATTTATCCGACCGTAAACTGCTTTACGCCGTTTGCGCAGACCAGAGTATTCAACAGCGTCGAAATGCTCAACAATACCGACGGCATGCTCGGCGACGAGATAACGATTGCAGAAGTATTCAAGAGCGCCGGATACAACACGGGTTGTTTCGGAAAGTGGCACCTTGGCGACTACGGCGAGTACCTGCCGACAAATCAGGGCTTCGACGTGTTCTACGGAAGCCACCACGTTAACGATATGAAACCGTTTTACCATGTCAAGGAGGAAAACGGCGAGTACGAAATCGTACACGGCACCGACGAATTAAAAGACCAGTCGAACGCTACAAAGTGGATTCACAAGGAGATATCCGACTGGATAACCGATACCGTTAAAAATTCCGACGAGCCGTTCTTTGCATATTACACGACTCCGTGGCCTCACGCACCCGTCTATGTCGGCGACGAATTCAAGGGTACGTCGGGCATGGGAACTTACGTAGACTGCGTTGAGGAGTTCGACCATTACCTCGGCGAATTATTCAATACTATGGAAGAATTAGGCGTACTGGACGACACGATAATTATATTCACCTCGGATAACGGTCCCGCGCTCGAAGGTTCGACGGGCGAGCTTCGAGGAGGAAAATATCTTGCATACGAAGGCGGACAAAAGGTTCCGTTCATGATTCGCTGGGACAATAACAACGGGCTTTTCGAAAAGGGCGGAACGCGTTCGCAGAGCGCAACCTTCGTAGATTTGTTCCCGACGCTTATAAATATGTGCTCGATAACGGGCAATTCGGGACAGGGCGATTATCTCCCCTCGGACAGAACGATAGACGGCAAATCCATGGTCGACTTAATCAAAAACGACACCGTAATTCACACGTCCGACAGCCCGATTCTGCACATGAAACGCCGTAAAATCAAGGCGATACAGTACACGGTACCGACCGATTACATAAAGAGTCTCGACGAATACAAGGATTATGATTTCGACGTTCTCAACGACAATAAATACGTTACATTTAAGTATTTTAAGAATATTCAGAATGATAACTCCGCGTTCTTTGATAAGTTCCGCAAAAACTGGCTTCACATTCTGACCGACGACGAGGGCGAAAACTACAACAGAACACCCGCATATCCGACAATCGCCGATGAAATGCATGAAAAACTTGACTCGATTCAGTCGGATTTTGAAAATAATCCGAGGGGAATAAAATAATGCCTCCCCTGTCGATAATGATAAAACCCGCGTCGAGTCTTTGTAATTTACGATGTAAATACTGCTTTTACTGCGACGTTTCGTCATCAAGAGATGAATTTTCATTCGGAAAAATGAGCGAAACGACCGCCGAAAATCTTATTAAAAGCGCACTGGAATTCGCCTCGGGCGAGAGCATTTCGTTCTCGTTTCAGGGCGGAGAACCGCTTATTGCGGGGATTGATTATTTTAAATTTTTTGTCGATACCGTAAAAAAAAATAATATTAAAAATTCGCGGATATTTTACGGCATCCAGACAAACGGGACGCTCGTAAACTCCGACTGGGCAAAATTTTTCAGAGAAAACGAATTTCTCGCAGGATTAAGTCTCGACGGCGATTACGAAAACAACCGATTCAGGCTCACGTCCGACGGACAGAATTCTTACTACAAAATAACGCGCACGGCTGAGATTTTCAAAAAGTACGGCGTGGAATTTAATATTCTTACCGTTCTGACGGGCTCATGCGCCGACAACGCGGGCAAGATATACCGCCATTTCCGCACACAGGGGTATAAATATTTGCAGTTTATACCGTGTCTGCGCCCGTTCGGCGATAACAGCGAGAGCGAGCTGTACATGACGAACGAGCAGTACGCGAAGTATCTTATCGAAATTTTCAATCTGTACGTAAAGGATTTTGTACGCGGAAATTATATAAGCATACGTTACTTTGACAATCTTGTCAGAATGTATTTGGGCGAACATCCCGAACAGTGCGGACTGTGCGGACACTGCACGCATCAGTTTGTAATAGAGGGCAACGGAAATATTTATCCGTGTGACTTCTACTGTACGGACGATTGGCTGTTGGGCAATATAAATTCCGTTTCGCTGTCCTCGGCGGCGAGGTCGAAACGGGCTGAGGTCTTTATAAGAGAGAGCCTTACCGTCGGCGATAAGTGCAGAAAATGCGCGTTTTTCCCGCTGTGCCGCGCGGGCGGATGCAAACGGCAGAAAGAAGACAGGGACTACTGCGAGGCATATAAAAAATTCTTCTCATCATGTTTGCCGTTGTTTCGAGTGTTTTCAAAAAATAGGGGATGTTAAAAATCCCCGTTATAAATTAAAAAACAGGTGCTGTAAAAAAATGAGTTTACAGCACCGTTTGTTTTTATTGAATTTTAATCAAATGCTTTCAGCGTCTCCTTTGATTTGTCCGAAACCATGAACTGCGGATATCTTTCATCTGTTCCGGGTTTTAAATCGCCGTCAGTCGTTAAAAGATACATTGCAAATTCATTATATTCCGTACCGTACGAACATGCAACGTGCGGAGCGTTCTTTATAATATAAGTATACTCGGGCAGAATCGCCGTCGAGAGGTCAACGACTCTGTCGGGAGAGAGATATTTCTCATTTTCGGGAACATAGTCGTCTCCGAGCGTTTCGCCGTACTTTGCAACCGTCGCATAACCCGAGGTCTGACGTGTCTCCAAAACCGTATCGCTGTTAAAATCCGCGCTCTCATATATGGGAGCAAGAGGCAGATTGTAATTTGATACAACCGCGATTTTAACTCCGTCGGCTATCATGTTATCAAGAAGCTCGTTTCTGTTCTTCATCATGTCCTGAAGCGCGTCGGTTCTCTTTAAGAATTCGGCGTTCTCGCCGCATCTTCCGCCTAAGACGTAATCAATTGCTTCCTCGTAATCCTCGGGCTGGATAAGACCCCAGAATACGGGCATGTGAGAAAATACGGGGATGAAAACTCTCTCGTAGACTTCGTCCTTATAATTATCGACTATATAGTCCGTAACTTTCATAAGAGAGTTAAAAAGTCCGGATTTATAAAGCGACTTTACGATTCTCGAGAGAATGAACGAATCCGAAACGGCGTTGTAACAGAAGTTATAAAGCGTTTCGGGTGTAAACTCGATTTTGCCCGTGAACATGTCGGAGGCAACCTGCGCTCCGCAGAACGTCGAGGACATGAACAGACATCTTTCGACTTTGTCATATCCGTATTTCGTGAGATAGCCCATCGTCATGATTCCGCCCATGCTCGAACAGATTATCTTTACCTTGCTGTGACCCGTCGACTCAATCGCTTTGTTTACCGCGTCGTTAATTTCGTCCGCGACGGTGAGCGGGTCAAGTCTCCAGTCATAATGAATGTAGTAAACGTGCTTTGCGGGCATTGTCTCGATAAGCGTATGGGTCAAGCCGTTTTCGAGATAATCCTCGTCATAAAAGAACGGATAATTTTCCGCGCTCTCGGGATATTTAACCATCCCCGTGTTATAAAGCGGATCGCCGTTTTCGTCCATTGAATTGTACTTTAAAACGTCGTACGCGCAGTCGATAACGTTTTCGAGAGCCGAATCCTTGTCGCCCTTTATAAGATTCAAAACGGCTTTCGAGGCAAACGGAGCAACGGTTTTAAAATCAAATTTTATTGCGTTTTCACTGTCGTCGGAATCGGGGTTTATTTTTACATTGGGAAAATCCATTCCGCGTACGAATATAATCGGAAGCTGAGTGCATTCCGATTCGTCATCCGCTTCGCCCGTCTCTGCAAACGCCGTGACGCTCAACGGCAGAATCATTAAAACACTGAGAATTATACACAGTAATCTTTTCATCGTTTAATTCTTTCGTCCTCTCAAATTACAGCGAGGTGTATTCCTCTATCCACTCACTGACTTTCTTTTCGTCGTACTCTATGGGCATCGAATCGCATACTTTCTTTATTTTAAGAACGCCGAGAACCTTTGGAACGGTTCCCGCAACGAGAGCGAGATTTTTAAGAAGCTTCGCACCTTTTTTGGCAAGAGCGGGTACGTTCAAATCGAATCCGCCGCCACTCGCCATTGCGATATCCGAGGACGTAAGAATCTTATTGTTGAGCATGAAGTCAACGTCCTCGCCCTTAACGGAGATGATAACTCTGCGTACGATATCGAGCAGAACGAGATCCTTGCCTATCTCATTGAAATATCTGTACTCGTACTGCCAGAGATTTTTTCTCGAATAGTCGCCGCCGCATTCCTCGATAACATCGGCGAGAATCTTGCCCGCTTTTATCGAATTCGCAATACCCGAACCGATAAGCGGAATCGTCATACCGGCGCTGTCGCCTATTGCGGCATACGAATCGCATACCATCATGGGAATCATACGTCTTATCGGCAGAGTATTTACCTGACCGCCCCTGACAATTTTCTCGCCCAGCGACGAATAATCCTTTCTGAAATCGGCAAGCGCGTTGTCAATCTGCTCCTGAGTCAGCTTTTTGCCGAATCTGCCGACGAGAACGTCTATATAATCCTCCTCACAGAGAACCCAGTCGACTCCGCCCTCATAATTATGATAAAAATATACGTTGTAAGGCTCGTCGGGCGTTAAGTCGTTATTTCTCTCATAAAACGCTCTGTAAACGGTGAAATACTCGTCGTCGGCAAAGTTGTTGATAATACCGCATTTATTGGGAAGAAGCTGTCTGAGCGTCGAATTCATACCGCATGCGTCAATAACGAGATCGGCATTATAATCATAGAATATGCCGTTCTGCTTTACCTTTACGCCGGTAACGCGCGCACCGTCGGTTATCGGGGACGCAATCTCAGCCTCAAATATAAACTTGACTCCGCACTCCTCGCAGAAGGATATCATATATCTTAACAGATACTTTCTGTCAACCGAGCAGTCGAGGTCGTGTCCCGAAAAATCCTGTAAAATCCAGTCTTTTTTATTCGGAGACGTGCAGTGAAGCGGATACGAATGATGATAATATTTTTCGTCCATTTTCGGAAATCCCGCCTTATCAAGGCAGTCTATAAAAAATACGTCGTCCCAGTCGTAGCCTAAATCTTCGCGTTTCTTCTTTTCGAGTACGGTAACGTTGAATCCGCTCTTTGCGAGGTTTGCCGCGCATGACAGTCCGCCGTGTCCCGCACCTGCAACTAAAATTTTGCCTTTCATTTTGATACACTCCCTGTTCAAATGCCGCATTATGCAATAATGTACATTATATTAATACGAAATAATTGAAATTTATAAAAAGTATACCATATTTTTAATGTAAATTCAATATTTTTAAATTATTTCTTGACATCTATTGTCCGTTGTAGTATAATAACTTCCGTTAAGGGATAACGGGATGTGGCTCAGTTTGGTAGAGCGCTTGCTTTGGGAGCAAGATGCCGCAGGTTCGAATCCTGTCGCC
>DJEG01000063.1:23223-23401 GCA_002431305.1 Ruminococcaceae bacterium UBA5904 | reverse complement strand
GGTTTTCGTAGGAATTCCGCGCTTGTTTCTCATTATAAATTTAATATACGACCGCGTCATCGGCAGTGAATCCGCCCAGCGAATCTTTCTTTACCTGTATACATACGAATTCGATTGCGCTGTCGGCGGCAGCCGAAAACTGTCTCTTAGCTTCGGGCGCGATTCTTAACCAGTCGCC
>DJEG01000063.1:22964-23179 GCA_002431305.1 Ruminococcaceae bacterium UBA5904 | reverse complement strand
GCGGTAAGTGCTATCTCTTCGCCGTCGATTACAACCTTGCCTCTGCCGGATATAATACCGTAAATCTCCTCATTATTCTTATGCGAATGAACGAACGGAACGCCTGCGCCTGCGGGAAGACGGTTAATGCTTATCTCCGCGCCGGTTAAATTTAATTTGTCGTGAAGCTCTGTTCTGCCCTCTGAACCGATATTTGTTTTAGTGTAGTTTTTCAT
>DJEG01000063.1:1211-22861 GCA_002431305.1 Ruminococcaceae bacterium UBA5904 | reverse complement strand
TACCTGAACCACGCCGAAAAGATAATTATATTTTGTTTCTTTAGATTAAAAAGGTTTTTTATCGAGAAGTTGCAAACATATTTTTATTCTTATTGAAATGCCTCGAAATCTGATAATTTCGGGGCATTTGCGTTTTTCGTTTTTTTTCTCGCTGCGGTACTTTTGTACAGCAACACTCGAAAGAAAACGAAATTCAGGCACTTTCTCAACAGTCTCACAGTGTGTCGAAAACTACTTTTTCGACACACTGATGCAAACTCCGTTTGCTTGATTCAAGATTACCACCATGTACATTCTAAAACAAGTACGCACTTTTTTATAACCGTACAGTTACTTTTTTGTGTGTACTTTTTTTAGAATGTATGATAGAATAAAATAGAATCAGAGAGGTGATATAAATGAAAACAAAAGACGAACTTCCCGCATGCCCCGTAGCTACGGCGGTCGCGTTAATAGGCGGAAAGTGGAAGCTTCTTATTTTAAGAAATCTCAAATCCCGTCCGTGGCGTTTTAACGAACTGCAAAGAGACCTCGACGGTATTTCGCAGAAAGTTCTGACCGACAGTTTACGTCAGATGATAGACGACGGACTCGCATACAGGCACGATTATAACGAAATGCCCCCGAGGGTCGAGTACGGACTTACCGACCTCGGCAGACAGATGCTCCCGATTATCGACGCGCTCGCCGACTTCGGAAATTATTATAAATCGGTATTGAATAAATAAAATAAATTAATTACACCTGTTCGGGTATAAATGCTTGTTTAAATACATATTTTACACCCGTACGGGTATAATTTATATAAACTGCATTGACTTTATACCCGTAAAGGTATAAAATGAATATATATTCAGCCGAAAGGGATAATAAAAGGACAACAGCTATGAATAAAATCGCCGAATTTATAAAAACAAATCGCAAGGCGGCGGGACTGACGCAAAAGGATTTTGCAATGCGTTCGGGACTCGGGCTGCGTTTTATCCGTGACCTGGAGCAAGGCAAGGAAACCGTCAGAATGGATAAAGTCAACGAAGCTCTCGCCATGTTCGGCATGGAAGCCGTCCCGGGCAGAAAGGACAAAAACAAATGACCGAATTCAGAACCGCATATGTATATGTCAGAAATGTTTTTGCCGGAACTCTTCATGAAACCGACGAGGGCTATTCGTTTGAATATGACGCGGATTATCTTGCCTCCGACTCGGCAAGCGCGGTATCGCTTACTCTTCCGCTGACTTCGGAAACATACAAATCAAGGACGCTGTTTCCGTTCTTCGACGGACTGATACCCGAGGGCTGGCTTCTTAATACCGTCAGTCATAACTGGAAAATCGACGTCACCGACAGATTCGGAATTCTGCTCGTCGCATGCAGGGACTGCATCGGAAACGTCAGCATCGGAGGCGAAAAAATATGAACTGCCTATGCTGCGGAAAACCGCTGAAAGATAACGGACAAAACGGATGGCACAAATCATGTATCAAACGTTTTTTCAACACTCAGGATTTTCCCGAAATCAACATCAACAATGATTCGCTTGAAGAACTTGTAAATAAAACGACAAAAGCCGGTTTTACGGTTCCCGGTGTGCAGAAAAAGCTGTCTCTCCATTTGTTTTCGGAAACAAAAAAACCGAGACTGACATTGGTAAATTATCCCGCCGGATATATACTTAAACCGCAGGTAGACGAATACAGAGCTTTGCCGGAATCCGAACAGCTTGTTATGAACATGGCAGATACCGCGGGAATCGTCACAGTCCCTCACGCGCTTATCGAAAATGACGGAAAATACGCGTATATAACAAAACGCGTAGACCGTAAGACGGAAAAAGACCGTGTAAAAATGCTTGCAATGGAGGACTTTTGTCAGCTTGACATGCGTTTGACTATTGATAAATACAAAGGTTCTTACGAACGCTGTTCAAAAATTATATCTAAATATTCAAACCGTGAAAATCTTGACATGTCGGAATTGTTCCTGCGAATCGTATTTTCATACGTTGTCGGAAACTCCGATATGCATTTAAAAAATTTCTCGCTTATAGAAACGGACGAGTCGAGCGGAATATATATTCTCTCCCCCGCGTACGATTTACTCCCCGTAAATATAATTTTACCGACAGATAAAGAACAGTTTGCGCTTACACTAAACGGCAAAAAAATGAATATACGAAAAAAGGACTTCCTTGTCTTTGCCGATTCATGCGGTATAACGAGAAATTCCGCGCTCAAAATGATTGCTTCAATTGTTTCATGTAAAGGTAAATTCATAAAAATGTGCGGGGAATCTTTACTGCCGGAAGATATGAAAGAAAACCTTATATCTCTTATTACAAACAGGATTACAGCCTTACAATAAAAAACACCCCCTCACTTCTTGCCGTGAGGGGGATTATTCATTGAATTATAATATTTTATTTCTTTGCTATCGCGTCGCCCAGTTCTCTGCGAACCTGCTCGAACAGCGCGTTGTCCGACGTGTATTCCGTCGCGGACGTTACAACCTTTGCAATCTCATTATCGACCCATTCTCTGCCTAACTTTTCTTCGGCAAGAGCGAAATAATCGTAGTCCTCCATGCCGTCGGCAACATTGTAAAGACGGATTGTAGCAACGGGCTCGTCAAGACCTATGTACTGACCGGGATAGATAAGGCATCCGTCGCCCGCCGCGCTGAAATCATTCCACGTTTTTGATGTCTCCCACGGGTTGCCGTTGTCACACCACATTGTACACCAGTAGAGAAGCCCCGTAATATCAAGAGACTTCTGCTGCCACATGAGTATACGCTGTCTTAACGCGTCCTGATTTTCGAAGAAATTGCAGTAATCTCCGCCGGGGCTGCAGCATACGTACCACCATGCGCGCGCACCGTTCTTAACTTCATTCATCATCTCGGAATGAATATCATCCTGCGAAGCCACATTGCTTATTCCGCAGAGAATATTGCTCTTGCCCGCCTGAAGCTCAACGGAGGTATAATCCTTGCCGTCAATATTTACCCTGTCCGTATTAAACGGAGTAACGATATTTAATTCGGGAGCAAAACGGTCACGGCGTTCGACAGCCGTATTATATTTTTCGTAAGCTTCGGCGTTCTGCGGTTCGTCTACGGGATAGAAATACGCCTTTTTAAGCCACTCGGGATTTGACTTTAACTTCTCATAATACTTTACAAGCTGTTCGTCGTCATCGGGGAACGGAGCTACGAAAGAAGTCAATCTCTCATCGCTCATGTAAGCGTCGGCGCGCTCGTCGAGGATATCATACGGAATATAGTACGGAGACATACGGTTTTCGAGCAGAAGATTATAAGTCTGTTCAAATACCTTCTGTCTTGCCTCTTCGTCTCCCTCTTTAACCCCGGAGAGCGTATAGAACACACCGCTGTAATTTCCGAACGCACTCTCGTTCGCGGGAGCGTCCGGGAGAGTGAAATCCCATACGGTCGCTTTGATCTCTTTTTCAAGAATAACGTCGCCGTTCTCGTTTACAGCCGTAACAACCGCGGTATATTCGCCGGCCTTAGCGTCCTTATCAGCATGAGTTCTTATAAAGAATGCCTGCTGAAGTCCCTTTTTAAGTTCTGCGGGGCCTCCCCTGTCGCCCGTATGAGTTACGGGAATGAGAGCGTCGGCGTACTCGCAGTTATATTTATCTCCGAAACCGGGAACCTTTGAATAATTCGCCTTAAACGCCTCGGTTTTGAGAGTATCTCCGTCCGAATTCTTAAAATCGGAAACGGAAACGTTTACTTTTTTATCCTTAGCCGTCGTTGCAAAAAGAATCTGGAACGCTTCCGACTCGTTTTTTGCAAGCATTATGTCGATAGTCTCATCGGTGCCGAGAGCGGTGTCGCGGACTTTCTTTTCCGTTGCATATGCAAAATCGTACATGATGTCCTTATCGTCCGTCGCAAGTCCGCCGATATCCTCTGAAGCCTTTGACGAAGCGTAAAAAGGACTTAAATACGACTGGTCCTTTACGGAATTTACGGTCGTATAAACGCCCCAGCACGACAGGACTATACATCCGACGGCAGCGAGCGGCTTGAACACAGCCTTGTGTCCCCTGCTCGAAACGCCGTTCATATATACGGCGAACGCAATACCGAACATTACAGCCGAAGCGGAAGCGGCAAGCTTACCGCCCGAATTCGGAGAAAAAGCCTCCTGAAATCCATAACCGACGCCGAGGTAAACGCCAGCGTTGACAACAGCCGTAATGACGGGAACAATAATTTTATTCGCCGTCAAATGAACGCGCTTTTTGTCCGTAAGCGTGTACAGAAGCATTATGATACCGCTGCACACGGCAAGAAGAATCGTAAAAATAACAATGTCGCTCTTGACTCCGCGCTTAAACGTATAGTACGCGGAATAAAGCGAATAGATGTAGAGTCCTATCGTCAGCAAAGTGCCGCCGATAACAAGTCCCTTTTTAGCCTTTTCGTTTTTCATTGTAAAACCCCTTAAAAAAGAATTATCATAATTATATCGAAAATGAGCGATATTTTCAATATACTTTACAGAATTTACAAATAAAAAGTTGTTTTTTTTGTATGTATTTTACCTCATTTATGGTAATTTATAACAAGTCGATTTTTATATTGCCGACGCAAACGAACATTGATATAATAAAAGCATTAATAAGTAAAGGATATTTTTTATGAACAACAATAAAGTACATCTTATAGGCAACGCGCATCTTGACCCCGTGTTTCTGTGGACATTACCCGACGGACTCTCCGAAATAAAAGCGACGTTCCGTTCTGCGCTCGACAGGATAGCGCAGTTCGGCGATTTCGTATTTACGTCGGCGGCGATTTCATACTACGCGTGGGTCGAGGAAAACTGCCCCGAAATGTTCAGTGAAATTCAGTCTGCGGTCAAAAGCGGTCACTGGAACATCACTGGCGGAATGTGGGTTCAGCCCGACTGCAACATGATTTCGGCGGAGAGCTTCGCCCGTCATTTTCTCTATTCTCAAAAATATGTTAAGGAGCGTTTCGGCATTACCGTTAAGACGGGATACAATGTCGACTCGTTCGGACATACGGCCTCTCTTCCAAAGCTTTTAAACGAGGGCGGTATCGAAAACTACGTCTACATGCGCCCGGCGGAGGGAGACGAGAAAAAATATCCGTTTGCCGACTGCGTTTTCAACTGGAAATATAAAGACGGGTGCGTCACCGCGTTCAGAATTATCGACGGCTACGGCGAAAATATCAAAGACGACGAAAAGTTAAAAAAATTCGACTCCCTTGCCGAAAATTATAACCATGACATAATGATGTTTTACGGAGTCGGCAACCACGGAGGCGGTCCGACGATAAGGAACATAAACGTTATACATGAATTTATGAATAAGTCCGAACACGAATTCGTATTTTCATGTCCAGACAGGTTTTTTGAGGATATAAAAAATCAGAATCCCGATTTAAACGACTATGAGGGCGATTTACAGAACCACGCGAGCGGTTGTTACAGCGCAAATTCATACGTAAAATCGGCTAACCGCATTGCAGAGGACAGACTTTCGGAAAGCGAAAAATGGCTTACAATGGCAAACATCCTTTTGGGCAGAGAAAACAACGCGGGGCTGACCGAGGAAGCATGGAAAGGCGTGCTGTTTAACCAGTTTCACGACCTTCTCTGCGGATGCAGCGTCAAATCCTCATTTGACGACGCAAGGGGCGATTTCGAATTTGCAAAAAGCGTGAGTTTTAAATTAAAAAGCCGTTCGCTTCAGGCTATATCGTGGAACATTGACACGGACAAGGGCGTAGGTGCTCTCTCAAAGGACTGCGACTGGCTGTGGGAGGCCGGCGATCTCGGCACACCCGTCGTCGTATTCAATCCCCTGTCGTTTGACGTAACCGTTCCGGTGCAAATAAGAAAACCCCGTTACTGCGCGGGAATAACGTATGTCGAAAACGATGAAGAAATCGCCGTACCGTTCCAGGAGGTTCGCGAAGACATGACCGAGCACGACTACAAAACGGCGTTTATGATCAACGCCTCCGTTCCCGCGTACGGTTACAGAACGTTCTGGGTATACGCGCAGAACGAGCATAAATTCGAAAAGAAAAATCTTTTGAATATCGGCGAAAACTTCTTGGAAAACGACCGAATCCGAGTTGAATTTGATAAAGAAACGGGCTGTATTTCTTCGCTTACGGACAAAAAAGGCAAAAATTACGTCGGAAAATACGCGTCGAAGCCCGTTCTCATTGACGACAGCGAAAACGACACATGGGCGCACGAAAAATTCATATTCGATAAAGTTATCGGCGAATTTTCCTCGCCCGAATTTCGAATTCTCGAACACGGTGAATGCGTCGTAACGCTTCGGGTAAAACAGAAGTGCGGTAACAATTATATAATTCAGGATTACTCTCTCTGTCCTCACGACGAAACCGTTCACGTCGGCGTAAGACTTTTCATGTACGACGAACTGCGGATTTTAAAACTTAAATTCAGCCCGTCATTTAAAATCAATACGGCGTTATACGGCTGCGCGGGCGGTGTAATCGAAAAGACAGCCGACGGCAGAGAACAGCCCATGCAGAGATTTATCGCCGTTACGAATTCCGACAGCGGACTCGCCGTGTGCGTAAACGACAAATTTTCGGCGAGCGCGGACGAAAACTGCATTGCGTTTACCGCCCTCAGAACGTGCTATTACGCAGACCACATGGGCGAACGCGACGGCAGGATGATTCCGCAGGACCTCGGTGTAAATGAATTCGAATACACAATTTCGCCGTTTACGGGAGATATTAAGGAAGCCGAAAAGACAAGCGAAATTTTAAGAGCCGAATTCCCGCTCATTAACGAAACGTATCACAAGGGAACGCTTCAACAGTCGTGTTCTCTTATGAAAACAGCGGACGAAAACGTGATTGTAACGCTGGTTAAATCTGCTGAAGACTCGGACGGAATCATAGTAAGACTCCGCGAACTGTCGGGCAGAAAGACGGATACGCGCCTGACGTTCTGCGGGAATGAATATAACGTTTCGCTTAATGAAAACGATATTGCGACATACAGAATTTCGGACGGGATGATAAAACGAACAAACTTTTTGGAAGAATAAAAGCGGCTGTTTTATGATTTAATGCATATAATAACAGTGCAGATATGCAGACAAAATCTGCGCGATATGAAACGTGAATCTTACATTGAAAGTAAGACTGTCATTTAATTCCGAAGTTTTCTTAGCGGAAAATCCGCTTATATTCTTTTTTATAACAAGCGCACTCTCGCCCGCCTCGGTCGGATAGTTAACCGAGAACGCGACGGCGTCGATAAAGTTGCCGTACGTGTTGTAATAGCAAAAGAGAGCCGAACCCCATAAGCCCAAAACGCACCGTCTCACGTCTCTGAGAACGGTTTTTCCCTTGAAATACGCCGTTTCAAGTTTCTTTAACGCAGTCGAAGCGGAAAGAGGGTGGATATAAACCTTATGGGTTCGGCTCTCTTTTGCTATTACAAGCCATCTGCGACGAATCCGCCGAAACGAAATAGAATCTCGTAACACACTGACCGTCAAAATGCATAAAAAAAATCAAAAACTTAAACTTTGATTTGGCATCAAAAACGACATGAAATGCATATTTTCGGCGCGAAATAAACTTTTTTTTATTTCTCAATTAAAAATTTATTAAGACTATGGACAATCACTTTTTTTTGTGTTAATATCATGTTGCAAAAGAAAAAACAGGAACTCGACATACTTTTATGGGATTTGTCTTGCAGTTTATTTTCTCCCAAATGTTTTATATTCAAACTGCGCCGCGGGTTTCTTTTTTTTGCGTAAAATTCGATATAAATAATGCAACATTTTCCTTTTAACCGCCGTCATATATCGGGCGCAGAAAACAGAAAATGTCTTCATTAAATAATAGCCTTTAATATTATATAACATAAATTATAACGGAGCGGATTTTCATGAAAAACAGCATACTCGATTATTTGGAAATCACCGAAAGCCGTTACCCGGACAAAACAGCGGTCAGGGACGGAATAAAGGAATATACGTATTTTCTTCTTAAGGAAAATGCGCAGAAAATAGGCTCGGCGCTGTCATATATGACAGCGGTAAAAACTCCGGTCGGCATATTTGCGGACAAGAGTTCCGACATACTCTGCACGTTTTTCGGCGCGGTATACGCGGGATGCTTCTACAGCGTTATAAGCCCCTCGCTTCCAGAGGAGAGAATCAAAAAAATATATTCTGTTCTCTCCCCCGCGGTCATAGTCACACAGGATGAAACAAGAAAGACCGCCGAGCGTATTTTTACGGATTCAAAAATCGTAACGCCCGACGAGCTTATGTGCTTCGAAAAAGATGAAAAAAGACTTGAAAATATAAGAAACTCGGCTCTCGACACCGACCCGCTCTATCTTAACTTTACATCCGGTTCGACGGGTACGCCCAAGGGAATAGCCGTAAGCCACAGAAGCGTTCTTGATTTTATCGACTGCTTCTGCGATATATTTAATATAACCGATAAGGATATCGTCGCAAACCAGGCTCCTTTCGATTTCGACGTGTCGGTAAAGGATATTTATTCGTGTTTAAAAACGGGCGCACAGCTCGACATTATTCCCCGTTCCCTTTTCTCTTCGCCCAAAGAGCTGACGGACAGACTTTGTGAGGATAAAGTAACGACGATGATATGGGCAGTCTCCGCTCTGTGTCTTATAAGCACGTTCCACTGTCTTGATTACAGAACTCCAGATACGGTTAATAAGGTTCTGTTTTCCGGCGAGGTTATGCCGTATAAGCATCTCAAAGCGTGGAGAGAACATCTGCCCGAGGCTATGTTTGTAAATCTGTACGGACCTACTGAAATTACGTGCAACTGCACATATCACATACTCGAAAAAGACCGCGATTATTCGCAGGGGATTCCCATAGGAAAGCATTTTCCGAACGAGGACGTTTTTCTGCTCGGCGATGACAATAAAAAAATAACCGAGCCCGACATTCAGGGCGAAATATGCGTACGCGGAACGGCGCTCGCGCTGGGCTACTACAACTGCCCGGAGCAGAATTCGGCGCATTTCGTGCAGAACCCGCTCAATCCGCACTACCCCGAGACAATATACAGGACGGGCGACCTTGCAAAATACGACGAAAACGGCGAACTCGTTTTTACCGGACGAAAGGATTTCCAAATAAAGCACATGGGACACAGAATAGAGCTTGAGGAAGTTCAGCGCGCAATGGAAGCAATCGACGGAGTCGAGAGATGCTGCTGTATTTTCGACGCGGTTAAATCAAAGCTCAAGGGTTTCTATACAGGCTCTATAGACAAAAAGGAGCTTCACCTGAAAATGGAGAAAACGCTCCCGGTATTTATGATTCCCGGCATGCTCAGACAGGTCGACAACATGCCTCTTACAAAGAACGGAAAAATCGACAGAAAAGCGCTTGAAGAGAGGGCAAAGGCGAAAATATGAAACTCACATTAAACGAACTTATCAAAAAGAATGAAAACGCTTTTTATCTCTTCGATTCCGCTGTTCTCAGAGACAGAACAAAGTATATAAAAAGTTTTTTCGATAAAAATATCAATATATGCTATGCCGTCAAGGCGAACACGTTTATAACGGGCGAAATTGCCGATCTTGCCGACAGATTCGAGATTTGCTCGCCGGGCGAGGAAAAAATATGCAGAGATATCGGAATCGAATACAGTAAAATGGTTATCTCCGGCGTATACAAGACTCCGTCGTTTATAGAAAATCTTATTGCGGACGAATCATTTAACGGAATAATAACCGCGGAGTCCGTCCATCAGTATGATTTTATATGCGAATACTCCGAAAAGTACGCGCATAAAATAAAGGTTCTGCCCCGTCTTACGAACGATTCGCAGTTCGGAGTCAATAAAAGCGATATTGAGAAAATGATATCGGAGCGTGAAAATCACCCGTATATCGACATTGCGGGAATTCAGTTTTTCTCGGGAACGCAGAAAACGAGCGTAAAAAAATACGCGCGCGAAATCAATAAATTAAACGAGTTTTTAAATCATTTAAAAGACGATTACGGTTACGCCGCGCGTGAACTCGAATACGGAACGGGATTCCCCGTCGCATACTTCGAGGGCGAGGAGACGAACGAGGAAGAAATTTTCGCTTCTCTTTCCTCCCTGCTGTCCTCAATCGACATAAAGCCCGAAATCACGCTCGAAATCGGCAGAAGCATAGCCGCCTCATGCGGAAAATATTATACGCATATCGTCGATATTAAGACAAATAAATCGCAGAATTACGTTCTGACAGACGGAGGCATGCACCACATTGTTTACTTCGGTCAGCACATGGCGATGAAAATGCCCGCATTTTCCGTAATCGGAAAGGAAAACGAGCCTAAAGAAAAAGAATACAATATATGCGGTTCGCTCTGCTCGATGAACGATATCATGGTAAAAGGCGCTCCGCTCCCGGAAATAGAAATCGGAGACATGATATGCTTTGAAAATACGGGTGCGTACTGCCTGACAGAGGGAATATCGCTGTTTTTAAGCCGTGACATTCCCGCCGTTTACCTTAAAAAAAACGACTCCGAAATTATCAGGCTTCGCCCGTCGTTTGAAACATATAATTTAAATAACCCGGAAAATGAAAGGATGTTTTAAAAATGGAAAAACTTATTAAAATCTTAGAGGACATTCAGCCCGACGTTGATTACGAAACATGTACCGACCTTATCGACGGACATCATCTCGATTCTCTTTCAATAATCTCGCTCGTAGCGGAGATTGAGGACGAGTTTGACGTTACAATCCCCACGGTCGACATAGTTCCCGAGAATTTCAATTCGGCAAAGGCTATGTACGATATGATTCTCAGACTCCAAGAGGAAGACTGAGATGTATCTTGAAAACCTTCTTTTGGGCGGCAGGCTTACGCACCTGACAAACTACTTCTCAATTTCATACCTCGCAATTTTTCTGCCTCTTTCGATGCTCTTTTACAGCCTTACGCCTCAGAAGGGGAAGAAATACACTCTGCTTATCCTGAATCTGCTGTTTTTCTGGCTGATAAGCAGTAAACTCGTTCTCGTTCTCGCCGTCACGATTCTGTCGGTGCACTATTTCGGACTGTGGCTCGACAGGCTTCAGAACGAGAAAAAAAGCGCGCTGAAAGAGTGCGAAAAAGAGAACAAAAAAGCCGTAAAAAGTCAGTATCAAAAACGCATGCGCGCAGTCGTCGGATTAGCGGCGGTTGTTCACATCGGCATGCTTCTCGTAATAAAATACACGGCGTTCTTTACCGGCAACATAAATTCGATACTCGCCGCCGTCGGCTCTGCGACAAAGCTCGCAATTCCGAAATACGTCATGCCCGTCGGCATTTCGTTTTTTACAATGCAGGCGATGTCGTATATCTTCGACGTGTACCGCGGTAAGATAAAGGCGGACGGCAATCTCATCAGAGTCGCGCTGTTCATGAGCTTCTTTCCGCAGATAGTCGAGGGACCGATATGCCGTTACTCCGACACCGCGGACAAGCTTTGGAACGTAACAAAAATCGACTACGATAACCTCGCCTCCGGCGTCAGAAGACTGCTGTTCGGTCTAATGAAAAAGGCGATAGTCGCCGACAGATTAAACGCCGCTGTGGGAGAAATATTTACGAATTACGATAAATACGACGGCGGAATAATGGTTCTCGGCGCGGTTCTTTATACGATTCAGCTGTACATGGACTTTTCCGGTTCAATGGACGCGGTAACGGGAACGGGACAGATTTTCGGCGTTATAATGCCCGAAAACTTTCAGCGTCCGTTCTTCTCAAAATCCGTATCGGAATTTTGGAAACGCTGGCACATCACACTCGGCACATGGTTCAGGGACTACATATTCTACCCCGTATCAATGTCAAAACCCATGAAAAAACTGACTGCCGCCTCGAGAAAGAAACTCGGCAACAGATACGGTCCGCTGACCGCGGGAGCCGTCGCGCTATTCTGCGTATGGTCGCTGAACGGACTGTGGCACGGCGCTGCATGGAGCTATATTTTCTACGGAATGTACCACTTCGTTATGATTCTGACGGGAAATATAGTAGAGCCGATTGCCGAAAAATTCAACAAAAAACTTCACTTAAACCCGGAAAACTTCTTTTACAAATGGTTTAAAATCATACGCACAACCGTGTTCGTAATATTCGGAGAACTGTTTTTCAGAGCACCCGGACTCGGCGCAGGCTTCGGTATGTGCAAAATAATGTTTACCTCCTTTACGTTAAAATCGATAAATCTCACAACGCTTGATTCGCTCAAACTCGATAAGTACGACCTTATCGTCGTCGGAATCGTTCTGCTTATTGTTTTCGTCGTATCGATACTCAACGAACGCGGTAAGGACGTAAACGGAACGCTCTCGAAGCAAAAGCTCCCCGTCCGCTGGCTCGTCACGCTCGCCATGATAATGTTCGTCATAATCTGCGCGGCATACGGCACGGGCTACGCTCCCGTCGAGCCGATGTACGCAGACTTTTAACGGAGGTCGCTGATAATGAAAAAGAACATTATAAACATTACGAAATGTGTAAGCTTCCTCCTCGTTCTGCTGTGCCTGCTGTACGGCTCGTCGCTTCTTGTGATGCCTAAGGACAACTCGGAAAGCGCGGGCATTCATTACGTAACGGCAATGGGATATCTTGCTGAACCCGAGAACTCCATGGACGTGCTTTTCCTCGGCGATTCGCTCGTTTATTCGGGAATTTCGCCCGTATATATATGGAACGAATACGGAATCACCTCATATGACTGCTCAATACCGAGCGAAAAATTCTCGTTTGCAAACGATTTCTGCAAAACGTTTTTAGAAAAACAGTCGCCGAAAGTCGTATTTATAGAGACCGGCGTTTTATTCAGAGAGCTCCAGGAGGAGGATATTGCAACGTTTCACGTACAGCAGGTTCTCTCCGTATTCTCATACCACAACAGATGGAAAAGCCTTACAAAACGTGATTTGAACCCCAAAATCGACTACACATATATAGAGCCGTTCAGAGGATACCGACTCTCAACAGTCACAAAACCCGGCAAAACAAACGGATATTTCTCAAAAACCGAGGAAACCAGACACGTTTCCGATAAGAATTTCAAGTATCTCAAAAAACTTAAAGCCATGTGCGACGAAAAGGGCGCAAAACTCATAATTCTCAGCATGCCCTGTCAGAAAAACTGGAATTACAAAATTCACAACGGCACAGTCAGGGCCGCAATCAAACTCGGAATCGACTATCTTGATTTAAATCTTCTCACCGTGCAGGACGACGGTTTTGCGATAAACTGGGATCTCGATACGAGAGACAAGGGCGAACATCTCAATAACCGCGGAGCCGAAAAAGTTTCCGAATATCTCGGGAAATATATTACCGCTATGGGGCTTACAACCGATAAACGCGGTACGGCAGGTTATGAATCGTGGAATGAAGCGTATGTAAAACTTCAGGATGAAATAGACGCCGATATGATAAAAAACGCAATAAAATAATTGCAGAAACATAAAAAACGCAGGAAAACTGTATACCCCAAAAAGAACCGTAGCTTTTTACGGTTCTTTTTGGCTTTATAATAAATGTTGGGGTGCAGAAAATAAAGCCTACAAAAAAAATAACCGCCCTCTTGCACTTGGCGGTTATTTTTTTAATAACTAAAACCTAGGGCAAACCGTATATCGGATTGCTCCTTATATTTATATTATACCATGCCGCGAAGGCGCGCTGTGCCGAAGCGGTATGATACAATGTTCTGAGAAACACACCAAATCTCTGATTTGGATTGTGTTTCGTGAGGTTATTATACACATAACTTTATCATTTGTCAACGCTGTTTACGAATAACAAAGCCCTTTCGGTCAACAAAATTCGTATCGGCGTTATTTTTTTGAATTATCCACAGGCAGAACAATTCTCTTTTTTATCCTGTTCTTTTTATAATACGCGTTTTTCTCGAACTTATCGCCGACTTCGCCCATTCTGCCGAACATCTTTGCGACAAGCACGGCTTTTATATGATAATAATCCTTGTTTCCCGCAAGGTTTTTCATCTGATACGGGTCGTTTTCATTATCAAAAAGATACTCACGGCTGTCGATAAGATACTTAGCGTACGTATATTTTTTCGTTCTGACAGCACGCCATTCGTAACCGTCGCCGAACATAGCGGCGGGTCCCGTACCCATCATCAGACAGACATTATCGTCCGCATTACTTAAAAAAATCGACGCGGATTCATCCCTGCCCTCAACGGAATCGGGAACCTTTACGCCGAGAATCGACAGCAAAGTCGGCATGATATCGGGCGTTGAAAAACACTGACCGTTTACGCCGGAAAATCTTTCGCCCCACTTTATTACAAACGGAACTCTGACGGCTTCTTCATAAAATGTATTGGCTCCGCGCCGTCCGTGCGAAGCGAACATCTCACCCTTTGCCGACGTGAACACGATAACCGTATTGTCGATAAGCCCGAACTTCTTTACAGTGTCAATAATCTTGCCGACGTTCCTATCAATATCAGCCGTCATGGCATAATACGCGCGTTTCATATCGTTTAAATTTTTAAATTTTCCGGGGGCAAACTTCGACCATCCGTCGGAATGTATGTCGTTTACCGAGGATTCGTTAGGTGAATTCGGAAATTCAATTTCGTCAAAAAGAGAATAAAAATTTTCAGGAACATTCGCCTTTGACCACGCTTCACGCGGGGTTGACAACGATAAAAACATCGCGAACGGCTTGTTCGTTTTCGACATTTCCTCAATTCTGTCTACGGCGAGTGCGCATTCGGCATCGGGTTCGTATTTGCCGGCCTGTATTTTTTCTTTAGTATCAAGATAGTAACACGACTTTGACATAATATCGTCCGTATGAGAAAACGAAGCGAAGAAACCGTTGAATCCGAGTCTGTTTTCACCCATAGGCACAAACGAATTCTTCGAAGAAGATGAATTCGAAAACCTGTTCGAATAAAGATTCCACCTGCCGATATAACATGTCTCGTATCCGCCGTTTTCGAGCGCGGATGCGAACGTTTCATGCTCGGGGCAGATTCGCAGTCCGTTCATAACAACGCCCGTGGACGGCGTATACTTACCCGTAAACAGCGACGCGTCGTACGGTGCACGGACAGGGTGAGACGACACGGCGTTTGTCAGAACGCATGCACAAGAAGCGAGCGCGTCAAGATTCGGAGTGTACGCGTATTCGTCCGAATTAAAGCCCAATGACGAATATCTCAGCGTATCGGCGTAAATATATATAAGGTTCGGTTTGTCGGACATAATATATCACCTTATCGATTATTTTATAACATTTTACCATATACAACGCGCGAAAACAATAGATAAAAGATTATGATAATATTAATGTTAACCGGGTTCTGCCGATTCTACTGAAAATTTTTGCATCTCGGACACTGAATTTTCAGCAGAACTCTAAATAAGGGATAATAAAAGCCGAAGCGGGATGACCGTTTCGGCTTAAATATTATTTTAATTTACTTTCCCGCCATTTCGGCTTTGATCTCGTCAAACGCTTTTTCAACATCCGCGTCGGGCTTCTTTGTAAGAAGACTTACGACGACTATGAATATGCATGCGACGATAAACGCGGGGAGAAGCTCGTAAATATCAAGTGCGGAACCCGCAAACTGAACTCTTACTATAAACTTCCAAATGAATATCATGGCTCCGCCCGAAACCATACCGGCAAGCGCGCCCCATTTTGTAGCGCGTTTCCAGAACAAACCGAATAAAACTACAGGGCCGAATACCGCGCCGAAGCCCGCCCATGCGAACGAAACGATACGGAAAACAGACGACGAGGGGTCGAGAGCGAAGAATATAGCGATAACGGAGATTACGATAACGGAAAGTCTCGCAATCCACATCGACTGTTTTTCCGACAGTTTAACGTGAAGTTTGTTGATAAGAATATCCTCCGTAACGCTCGACGAAGCGGCGATAAGCTGAGAATCAGCCGTTGACATGGTCGATGCAAGGATTCCGGATATAAATATACCCGCAGTAAACGCCGGTATGTAACCCTTTGTAGACATGAAGTGCGAAATATCAACGATTATCGACTCCGCCTCGGAGTTGTTCGCATAGGGTCCAACAATGCCCTGCTGCATGAGAGAGTAACCGACAATACCGATAAGAATCGCAATAGCCATGGAGAATACAACCCAAACCGACGCGATACGGCGCGAGGTTTTAAGTTTTGAGGGGTCGTCGATAGCCATAAATCTGAGTAAGATGTGGGGCATGCCGAAATAGCCGAGACCCCATGCGAGAGTTGAAATAACGGCAATCGCGCCGAAGCTGCCGGTCTTACCGGTTCCGATATCGAATCCCTTAAACACGTCAAGATAGCCGTTAAGCGACTGAACGTTTGCAAATACCTTGTCGAATCCGCCGATAACGCCCTCGCTGAAGCCGAGTACGACGAACAGCGCGACAGACATTATAATACTCTGAATAAGATCTGTAGTCGAAGCGGCGAGGAATCCGCCGAGAGTGCAGTAGATAATGATAACCGCCGCGCTTATGAGCATTGCGGTGAGATAATCCATTCCGAACAGGTTTGAAAACAGCTTACCGCATGCGGAGAAGCCCGAAGCCGTGTAGGGGATGAAGAATATTATAATAAATATTGCGGCGATAAGTCCGAGTATGTTAGCCTTGTCTCCGAATCTCTTTGAGAAGAATTCGGGAATGGTAACAGCGTTGATTTTCTCCGTGTAAAGTCTCAATCTCTTAGCTACGATAAGCCAGTTGAGATATGTTCCGACGGCGAGTCCGATTGCCGTCCATACCGCCTCGGAAAGTCCCGTTGCAAGTGCAAGTCCGGGAATACCCATGAGCAGATACGCGCTCATGTCCGAAGCCTCCGCGCTCATTGCAGTTACGAGGGGACCAAGCTTACGTCCGCCCAAATAGAAGTCGTCCGTGTTTTTGTTCTGTTTAGAACATATAAATCCAATAACTACCATCATCGCAAGATAAATGACAATAGCTACCGCCATCATTACGGTCATGTACATTCTCTCTCTTTCGTTTTTAAATAAATACTTAAATAGTATAACATAGTTTTAGATTATAACGCAATATAAATTTTAAATATTTGTCTTATTTTGTCGTTCAGGTTGACATTTTTACATTATAAATATAGAATATATAGTATAAATTATAAAAAGGAAATGATAGCATGGCTGATATTTCAAGAGACAAAGCGTTCGCGCTTCTGAAAAAATACAATAAAGACCATTTTCATTTACAGCACGCGCTGACCGTCGAGGCTGTTATGAAATACTTTGCAAAAAAGCTCGGCTATGAAAACGAGGCGGAACACTGGGGTATCGTAGGCCTGCTTCACGATATCGACTTCGAAATGTACCCCGACGCGCACTGCATAAAAGCGGTCGAACTGCTCAAGGACGGCGGAGTCGGCGACGATATAATTCACTCCGTATGCTCGCACGGCTACTCCATAACCGTCGACGTAAAACCCGAGCACGAAATGGAAAAGGTACTCTTTGCATGCGACGAGCTGACGGGGCTTATATGGGCGTGCGCGCTTATGAGACCGTCGAAAAGTACAAAGGACATGGAGCTTAAAAGCCTAAAAAAGAAGTATAAGGACAAGAAATTCGCCGCGGGCTGTTCGCGCGATATAATAGCAAAGGGCGCAGATATGTTAGGCTGGGAGCTTGACGAACTTCTTAACAATACGCTTGAAGCAATGAAAGCAACAGAGGACGAAATAAACAAGGAACTGGACGAATTATAATTTATAAATTATTTTATAAAAATTCTGCCGGTTTTTCACCCGATAATAATTTAATCCCGAAAAAAAGGAGACTGCGAAACTATGAAAAAGAAATCATGGATTATCCCCGCCGCGCTCGCCGTACCGACGGGCGTAGTCGTCGCTAGGACGATTATGAACAAGGCAAAACCCAACACCTCCGCGCCCGCGATATCCTGGACAAAGGACGACGCGGACAAATACGCCCATAATTTAAGCGAAATGATAAAGGTTCCGACCATATCTAAATCACGCGGAGAGGACTACTCCGATTTTCTTAAATTACAGGATAAAATGGCGAAGCTTTTCCCGCTGACATTTTCAACGCTCGAAAAGCACGACATTGACGGCAACATGCTGCGCAGATGGCAGGGCAAGAATCCCGACGCGCCCGCGGTTCTGTTCATGGGACATCAGGACGTAGTTCCCGTAAACCAGGCAGGCTGGACGCGAGATCCGTTCTCGGGTGATATCTCTGACGGCATTATATGGGGCAGAGGCGCAATGGACTGCAAGAGCACCGTATGCTGTGAGTTCAGCGCGGTCGAGGAACTTCTCGAACAGGGCTTCGTTCCTCCCTGCGACGTGTGGCTTTCGTCGTCGGTCAATGAGGAAAACTCGGGCGGAGGTGCGGAACAGGCTGTCGATTACCTCTATGAAAAGGGCGTTAAGCTCCGTTTCGTAATGGACGAGGGCGGAGCTATCGTGGATAATCTTATTCCCGGACTAAAAAATCCCTGCGCCGCAATCGGCGTCGTCGAAAAGGGATTCTGCGACGTTAAATTCACGGCGAAAGGCTCGGGCGGTCACGCCTCCACGCCGAATAAAAACACACCGCTCGTAAGACTCGGCAAGTTCATGGCTTACGTCGACAAAAAACAGCCGTTTAAGGCTGAAATGAACTCCCCCATCCCGGAGATGTTCGACTCTATCGCGCCGTACCTTACATTCCCGCTGCGCGCTCTTATGTCAAATCAATGGCTGTTCTCATCTCTTACAAAGACCGCGCTGTCTAAGCTCACGGGAGCTACCCGCGCGTTCGTTCAGACGACGGCGGCGTTTACAATGAGCGAGGGCTCAGACGCTGCCAACGTTCTGCCCGACCAAGCGTACGTTATATGCAACGTCCGTCCCTCACCGCATCAGAACGCCGACGAAAGTATCGGAATTTTAAGAGATATCGCAAAGAAATTCGATATTGAGACTCAAGTCATCAAACAGCGCGACGCTTCGCGCGTTACGCCGACGAACAGCGAGGAAATGAAATATCTTAAAAAGTGCCTGAACGCATGCATTCCCGACGCTGTCGTAACTCCTTACCTTATGACGGGCGGTACGGATTCGAGAAAGTACGAAAAAATATGCGATAACATTCTCCGCTTCACGCCGACGCGCCTTACGTCCGAGCAGTTAGCGGCAATGCACGCGGCAAACGAGAACGTAGGTGTCGAGGCAATCGCCGAGGGCGTTAAGATTTACAGATACATTATCGAGCATCTTAACGAATTATCATAAATTAAATAATAACCTCACGAAACACAATCCAAATCAAAGATTCGGTGTGTTTCTCAGAACATTGTATCATACCGCTTCGGCACAACGCGCCTTCGCGACATGGTATAAAAACGCGGAGCCGACGGCACAAACCGAAAGCTCCGCGATTTTTATTTTTGATTTATCTTAACGACGGGAAGCTCCCTGTGTTTATACTCCAAATTTTATCCGTGTCGAATCCGTCGAAATTAATACTCTGCGAGAACTGATCTCGTGTTATCGCCGCGGCGTTTACATACGAATTCTCGCCCGAATTCACCGCCTTGTCGGACGATGAATCGAGGTAAATACAGTTTTCGATTCTCGCTCTCGACTGTGCGGAAAAACCGTCGCTGATTCCCGCGATTGCGCCGTACGTCGCGTTTTTGCACGTTACGTTGCCGACATTTATACACGTTTTAATTACCGACGAGCCGTTTAAAAGCTGATTTGCTCCGACGATTCCGCCCGCGTTGTCATTAGACGAAATATCGCCCGAATTTATACAGTCCGAAATATTCGCCTCGCCGTCGGAAACCTCGAGATAGCCGATTATTCCGCCCGCACTCTTGACAGAAGCCGAAACCGCAGTATCCGACGAGCATTTATCTGCCGAAAAAGACGCGGTCTGACCGTTAACAGAGACGAATCCCGCAGCAGAACCCGCATAACTTCCGGATGAAATTCTGCCCGAAACGTCGCACGCGGTAATACCGGACGAACCGCTCTTTGCCGAGTAATAACCCGCGATACCGCCCGCGTAATTTTCCGCCGAAACATCGCAGTTTACAATATTTAAATTCTTAACCTTAGCGTCGTACAGATATCCGAACAGTCCGGAACACGACGAAACATCCGTTTTAAGCCCCGTTATCGAATATCCCCTGCCGTCGAATTCACCGCAGAAGTATTTGTAATCGGAATCGGAATTTCTATATCCTATCGGCGTAAATAAGTTGTTTGTATCGGCGTTATTGAGTATGATATCCCCGCCGAGGGCATAGTAACATGCAAAATATTCGACGTTGCCCGAATTTACGACGGATGAAAGATATGCAAGCTGTCCGCCGTCGGAAATTATATACGGGTCGTCCTTCGTTCCGCTGCCGGACGAAAATTTATCTCCCGTTTCTCCGTTCCAAACTCCGCCGTTGTCAATGTTTTCCTCTGTTTTCGGCTGAACGGATTCAGGCTCTTTTTTATTTTTATTAATATAAATTCCGGCACACGACGCGCATATTATAATTAAAACAGCCGAAATAACGGCAATAACGCGTTTTGCGGTAAGCGAAATTTTCTTTTTAACCTTCGGAATTTCGCGTATCGGAATAGGCTCCGTTTTTTTCTCTTCATTATTGTATTCGTTCCCGTCATAGCCTATCGACTGGGCAATCGACGTCCAAATATCGTTAGGAACCGTGACTAAACGCGCGAGAGCGTCGATAATTACAGCCAGGCGCGGAATATATCCGACGAATTTATAACCCATAAAATCGGCACGTTTCGCCTGATGAATCAGAAAAGAATAACTCTCTCTTAAATTATTTTTTACAAAATCCGCGTCAACTGCCTCGCTCTTTGCGATATCCTCCGCGCTCAGCGACGTAAACGCGCTCAGCATAAGAATCTCCCTGTTTTTTTCGGGCAGAGACGATATCATTTCGTTATAAAAGCTGACTGCCCGAGAGTCGGGTCTGTACGCCGACGGCTCGAACGACATAAACGATTTTCTTATGTCCTCGAACGACGGCACGTTTTTAATTTCGTCATATACGCCGAGCGTTTTATCCTCACGGGGTAAAACGGAATGCTTCTGCCGTGACCGGCATACGCCGACGCTCAATGTAAATAATAAGTCCTCGAAATTATCCGCCGTAACCGATTCGCATTCGCGCCAGAGTCTTAAAAATACCTCCGTAACCTCGTCGGACAGTTCATAAGTAACGCCCGCCGTCACACAGCAGATATAGTAAACGTCGCGTGAATATAATTTGTAAAGCTCGTAAAACGCTTTTTTGTTTTTTTGTGATAAAAGTACGACCGCGCTTGCGCTGTCCCTGGGGTCTGTTCTTTTCATCGCGCACTTTCCTTTTTATTTGATAAACCGATATTATTTTATCACATCCGACATAATAAAAACAATATAATATAAAAAGAAACCGTAAAAAACTCGTTTACGGTTTCTTATTTTTTCGGAACAAATCATTCTTTTGTAGGTTTTCCCGCATGAGACTTGCAAGAATATGAATAATAAATTTGCGTCAGCAATA
>DJEG01000063.1:0-1174 GCA_002431305.1 Ruminococcaceae bacterium UBA5904 | reverse complement strand
CAATATGAAATTTCCGGGTTTTTTCAAGCAAAATCAAATTTTCAAATCTCTGCCCTTACTAAAAAGGGGATAGGAAAAAACGTTCGGAATGGATAAACCGAATCTTGCGCGCCGTCTAAAACGGCGTGTAAGACTTGCCCGACGGCGTGCAAAAGCACTCCGAGGGTGAGGTTGATTCATAGCAAAATGCATTTTATAATTATAAAATACTTTTTGCGGTCCGGGCGTTTTTAACATCCCCTTCGCTCTTATTCGAAGGTAACAACCCTACCCTCACTGCGCGTTTTATTCATATCAATGAGTCTCTGATTCGACGAACCTCTGAATCTGAGCGACAGATTTTTCTTTTCCTCAACGAATCTGCCGTCTACGAGCACGTCGATAATCGAGAGAATTTCATCGGTACATTCGCAGTTCGGATGCGAGCCCTTACTCGTCAATTCCTCATAAGTAAAGCCCGAGAAAGCCCATATATTTTTATCGGGGAAACGGCGTTTTACTTCTTTTAAAAACGGAAGAAGCTCGCGCTGATTTTCAGGTTCGAACGGCTCGCCCCCTAAAAGGGTAAGCCCCTGAATATACGACTCGGAGAGCATTTTATATATTTTCTCTTTCGTCTCTTCGTCAAACTTCTTTCCGTAGTTGAAATCCCACGTCTGAGGCTGAAAGCAGTTCTTGCAGTGATTCGTACAGCCCGATACAAAGAGCGTGACGCGCACGCCCGTACCGTTGGCGATGTCGCAGTTCTTAATTTCTCCGTAGTTCATTAAAGATGCAGCACTCTTTCCTTAATCTCCTGCGTCCTGCCCTGGTTCCAGAACTGCGTGCCGATATATCCGCACGTACGTCTTGCAACGTTCATCTTGTCCTGGTCGGTGTTTCCGCACTGCGGGCATACCCAGATGAGCTTGCCGTCTTTTTCTTTTATCTCAATCTCACCGTCGTAACCGCAGACCTGACAGTAGTCACTCTTCGTGTTAAGCTCGGCATACATAATATTGTCATAAATAAAGCTGATAACCTGTAAAACTGCGTCAAGATTATGCTGCATGTTGGGAACCTCGACATAGCTTATCGCGCCGCCGGGAGAAAGCTCCTGGAACTGCGATTCGAATTTTAATTTATCGAACGCGTCGATAGGCTCGGTAACATGGATATGATAGCTGTTTGTGAT
>DJEG01000117.1:9171-17176 GCA_002431305.1 Ruminococcaceae bacterium UBA5904 | reverse complement strand
ACTTATCCGACCAACCGCGACGCGTTCAACGCCGCCGCGTCGGCTTTGCACGAGGTGCTTTCCGAGATAAATTGAGGTGCATGGCATGGATAACGGTTACTATCCCGGCAACAATTATAACCCCGGCGGTTTTCCGTCGGGTAAAATGAAATATCCGCATTATATCGACCCGACGGCGTGGGACGCGCAGAAACATAAAATACGAATGCTCGGACTCGCCTCGGGACTGTCGATACTCGGATATATAGTTATAGGAACGTTTTTAAGCAACGTTATCGCGTATTTAAGTCATACGGCGGCGGTGAATTTCTTCCCGTCCGGCGATACATTGGGATTCATAATGGAAATAATCTATTCGATTATTGCTGTAGGTGTGCCGTTCCTTGTTATGAGACTCGTAATGGGCAATCGATATTATGATAATCCGATACCGTATTCAAAGCCTGTAAACGGTAAATATTTTATTCCGCTTGTCGTAATGGGACTGGGAGTATGCTTCGTAGGCGATATATTCACCTCGATAATCGCAATGGCTTCGGACTCCGTTTATCAAGCGAGCCAGGACGCTTCGGCGGCTATTGCGGCGGCTCCGGACAACGCGCTTGACATGCTTTTATACGTTCTGCGTACGGCGATAGTTCCTGCTCTTATCGAGGAGTCGGTAATGCGCGGAGTCATCATGCAGCCTCTTAGAAAATACGGAGACATGTTTGCGATATTGATGTCGTCGCTCGTTTTCGGACTGCTTCACTGCAATCTGGCGCAGATTCCGTTTGCATTCATAGCGGGTATCGCGCTCGGCTATGTCGTATGCGTGACGGAGTCGCTGTGGACCTCGATTCTGCTTCACGCGCTTAACAATACGTATTCGCTTATAGTTTCGTTTGGCTATTCGCGATTCGGACAGGATAACAGCGTTGTTTTATATGCTTCGTCGCTTGTTTTCTACGGCGTGATTCTTGCCGCCGCGATTGTCGCATATAAATACTTTACATCGGAAAAAACGCCGAGACTGCGTAAATCCCTCGCCGTCAACAGCGGAAGAAACTTTATTCCCGCGTACGCGCCGGGTTCGGCTAAGGTATCAAACGGCAGTCTTGTTTCCGCGTATCTTTTAAACCCCGGTATGATAGCGGCGTTCGTTGCAGTGTGCATCGAGACGGTGTCGATGATGAGCAGATAACAATAATTTTTCGCGCTGAAAGCGGAAAATTATTGAGGTAAGAAGTTTTAGTATGCGGTAAACAGCGTAAATAAAAGCAGATTGCAAGTTGCGCAATCTGCTTTTTTTGACGGATTATGTATTTTTAAAAGAAAACTATTTACAAAAAAAATTTATTGCGGTAAAATAAAAAAGTCCGCAATTTGTTTTGCGAACCTCGGAGCTGTCATAAAACGGCAGGCGGTTTTACCCTTTTTATCATAAGAGGGTATTCGCCCTCTTTAAATAAAGGGGGTGGTGTCAATGACGGAATTGTTAATTTACATAACAGCAGTTATGATAATTGTAATAGTCCTTTATATGGCAAAATAATAACCGCCCTGTTCCCCAACCGGCGGTTACTATAACCAATAAGTAGGGAAAACCGTCTCTGAGACAGCTCCCTGTACTTTTATTATATTCGCCCGGCAGGAGTTTGTCAACACCCGCCGAGCGTTTTTTATTATCTTACACTAATCACTGCCCGCTGACTGCTGAGCACTGCACGCCGTCGTTCACTGTGCTTTTTTCATTTCCTCTACTTCGAGGTTTATATTTCTCTTTTTCGAGTGAAGGTAGGGTTTGATTCTCAAAATTATATACATCGGGATTCCGCCCGCGAAGTTCATTACGATATCGCCCATAGTGTCCATAAGCGCGAATCTCGACGGGTCTTTCGGGTCAAAAAGGTTAAACATCTTAGACGGGTCTCCGCCGGCCGCCGCAAGCGCGTTCTGATGGCTCCAGTGCTGTGCGTCTCCGCCCGCGAACTGGTCGTACGAGAACTCGAAAAGCTCCCAAGCCGTTGAGATGATGAACGCGAGTCCGAGCGCGCAGAGTACGGCGATTTCGGGATCGCATGTGACCTTGCGTTTTAACTGTGTTGCTCCGACGTATTCGTAGCCTATGAAAACAGCCTCCGCCGTGCCGAACGCGTGAAGCGCTTTGTCAAAGAACGGAACGGAGTAATAAAAATTGAGATACGCTCCGCAGAACGAACCGAGGAAAAATCCGAGAGCCGTTATGTTCTGAAAATACGGAGAGAAATATTTAAATCTGTTATTTCCGGGCAGAGCCTGCGCGATTTCGTATGCGAACATACCCACGAGATTTGCCGCCATCTGCAAGGGTTGTGAGGAGCCCAAGTATTTGTCTCCGAAAATAAGACTTTTTAAAATGCCGTATATCATCAGCGCTCTTAATATCCACCAGTAGACAAGCTCTGCTTTTGAAACATTTTTCATAATACGGGAAATGTAGTTTTTCATCAGTTTGTCCTCGATTGTCTTTTATTTTCACATAGCGATGATAACATATATATTATAAAAATTTATTCTTTTAGTGAAAGAACTTCTTAAGAATATTATAACGTTTCGATAAAAAAATATAAACATGGGATAATCTGTTGAATTCTTGACAATAAAAATTGTATTATATATAATATCATAAGCATTGGTATATTGAATTGAGTTAAGCATTGGTATATTGAATCGAGGTTATTATATGGGACTTATAAAATCAGTAAGAACGGTGTTAAGCGAGAATTGGACTAACCGCAAACGTCTCGTCCGTCTTGCGGTATATGATTTAAAAAATAAAAACGGCGGAACGGTTCTCGGATTTCTCTGGAACTTTTTAAATCCCGCCTTACAGATACTTATATACTGGTTCGTGTTCGCCGTAGGATTGAGGCAGGGCGCGGACATTGGCGGCGTTCCTTATATTATATGGCTTATCGTCGGAGTCGTGCCGTGGTTCTTTATGAGTACGTGCATGCTCGAGTCCGACATGTCAATACTTTCGTTTTCGCCCGTATTAAAACGAATGACGTTTCCCATGGCGGTCGTACCTGTCAAAACGGTAGTTACGAATCTGATAACTCATTTTATATCCGTCATAATCGCTTTTATAATCGTCGCCGCGAGCGGAGTGCATATAGGCAGTCAGCTCTGGCAGATAGTGTATTATATGTTTTCCGCCGTATTCTTTTTAATATCGTACGCGCTGATAGGTTCGTCGATTACGGTCATATTCAGGGATTATCACAACATTTTCTCGTTTGTTGTAAGGATGCTGTTTTTCATCTCCCCCGCAATGTGGAATCCCGACGAATCGAACAAAGCTATACGGATTATTATGATGATAAACCCGTTCGCGTATATTATAAACGGCTACAGAAATGCGGTGTTCTATTCGGAGTCATTGCTTCTTCCGCTGACGAACGGCATTATCTTTTGGGCTGTGTCGATTGTAATGTTCATCGTCGGATGCCTTTTGCACACTAAATTAAGACGTAAATTTATAGATTTGCTTTAAAAGGAGGAATAAAGATGTCGTTTGCTCAGAATTTTATGCCGAGACCCGTTGTCTCGTTTTCTCACGTGTCAAAGGATTACACGCTCTATTCCTCGTTTTCCGATAAGCTGAAAGGACTTTTTTTTAACAATTCGAAAATAAAAACGTACAGAGCCGTCGACGACGTTAATTTTATATTAAGACAGGGCGAGGTCGTCGGTCTTATCGGACTTAACGGCAGCGGAAAGTCGACGATAGCGTCCATGATTACCGGCATAACACAGCCGACCGAGGGCAGAATCAGAGTCAAGGGCGAGGTCAATATGCTCGCCGCCTCCTCGGGTATGCGCCCGGCGCTGACGGGTATAGACAATATACGTTTCAAATGTCTGCTGATGGGACTTTCAAACAGCGAAATAGACGAGATCGAAAAGGAAATAATCGACTTTGCCGATATCGGAATTTATATAAATCAGCCGGTTAAAACGTATTCGTCGGGTATGGTTTCGAGACTGGGATTTGCTATAAGCGTTCATATGGATCCCGATATTTTAATTATCGACGAGGCTTTGAGCGTGGGCGACAACAGTTTTTCGGATAAGTGTCTTGATAAGATAAACGAATTTAAAAATAAAGGTAAGACTATTGTTTTCGTAAGCCACGCGACGAATCAGATGGAGACGTTCTGCGACAGGGTTATATGGATAAACAGGGGCAGAGTCATAGGCGACGGCGAGCCTAAGAGCATTATAGTTCCGTACTGCGGATTTGCAAGGGAGTACGCCGCCATGACGAACGAGGAACGCGCGTATGCTCAGCCCGAACTCGAATTCTATCAGAATAAATATCTTCGCTGACGGGAGAATTATGTATGGCAGCCGCGACTGAAAATAAAGAAATAGAAAAATTAAAAGAGGATAACGCCCGTCTTTTGTCCGAACTCAAACAGTGTTATTCGGATATTGAAAGCCAGACGGCAGTTTTATCGTCGGTTAAAAAGGATTTGCGCCGGTACGAGGTTCAGATAAATTCGTTAAAGGTCGAAAACGATAATTTTAAGAGAAAATTTTCAATTATCGAAAACAATTTTATCGGCTCGCGCCTTTTAAACGTTTACAGAAAGTATAAAAACGTGATTCTGCGTTTTTCAAAGTGAGGGAAAATTATGTCCGCTGACAATATCAACGAGGCTTTAAAATATTTAAAACGCCGTTCGGCAGAGCTTAAAGAACTGCTCGGAGAATTCGGCGTTTCGCTCGACGAAAAGGAAAACGCCGTTTATTTTAATACGGATAAAAAAAGTCTTAAAGATTTAAAGGTCGCCGCGATCGCGGACGCTTTCACGCGCGGTAATTTTGAGAGCGAGTGTAATTTTTTCTCCCTTACGTGTTCGGACTGGAAGAACGAAATCGACTCGTTTAATCCCGACCTTTTGTTTATAGAATCCGCGTGGAACGGCAAAAACAATTCGTGGTACAAGAAAATTGCCAACGGAAGCAAGGAGCTTTACGAGCTTAGCGAATACTGCCGGTCAAAAAAGATTCCGATAGTATTCTGGAATAAAGAGGATCCCGTTTTTACGGATGTTTTTATGTCGGCGGCGTCGTGCGCGGACTACGTTTTCACTACAGATATAGACTGCGTTGCGAAGTATAAAAAGAGTCTCAACAGCGATAACGTTTATCTGCTTCATTTTTCGGCACAGCCCCGCGTTCATAATCCGCTCGAAATGCATGTAAGAAAAGATAAATTCTGTTTCGCGGGCGCGTATTATCATAAGTATAAAGAGAGATGTAAAGTTTTCGACGACTTTGCCGACGTGTTCGAGCGTACAAAGGGATTAGAAATATTCGACAGAAATTTTAAAAATCCAAGACCCGAACACGCGTTTCCCGCAAGATATAATAAAATGATACTGGGCTCGCTGTCTCCCGACGAAATACATATAGCGTACAAGGGATACAACTACGGTGTAAACATGAACTCCGTAAACTCGTCGCAGTCGATGTTCGCGCGCAGAGTGTTTGAGCTTTTGGCTTCTAATACGATAACCGTCGGCAACTATTCGCGCGGTCAGAGAAATTTCTTCGGCGATCTGACGATCAGCACGGATAATTCAAATGAACTTAAAAGGCATCTTGACAAATACTGTTACGACGAGGAATCGACGCGTAAATTCAGACTTGCGGGACTTCGTACAGTCTTGTCGTATCATCTGTGCGAGGACAGACTCGGATATATTGCGAGTATTGTATTCGGAAAGGATATGAAGAAAAAACTCCCCGAAATTACGCTTTATTCGTACTGCGAAACGGGGGAGGAAATAAAGAACGTAATATCTTCATTTGCCCGTCAGACGTACAAAAACGCCCGTCTTTATATTATAACGGACGTTGATTTTTCGGAGTCGGATGTGAGAATAAAAAGAATCGGAACCGATGAGATTTCGTCGGCGGAGTTTCCCGAAAACGGATTCGTCGGCGCGATGGATCCGCGTGATTATTACGGTGAAAATTATCTTTACGACCTCGCTTTGTCTGTGAGATATTCTTCGCTCGACGGATTCGGAAAAGCGGATACGTATAAAAATGGAAACGGCGAAGTCTCGATTGCTTCGAGAGAGCATACGTACAGGGAGTGTTCCTCGTTTAATTCGAACGCAGGTATCGTCAAACCGTCCGCCGTCAAATGCGATATTTTAAGCTTTGCAAAAGGCATAAAACTCGACGGAAAATTCTTATGCACGGACGAATTCAACTACTGCGAAAACGGCGGTCAGTCGTGCGAAAAGTGCGCTGATATATTTATCGCCGATAAGGGCATAGAGCTTCATAAGCTCGAAAAGCTTGCCGAGAATATAAAACCCGGAGAGGACGACTCGATTTATATAAACTACGGTCCTGTTGAGCTTAATAACGCGTGCAGAAAATATACTAATAAAAAAGTTCTCTACTTCGCCGCCGACGGCAAAACGGGCGTTGACTCGAAAATGTCCGAGGGCGAGAAGAGCGAACCCGTAATCGCAAAGGAGTTAAAACTCTCCGAGCACGATATACAGAATAATATCTCGATAGTCTGCGCGTGCGCGGGTGATCTCGCTGTCAACATAAAATGCGATATGCTCGACAGTGCAAAACGCGTTATAACGTCTGAAGTAAGTACCGACATACCGTTTTTGTCAGCGGACATCCCGGCGGGATGCGATTATGTCAACGTTTCGCTCGTTATAACCGGTTCGGGCAACACGGAGATAAGCTCCGTACGCATCGGAAGCGATATAAACATCTACGAGGATATGCCGTTTGTGTCGAGGAATGATACGCTCGTCCTTGCCCCTGCATACCCGTCGTACGACGATTTGTATAAATACATGTACATTCACCGCCGTTTAAAGGCGTATAAAAATTACGGATATCCCGTCGACGCCGCCGCGATAGGCGCGGACGTTAAGGCTGAATTCAGAGAATACGACGGAATCGACGTGGTTTCGGGCAACGCCGACAGGCTCGTTTCGATTCTCGAAAATTCGAATATTAAAAATATATTCATCCACTTCCTCGACCCGTATATCTGGAGTATTATCAAGCCCTACACCGATTCGTTCAATATATTTATATGGTCTCACGGATTCGACATTCAGCCGTGGTTCAGACGTAAATATAATTTTGAAACCGACAGGGAGCTTGAAACGGCGAAAGAGCAGTCGGCTGTCAGGGAGAAAATGTGGCGCGAGGTTTTCGAGTGTTCGAAAACGGATAACATTCATTTCGTTTTTGTGTCAGAATATTTGAAAAATACGGTCAGCGAGGACTACGGAGTCGAATTTACGAATGAAAATTCGTCCGTCATTCACAACTGTATTGACACGTCGCTTTATTCGTATAAAAAGAAGCCGAAAGAGCAGAGGTTCAAAATCCTTGCGGTTAAGTCGTTCGCAAACAACAACTACGCAAACGACGTTATGGCAAAAGCGATAACGGAGCTTTCAAAATATGACGAATTTAATGATATGACGTTTGATATTTTCGGTGACGGAGAAAAATTCGACATAACGTATTCATCTCTTAAAAAGTATAAAAACGTCAATATGAACAGGCGTTATCTCTCGCCGTACGACATCGCCGATTTGCATAAAACGCACGGAATTTTCCTTTGTACCACGCGTATGGACACGCAGGGAGTCTCGCGCGACGAGGCTATGTCCTCGGGACTCGTTCCCGTGTCGAACGCAGTCGCCGCCGTACCCGAATTCGTCAGTGAAGACTGCGGAATTTTAGCCGGGGCGGAGGATTACAAGGGTATTGCCGACGGAATTCTGAAGCTCGTAAGGGACGAAAATCTCTTTGAGAAAATGAGCGAAAACGCGGCGAAGCACGTGCGTGAAATTTCGTCCGTCGAATCGGAGGTTCCGAAAGAACTCGGGCTTATAAATATTAAAATATAATAACCAAATTTTAATACAAAAATCGATAATAATTATAAGGCGCAAACATTATTTTGTAGGGGAAG
>DJEG01000117.1:8915-9043 GCA_002431305.1 Ruminococcaceae bacterium UBA5904 | reverse complement strand
ATTTAAAATTTTCTGCCTTTACCTCGGACTTATAAATATTAAGATATAATAAACAAAAAAGCTGTAATTCGCATCAAATGTAAATTACAGCTTTTTATTAATTTTGTCCGGGCGTTTTTAACATCCCC
>DJEG01000117.1:3167-8817 GCA_002431305.1 Ruminococcaceae bacterium UBA5904 | reverse complement strand
CATGATTGCCCTGTTCTATTATCTTGCCGTCCTTCATGACGAGTATTACGTCCGCGCTCTGTATCGTCGAGAGTCGGTGCGCGACTATGAAGCTCGTTCTGCCCTCGGTCATTTTCGCAAACGCGTTCTGAATTTTCAGCTCCGTACGCGTATCGATTGACGACGTCGCCTCGTCGAGAATCAGCATCGGCGGGAGACTTAACATAATTCTCGTTATGCACAGAAGCTGTTTTTGTCCCTGCGAAAGTCCGCCGTCGCCCTCGCCCAGAACGGTATCGTAGCCGTCGGGCAGACGTTTTATGAACGAGTGGGCGTGAGCCGATTTCGCCGCCGCGATAATCTCTTTGTCCGTTGCGTCGGGTTTTGAAATTTTGATGTTATCCCTGACCGTGCCGTATCTTAACCACGTGTCCTGTAAAACCATGCCGTAGTTCGTTCTTAATGATTTTCTCGTAAGCTCCTTTATCGGCTCGCCGTCAACGCTTATTGTGCCGGAATCCGCGTCGTAAAAACGCATCAAAAGATTAATAAGCGTTGTCTTTCCGCAGCCTGTGGGACCTACGATCGCGATTCGCTGACCGGGCTGTACGGATAAATTGAAGTCCTCAATAAGCTTTTTGTCGGGGGTGTATGAGAAATAAACCGAATCAAAACCGACCTTTCCCGTCGGCGAAACGAGCGTTTTTGCGTCGTTCGAATCGGGGATTTCGGGAGTTTCGTTTATAAATTCGAATAACCTTTCCGCGCATGCGAGCGAATTCTGAAGCTCCGTGATAACGCCCGATATTTCGTTAAACGGTTTCGTGTACTGGTTCGCGTAGCTTAAAAACGAAACAAGTCCGCCGACGGTCATTGCGAAATGTCCGCCGTTTATGACTCCTGTCGCGCCCGTCAATGCGACCGCCGCGTAGACTATGCTGTTGATAAAGCGTGTGCAGGGATTTGTAAGGGATGAAAAGAACGTCGCTTTCATCGCGCATTTTTCGAGTCTTTCATTTATTTCGTCGAATTTTTCGTTCGCGTCGTTTTCCTTTGAAAACGCCTGAACGGTTTTTTCGTTTCCGAGAGTTTCCTCAATGTGCGAGGTCTGTTCCGCGTTCGTTTTCGACCTTAACGTAAACATCGCGTGCGTTTTCTTTGCTATAAAACGCGCCATGAACAGCGACAGGGGAGTCAGCACGACTACGACCGCGGTTATCGGAGGGTTTATCGTCAGCATGAAAACGAGAGTCGCCCCTATCGTCATAACGCCCGTGAAAAGCTGTGAAAAGCCCATCAGCAGACCGTCGCCGAACTGGTCTGCGTCGGAAATTATCCTGCTGACAGTGTCGCCGTGCGGGTGCGAGTCGATATATTTAAGCGGGAGAATTTCGAGCTTTTTGAACGCGTCGTTTCTCGCGTCGCGTATGACCCTGTACGTTATGCGGTTGTTTATCATGTTCATTATCCACTGAATGACGGCGGTAACGGCGGTTATTATTCCGACTTTTATAAGTATATTTTTTATAGAATCAAAATCGACGTTTCCGATTCCGTGTATGCAGTCTATCGCGTTGCCCGCGAGGATCGGGATATACAAAGTAAGCACGACGCTTACGCCTGCGAGGAGTATAGAGAGAAACAGCAGAATTTTATATCTTCCGACATATGACATCAGCATTTTTACGGTCTTTCTGTCGTTTGAAGAACTGCGTTTTTGCTTCATTTTTCCTCACCCGCTTTCTTATATTGTGAGTCGTAGATTTCCTTATAAACCGAGCAGTTTTTAAGAAGCTCGTCATGTGTTCCGAGTCCTGCTAATTTTCCGTCGTCGAGTACGGCGATTACGTCGGCGTGTTTAATGGACGACGTTCTCTGTGAGACGATTATTACCGACGTGTCCTTTATCGAGGCTATCGCCTTTCTCAATTTAGCGTCCGTCGCAAAGTCGAGCGCGGACGACGAGTCGTCGAGAATGAGAATTTCGGGCTTTTTGACGAGCGCGCGGGCTATCGTCAGTCTCTGTCTCTGACCGCCCGAGAGGTTCTTTCCGCCCTGCTCGATAACGCTGTCGAGCCCCGATTCCTTTGAATTTATAACATCCTGTGCCTGCGCCGTTCTCGCCGCGGACATTATTTCCTCGTCCGTCGCGTTTTCATCGCCCCATTTTAAGTTATCCCTTATCGTTCCGGAGAAAAGCGTGGCTTTCTGTTCGACGACGCCGATTCTGTCCTTTAACGAATTCTGATTCCAGTCGTTTACGTTTACGCCGTCGACATAGACGCTGCCCCTTGTCGCGTGATAGAATCCGGGTATCAGATTTACTACCGACGTTTTGCCCGAACCCGTACCGCCTATGATTCCGAGAGTCTGCCCCTTTTTGAGTGTAAACGATATATTCTCGAGCGCGTCGCCGCCGGTTTCATTGTATTTTAAATATACGTTTTCGAATCTGACAGCCTCGTCCGTGTCATTTCCGCCGATAACGTCTCCGCCCTCAAACGACGGGGACATATCGAGAATGTCGCTTACTCTGTTCGCGCACGCGGCGGCTTTCGTAATACTTATTATAAGACTTGCGAATTTAATGAGTTCTACGAGAATCTGCGACATGTAGTTATAAAGCGCGACCGTCTCGCCCTGCGTGAGGGTCCCCGCGTTGACTTTGACCGCGCCCGAATATATAAGGATTATGACGGCGGCGTTTATTATTACGTACGTCGCGGGGTTGAGTACCGCCGCGATTTTACCCGCGAATTCCTGTATCGCGACAAGGGCGTTGTTGGAGCCTACAAAACGGGCGGTTTCCTCTTTTTCTCTGCCGAACGCACGGATAACTCTCGCTCCGGTGAGGTTTTCTCTCGTAAGTCTTAAAACCGAGTCGAGTTTGCCCTGCGTTTTCTTGTAAAGAGGGATTCCCGCGAGCATTATGCCGAATATGACAATCGCAAGAATCGGAATCGCCCCTGCGAAAATCAGAGCCTCCTGCGTATCGATTGTAAACGCCATGACCATCGCGCCGAGTACGACGAACGGCGAACGCAAAAGCAGTCTTAAACCGATATTGAGTCCCGTCTGAATCTGATTCATGTCGCCCGTCATCCTCGTTATTACCGTCGACGTGCCGAGAGAGTCAAGATCGGAGTACGAGAGAGTCTGAATGTGTGCAAACAGTGCCGACCTCATTTTCGTAACGCATCCGACGGAAGCCTTCGCGGCGAAATACTGCGCCGTAACGCTCATTAAAAGTCCCGCGAATGCAAGCCCGACGAGGATAAGGCTCATTTTAATAATGTAATTCTTATCCGAATTCGGGATTCCGACATCGATTATCTTTGCAACTACGAGCGGAACAAAAAGTTCGAGCGTCGCTTCGCCTAACTTGAAAATCGGACCGAGAATACTCTGTACGGCATAGCTTTTCAAATAGTAGAATACCTTTTTCACATTATATCCGTCCTTAATTTATGAATGAATATAAATTATACTATTGTATTATAAACATTTCAACATAATAAACTCATTTCGTCGTTTGCGGGGTGTTTAACTTATAAATATACGTAAATTTTGTGCATACTTACATATTTAACCCACCGGGAGCGTATATTTTTTTATAATAGGTCATTGACACCCACATTAAAAAATGGTAAAATATTTTAAAATATTCGCTGTGAAAAGCGGATTTTATTTTGAAACGGAGGAATAAACATGAAAAAAGTAACGAAAATAATCGCTCTCGCTCTTGCGGTTATCATGACTCTGTTCGCTTTCGCTTCCTGCGGAGACGATAAGGGCGGCGATGTAAGCAAGGCTGATCCGTCCAACGCAGCCGCGCCGACGGGCAAGAAATACGTTATCTATTCGGATAACAGCTTCGCTCCCTTCGAGTATCTTGATACCGAGAGCGGTAAGTACACCGGATTCGATATGGATCTTCTCGCGGCTATTGCCAAGGATCAGAAGTTCGAGTACGAGATGCACAACGAGGGATTCGACGCTTCCATGGGCGCCGTTCAGGCAGGTCAGGCTGACGCTATGATCGCGGGCATGACCATTACCGACGAGAGAAAGGAAACTTTCGACTTCTCCGACGGTTACATTGAAAACGGTCAGGTTCTCGTTGTTAAGGCTGACAGCGACATTAAGTCCATTGAGGATTTAAAGGGCAAGACTGTAGCCGTTAAGGCAAGCACCCAGGGTCTTGAATACGCCGAGAGTGTAAAGGATCAGTACGGCTTCACCACCGTTACCTATGAAGGCAGTGCAGAGATGTATCAGGCTGTTCTCAACGGCAACAACGACGCTTGTTTCGAGGATTACCCGGTTATCGCTTACTCGATCAAGACCGGCACAGCTCTTAAGACTATCGGCGATGTTATCAACCCCAAACCCTACGGCTTCGCAGTTAAGAAGGGTCAGAATGCAGAGCTTATCACCATGTTCAACGAGGGTCTTAAGAATGTTAAGGCTAACGGCGTTTACGACGAGCTTCTTGCCAAGTACGGTATGAAATAAGTTTTATTGACTTAAAAAATTTATTATTGATTTTTCGGTACAGTATGGTCTTTAAGATCATACTGTACTCTGTTGGATTGTAGGAAAGATTATGGATTTTAGCGTTGTATTTGAAAAGGCGACTCCTATACTGTTAGCGGGTATCAAGCTGACGATAGGGATTTCGCTTCTCTCCATTCTTATAGGTTTCTTTCTCGGACTTATCGCTTGCCTTATGGGTATGTCGAAGTTCAGAGTATTCAGATTCCTTTCGGGCGCGTACGTTTGGATTATCCGCGGAACACCTATGCTCGTTCAGGCGTTTATCGTCTTTTTCGGCGTACCGCAGGTCGTTCAGCTTTTCGTCAGCGGATTTAAGTTCACTCCGTTCGTTGCGGGTGTTATCACTTTGAGTCTCAACGCGGGCGCGTATCTTTCCGAAATATTCAGAGGCGGTATACAGGCCGTCGACAAGGGACAGATGGAGGCCGCGAGAAGCTTGGGTTTAAGCAAGAGCAAGGCCATGATAAGAGTCGTTCTTCCCCAGGCGTTCAAGATTTCCATTCCGTCCTTAGTCAACCAGTTTATCATTACAATAAAGGATACGTCCATACTTTCGGTTATCGGACTTGCCGAGGTTGTCAATAAGGCTAAGACGTACGTAGGTTCTACATACAGATTCTTCGAAACGTACGTTTACGTCGCCGGACTTTACCTCGTGGTTATATCCGTTCTCATGATAATTTCAAAAATGTTGGAAAAGAGATTGAACAATGACAAAAAAAGTAAAAGTAACCGATCTGCATAAGTCTTTCGACGACCTTGAAGTACTGAGAGGTATTAATATGGAAGTCGAGGAGGGTGAAGTCGTTTGTCTGATAGGTCCCTCCGGCAGCGGTAAATCAACTCTGCTCAGATGTCTCAATCAGCTTGAGAGTGCGACGTCCGGTTCAATCGAGGTCGACGGTACGCTTATTACGGATAAGCATACTAATATAAATAAATTCAGAGAGAATGTCGGCATGGTTTTCCAGCAGTTCAATCTGTTTACGAACATGTCGGTTAAAAAGAATATAATGATGGCTCCCGTTGAGCTTAAAAAAATGACGAGAGCTGAGGCGGAAAAGAAAGCTTACGAGCTTCTTGACAGGGTCGGACTCCGCGACAAGGCGGACGC
>DJEG01000117.1:0-3016 GCA_002431305.1 Ruminococcaceae bacterium UBA5904 | reverse complement strand
GTTATGAAGGAGCTTGCCGAGGGCGGTATGACCATGATAGTCGTAACTCATGAGATGGGATTTGCCCGCGACGTTGCGGACAGAGTCGTATTCATGGCTGACGGCGTTATCATGGAGGAGGGAACTCCCGAGGAGATTTTCTCCGACCCGCAGAATGAGAGAACAAAAGATTTCCTCAGATGCGTGCTTTAATTTAAACCGAAAATAACGGGACGTTTTTTTATCTGTTTGATGAAAAAGCGTCTTTTTTTACTTTTTTTCATTAAATAAAAAACATATTAAACCAAAATTCACACGAATTTCAATATTTTTTTGTGTTTTGTGGTTGTTTTAATATTAAAATTGTGCTAAAATTATACTTAAGTATGATTTACGGAGGCATGTCATGAATGTGAAAGAAAAAGCGTCCGCCGCCGTTGATAAGGTAAGGACGTACTGGAAGATTCCGCCCTTGGGCAGATATATGACATTTAAGGAGATCGCCGCGTACGCAGTCGGAGGAATCGGCGCGTATTTTATTATGACAATCGGCGTTTCGCTTATAGTCGGCACTACGAACATGATAGTCGGCGGAGCAATCGGTATTGCTCCGGATGACATGTACATATTGTATCTTATAGACACGTTCGCAAACATTCCCCTTACCGCTTTGAGGGCAAACATGGTCGATAATACGAGAAACAAAGCCGGAAAATACCGACCGTATCTGTTGTCTATGGGTATTCCGACGGCGGTAATATCAGTTGCATACGTATGGTTCCCGTATGACAAGCTTGCGAATATTGTCGGAACAAGCATGATTTTCGGCAAAAGCGCGGATTATATCGCAACGTGCGCGATAGTTCTTATATTCAATCTTCTTTTACAGTTCTATTATAACTTCTTCTATGACGCGTATACAAATCTTATACACGTTCTTTCCCCCAACACGCAGGAGCGTACCGACGTTCTTGCGGTCAAGAGCGTTATTTATTCGCTCGCTCCCTCTATCATTAATATAGCTCTCCCGATAGTCGCGCAGGTATTTACGAACGACAATCTTTACGATATCAGAGTTTACAGATATTCTTACCCGATATTTGCGATTTTCGGCGTCGCACTTACGATTCTTGTATTCGCAAATACGAAGGAAAAAATTGTTCAGGCTAAGTCTCATACAATTCAGATTAAATTCTCATACGCCATTAAGGAAGTTGCAAAGAATAAGTACTTCTGGATAATTTCCCTTGCAGGATGGATAGGCTTCCTCGAAAGCGCATACGGCAACATTCTTACATGGTCGTATAACTACGGTCACACCGCAAACGGCACGCAGTACGCTCTCATCCAGACTCTTATAGGAAACGCATCTCTGTGGGGTATGCTTCTTACGCCCGTGCTTGTCAGAAAATGGGGTAAAAAGAGAGTTCTTATTCTTGCAAACTTCATGAATATAGTTTGCATACTCGCGATGCTTCTCGGCATGCATAATATCTGGTGGCTGTTTGTCTGCGTTTACTTTAACTGGTTTGTCGGCGCGAGCGAGCAGATCACCGCTCCCGCGATTCAGGCGGATATCAGAGACTATCAGCAGTATAGAACCGGTGAGAGAATCGACGGTATGTTCGCCGCAGTCGGCACTATCGGAAGTATTGTAACGCTCTTTACATCTTCGATTCTTCCCGCAGTTCAGAAATATTACGGAATCAGCAGCGACAACGGCTACGCTTCGCCCTACGATATACTTGACGTTAACACGGGCGAACCCGGACTTCTGTATAAATTAATGTCCGTTCTTATAATCATGGCGGCTGTCGGTGCTTTTCTTAATGTTGTTCCCTATTTCTTCTACGACTTTACGGAGAAGAAGCAGAAAGGCGTTGTCAAGGTTCTCAAAATCAGAGCGTTATTCGAGGATTACAGCAATAACTGTCTTAAGGACAGAGACTTGGTCGACGCTATCGACATAATCAACGAGTCACGCGATATGGCAGAGTCCGATTATGTAAGCGTTAATAAGGACGACTATAAGCCCGCTCCCGCAAGAAAAGTCGAAAAATACTCAAAGGGCGCGTCAAAAGCCGAAAAAGAAGAGTATAAAAAGGCATGCAAGCTTGCCCGCGCGGATTATAAAGCGTCAAAGAAGCAGGCTAAAAAGGCGTACATAGACGCTCTCGAATTTAACGAAAATATCGATATTTCAAAATTTGTATGCGACGAGCTTGATAAATTCTCAACTCCTCTTTACAAAACACAGCTGAATGTTTATAAAAAGGTTCTTGACGAGGGACTTACCGCGCTCGCTTCTACGAGCCGTGAGGATATTCTCAAAGAGCTTCATTCGGCGCAGTCTTTGCCCTCGAATACCGAGGAGGAAAAAGAGCTTAAAAAATTCGCTGTCGAGACGGCAAAGAAAAAGCTTTCCTCAAAAAAGGCTGTCGAAAAGTATTATCCCGACGTAACAACGCTTGTAAAGCCCGATTTTACGGTTTTAGAGTCTTTGTTTGACGAGGAGGACGCTCTTGACGAGAAGCTTAAGGAGATGTATACTCTTTCCGCCGTCGCGAAGAAAGAGAAAGATTCTCTTGAAATCGCAAGACTTCGCAGGGAGATCGACGAATTAAAGGCAAAGAAAAAGGAAAACCTTGCCAAACAAAAAAAACAGAACGATATTCACTTCTATTACAGCCTTGCCGCCAAGGCGTACAACGACGCGGAGAGACTTGTCTCGCAGTATGAAAATTACAATCATCTCGACGAGCTTAACGCAATGTACGACGAAGCCAAACGCAGAGCCGAGGAGACCGAGGCGCGCGAAAGAGAACAGGCGATAAGAGAAAAAGAAGAAGCCGATGCGTACGCAAAGAAGATAAAAGCGGAGAAAAAAGCCGCAAAATCAAAGAAAAAATAATAATGAAATCGGACGGCAGGGATTTACTCTCTGCCGTCCGAATATGTTTTGATTCAGATGAAAAAATAATTTATATAAGGCATAAACATTATTTTGTAGGGGAAGACATTGTCTTCCCGCATGAGA
>DJEG01000076.1:13344-32608 GCA_002431305.1 Ruminococcaceae bacterium UBA5904 | reverse complement strand
GACCCTCTGCTTGTAAGGCAGATGCTCTCCCAGCTGAGCTATGCTCCCATGTTTGCGTCGCATTTCTTACGGCTCCAATAATATACTACATTCAAGTTAAAAAGTCAACACTTTTTTTAGAATTTTTTTTATTTTTTTTGAGCGGTTTTGAAAATTCCTTGCATATAAAAGGATAACGCCCTTCCAGTGTTATACGGAAAGGGCGTTAAAACGAAGGTAACGAAAGAATTAAGCTTCTTTATTTTCCTCTGTTTCCTCGGGTTTAATCTTAATTCCGAGAAGCTTTCTGATCTGCGGAACCTGAATAAGAATTACCGCAGCGATGAGTGTAAATATAAGCTCGGGAAGCATATATGTTCCGTTGTAAAGAAGCGAGTATATATACGGGTTCATACCTTCAGCCCACTGACGCCATACAGAAAATCCCGTAACAAAGTGACATGCAAAACGCACAACCATTACGATAACAATGCCGAGATAAATGCCGAACGTGTCAAATTTGCCGATTTTAAGTTTTTTAAATGCTCCTGCAAACCCGAGAAAGGTAAACGGTACAATGTAGTCAAATGCAACAACAAACGCAACTATGCCGGCGGTTTCACAATAAGGGAAAACATCGCCCGACGCAATTCCCTGAATAAGCTGAACAAGCGAAAACAAGAATCCGACCGCAAGCCCCGCTTTATTGCCGTGCTTAATCGAAACCATAACGATGGGCAGCATGCTGACAAGCGTTACCGAACCGCCCATGGGCATTTTCCATACCTGAATAAAGCTGAGAACTACGGCAAGCGCGAGCATAACGGCGCACTCTGTCAAAGTCCGTACATTAAATTTTTTCTTCTGTTCCATAATATACCTCCATGGAAAAAATAAAATTCGCACACCGGAAGCCCGGTATGCGAATACTTACATTCATTATGTCAGTAAATATTTACCTACGCCGGTATTATCCGTATCAGGTCAAGGGTTCGCAAATGCATCTCAGCCGAAAACAGCACCCCTAATATTATCCGATTAATTATTCCAATGTGCGGTATTATTATATATCAGACGACAATTGATGTCAAGGTCTTTCATACATTATTATAAGAGTTCCGTTTTCGACGCCGATATGCGCGTTCTCGCCTATAAACGAATTGCTGACGCCGAGCGGAAAATCATTTGTTAAAACAGCGTTGTCAAGCGTATATTTAAGTCCTGTTTCGCATACACCGCGCGCTTCATTATCAAACGAAAAAACGGATATCGTACCCCTCATTTCTTTTCCGAAATCGATTCCGCCATCCGTCACTGCCGTTATAATATACGTATCTGAAACGAGAAAGCACCTGCATCCCCTTTTCGTAAGATCCGCAACGAGCGCGATATTCGCGTACGTGTGGTCGGGTCTGCCCCCTACCCCGCCGTACAGATGAACCTCCCTGTACCCTTTTTCAAACGCGGTGAACGCCGACTGATACATGTCGGTAACATCCTTTTCAACGGGCAGACGCGTTACGTTATCCGAATCCGGCACATATCCGAGAGAATCGAAATCGCCGAGTATATACGTAGGTTCAATATTGAATTTTTCGCACGCTTTTAGTCCCCCGTCGGCGGCTATCACAATATCACCGTCGTTAATTTTCTCGTCAAAACGGGCAAAATCCATTGCGCCGAAGCAAAAACATCTTTTCATTATTTTTAATCTCCGATGTATTGAAATACAGAATTAATATGATAAAATATATATAAAAAAGAAAGCGTTGATCATATGCTTGAAATACTTTATTCAGATTCGAATATTGCAGTGATAATAAAACCCGTCGGAATTTCGTCAGAACACACGGATAACAATTCGGGTGCAGTCGATATATTGAAAGAACAGTTAAATACCGAGGTATACCCCGTTCACAGGCTCGATTTAACCACGGGCGGAGTCATGGTGTACGCGCTCAATAAGAAAAGCGCGGGGTATCTCTCAAAGGCGATAGAAGAAAAACGCGTCGTAAAACAATATCTCGCTCTGACCGACGGAATCCCGAAAGAGGACAAAGCCGTCCTGCAAGACCTCTTATACAGAGACAGACAAAAGAACAAAACGTTCGTCGTCAAAAGGATGAGAAAAGGCGTAAAAGACGCGGAATGCGAATACGAAATAATCAAAAAAAGCGAATCCCGCGCACTTATAAAAGTCCGTCTCTTCACCGGCAGAACGCATCAGATTCGAGTCCAGTTTGCCTCGCGAAAAACTCCGCTGACAGGCGACGGAAAATACGGCAGCCGTACGAACACCGATACAATAGCCCTGTGGTCGTACGCGCTTACGATACCGAATCCGGCAAACGGAAAAACCGAAACTTTCATAAAAGAACCCGATTTTTCGAAGAGTCCGTGGAATCTTATTTAGATTTTATTATTTTCGATAATTTATAAATACCCGCTCCGACTCCCGCAGCAACGGCGGCAACAGCCAAAACGCGCTCCGCAAGGTCGATTTTAACGCCTGATTTGTCATGGACGTACTTAACCCTGCCGTGAATCGAATCGCAGTCCATGCCTATCATCTCGCGATACGTACGCATTTCAGTAAAAAATCTGTCGGGCTGATCCTCTTTTAATCTTATAACCCTTACGCCCTGTCTGAGTCCGTCGCCGTACATGCCGAATCCCGCCGACTTGCACTGACCGAGCCATATTCCGTCAACTATTCCGATAAAGTCGTTGATGTGATCGTGAGCAAAAAACGCGCCCATAACGTCGCCCTGCTTAAGCCAGCTTTCAAACTGACCGCTGTTATACTCGCTCGACGAGGGAGCCTCGCCGAGATAACCCTCAAAACGCGTCGACTTATCGGGAAGATAGAATTTTTTGTTATGCTCATTGTCGTCAAAAATCGCGCTCCCGACCATTGACAGCGCGGACGTTTCCTTTAAAAGCCTGTACTCCTCGCAGACGGGCATGTGCTGAAAAACCAGCGACGGTACAGCTTTACCGCCGTTTTTCTTTTTAAGCGCGTCGGACGTTTTTTCATACCAGGCGATCTGTTCGGGTTTTACATAATCGTAGCCGTCGAATTCGTCGGAATGTGCGTTTGAATTGAGCATCCAGAGATTCGAAACTATTTTTTTACCGTCATGAGAATATACGGGGATGTTGTAGTCTCCGTAACCGTCGGTCTCCTTTTTAACATACATGCAGTTATCGTATGTACGGAAAATTTTTTCATACTCGCTCCACGCGTTATGCTCGTCTCCGTCGTGGTTTCCTCTGACAACGGCGAACGGAATATTTCTGTTTATAAACGGAGCAAAAGTCTTATCAAGCCCCGTTTTCAGATCATCAAACGTATCAGTATTGATTATATCGCCCATTATAACCGCCATATCGGGGCGGATTTTATCAAGAGCCGTGTTTATGTGTCTTAAATAATCAAGAATCCGCGCGTTGTCTTTTCTCGACTCGTACGCAGGTTTCTCGTGTATATCTCCAACGACCATTATTTTGAATTCGCCGTTTGCGTCGTATTTCATTTTCGTATTTTTCAATTTAATCACCGAAACAATAATAACACACTTAAAAAAACAATTCAATTGTGAATTTTAATGTTGCCAATTATAAATATATATGGTATTATAAATAAAAAAACAGAATCAAAGAGGTTTTAATATATGAAGTTTCTTCAGACGGTTATAAGAGAGAACGGAATCAGAGCGATAGTTTCGGCTGAAAAAGCGATAGGTTCTCGTTCTCGCGGCAAACAGCCGAAAAGACTTATCGGCAAGGGCACAATCCCCGTAATGGATTCGAAAGTCGGACGTATTATGGAGGACGAATCCGCCGTATGGATAGCGAAATTTGACGATGACGGGCAGATTTCAGAGGACGACTTCGTTATTCTCGCCATGACCGACCTGCATTTTGAGGACGACCCCGAATTGAGAGACAAAACAATCGATATGATGGTTCGTAATATTGCCGACGTTAATCCGGATCTCGTAGTATTTACGGGAGATATTATTCTCTCAAATCATCAGCAGATAGACGGCGTAAGATTCGCAAAGCTTTTTGAGGATATGGGAGTTTACTGGACGTTTGTATTCGGCAACCACGAAGCAAGAGCGGAAAAGGAATACCATAAGTATTTTCTCATGAAAAACATGTCGCAGTACGAACACTGCCTTGCAAAATTCGGTCCGTCCGAGTTATTCGGCTACGGCAACCATATTATAAATATAATGAACCGCGACGGCTCGATAAAACAGAGTCTTTTCATGTTTGACTCCGGCAGAAACATATCGGATAAATACAGATTCGAAAACGGACTCGACTCCGACCTGCGCGGTTACGACTATCTAAAAAACAATCAGAAAAACTGGTACAGAAACCATATTGAGGAGCAAAGACGCGTTTACGGCGATTTCAAGTCGCTTATGTTTATGCACATTCCGCTGTGCGAATACGAAAACGTAAACAGGCTCGACAAATTCGGCGAATACGTCCCTACGGGCAAAGCGAAAATTCTCTACGGTTCGCAGTACGAATCGATAGGATGCTCGCCGGTAAACAGCGGCATGTTCTCACTTATAAAGGAACTCGGCTCAACGCAGGCGGTATTCGCGGGACACGACCATGTAAACGACTTCTGCGCCGAGTACGACGGAGTAAAACTCGTATATGTTCAAACCGGAGGCTATGAAACCTACACCATGGGCGATTTAAGAAAATGGGACGAGAGCAAATGGATGCAGGGCACGACGGTCATAACCGTAAAAAACGACGGCTCAATCGAATTAAAACAGCGTTTCAACCGCGATTATCTTTAATTAAAAAAGGGGTATCACAATGAAAAAATCGGCAAAAATCATATCAATAACATTAATACTTGCGCTGATATTCTCATTCTCCGCGTTTGCAAAAAATCCCGTATCCGCTCCCGAGGAGTTCGTCAATAATGCAGAATCCGTATTTTCGGATACAGGTAAAATTTCACTCACTCCGGGTACGGATTCGTCATCGGTTAATTTCAGCTGGATGTCTCATTCGTTTGATTCGTTCAGATATTCGGCGTTTGCCGACATGTCAAACGCAGTAACCGCCGACGTTGTAAGCGTCAGAACGCCCCTTATCGCGTACGTCGTAAACCGCGTTTCGCTTACAAATCTCACTGCGGGAACGTATTACTACGAATACACATTCGACGGTAAAACGCAGAAAGCAAGACCGTTTACAATAAAAGACGATAAGGATTTTGAAATAGCGTTCGTATCCGACGCGCAGATAGGCAGAAGCGGGGACAACTCAGATGAAGCAATGCTTGACGACGCGTACGGCTGGGAGAGAACCGTAAATTCAATCACAGAAAAAACGAATTCCGCATTCATACTCTCCGCGGGCGACCAGGTCAACGTCGCGGTAAACAAAAAACAGTATAACGCATTTTTAAATCCCGAAAATCTTAAATCAATCCCCATAGCGGCGGCTGTCGGAAATCACGAAATGTACTCGCAGTTCTTCCCGTATCATTTTTATAATCCCAATATAACCGACGGCGACGCTCTGACTTTCGGCGGAAACGACTACTATTTCTCATATTCGGACGTTCTGTTCATTGTTCTTAATACCAATAATTTCCTGAAAGAAGACCATGAATATACGTTAAACAGAGCTGTATCGGCGTACCCGAACGCATCGGCGCGCATAATCATGATGCACCAGAGCGCATACAGCATACAGCCCGACGCGTTTGACAACAAAGCAAATTACATCTCGCTTCCGTCTCTGTTTGAAAAATACGGAATCGATCTCGTATTGAGCGGACACGACCACATTCACGCAAGAACCGCTCCTATAAACGGCGTAACGTATTTCGAATCGGGCAACGCTTCGGGATGCAACTACTGCCATGAGGACGAAATTCCCGACTATATCGAGAATTATTTATTCATGGAGGAGCCGACGTATTCGGTTCTGTCGTTTGACGATGAAAAAATAACCGTCACAACATACGGAACGGATACAGATATCGTCTACGATACGTTTACGGTTATTAAAAATACGGAAAACAAAACCGTGCCGGAATACGAACAGAGCGTTTTATACGCGCCGTTCTTCGCATTCGTAAAGCGACTGCTCGCATTTATTAATACATTCTTCCATATATTCAAATAATAATATTCAATTATACTCAAAACGGAGTCCCGGTTTCGAGACTCCGTTTTAATTTGGGAAAAGTATTCAATTACTCTTTTCCCTGTGCGTCCGACGCGGATTTGAGCATCTCGTTCTCTCTGAAAAGCAAAGAGATGCACCATATTCCGGCGAGGGCGACGACAGTATATATTATTCTGCTGACGATTGCGTCCTGACCGCCGAATATCCACGCTACGATATCAAACTGAAAAAGACCTATCGAACCCCAGTTTATCGCGCCGATAACGACTAAAATAAGCGATATCCTGTCAAGCATACGTTTCAACTCCTTATAAAAGTTTCAACATTATTATTGACGAATATCGCTTCGATATTACAAACAGAAAAAAATTATTTATTTATTTATTTTAACAATAAAATATTCGTAATCGGCTATCAGTGTGTCGAAATACTCGATAACCTGCTCTTTGGGCGTATTCGAGTCTGATATTATCCACCACTTAATAAGCGAGAGAATACCGCCGGCAAAATACTGCGCACCGACATCAGCCGGAACTTTAAGATCAATGCCGTGCTTTTCAAAATCCTCTAAAAGCCCCTGAATCTCCTCGGAAACAATCTTATGTACCGAATCGATAAAACTGCCGTTATTAGAGGGTAAAACGGAAATTTTGAGCATTTTCTTATTAGCGTATATAAAATCAATTACATTGGAAACAAGATTTCTGAAAAACGACTTCGGGTCGTTATAGAGATCGTGAGAATTGTTATTCTCATAAAATTCTCTTATCTTCTCCTTCATCACATATTCCATGAAATGATACTTGTCCTCAAAGTGCTTATAAAATGTCGCTCTGTGAACCATTGCCTTGTCGCATATCTCCACAACGGAAATATCGTCGAAGCTCTTTTTCTCAAGCAGAGAAAACATTGCGTCGCACAGCAGTTTGTGCGTTCTTCTGATGCGTAAATCTTCCTTGTTTTTCATATTTGACGCAGTCCTTTCATAATAATATATAATGGATATGACGATAGCATAGCACAATCATCGACATTTGTCAATTAATTTTTCTGTATTTATTTTTATAAAATATTTTACTTTTGTAGATATAATTTATATTCAGTTAATATTCGTATATAATGAAACGTAATTTTCTAAGTTTTTTTTAATAATTTTCAAAAAGTACTTGATTTTTCATAAAAAATGGTTACAATATGTATTAGCACTCAAAGAAAAAGAGTGCTAAGCAACATTTAATACATTATATTATTTACCCGATTAGGAGGAATATAAAATGAAACTTAAACCTTTAGGCGACAAAGTCGTTCTCCAGTTCCTTGAAGCGGAGGAAACCTCACAGGGAGGCATTCTGTTAGCTTCGTCCGCACAGGAAAAACCCCAGGTTGCGCAGATCGTAGCCGTAGGCCCCGGCGGAACCGTTGACGGCAAGGAAGTAAAGATGGAAGTTTCCGTAGGCGATAAGGTTATACTTAATAAGTATGCCGGAACAGAAGTTAAACTCGGACAGGACAAATATACTATCGTCCGTCAGAGCGACATTCTCGCAGTTGTAGAATAATTCAGGAGGCGTTTTATTATGGCAAAGCAGATTATATACGGCGAAGAAGCCAGAAAGGCTTTACAGGCAGGTATTGATAAATTAAGCAACACCGTTAAAATTACATTGGGACCCAAGGGCAGAAACGTAGTTCTAGATAAGAAATACGGCTCACCCTTAATCACAAACGACGGCGTTACTATCGCAAAGGAGATTGAACTCGACGACCCGTTCGAGAATATGGGCGCACAGCTTGTCAAGGAAGTTTCCGTTAAGACAAACGACGTTGCAGGCGACGGCACCACAACAGCTACGCTTCTCGCTCAGGCTCTTGTAAGAGAGGGCATGAAGAACGTTGCCGCAGGCGCAAACCCGATGGTAGTTAAGAAAGGTATTCAGAAAGCCGTCGACAAGGCTGTCGAGGCTGTAAAGGCTGATTCAAAGCCCGTTTCGTCTTCGAGCGATATCGCAAGAATCGCTACTATATCGGCTGCCGACGAGCAGATCGGTAACCTCATTGCAGAGGCTATGGAAAAGGTTACATCCGACGGCGTTATCACCGTTGAAGATTCAAAGACCAGCGAGACCTACTCCGACGTTGTCGAGGGTATGCAGTTCGACAGAGGTTACATCTCACCCTACATGGTAACAGATACCGACAAGATGGAAGCGGTTATCGACGACGCTTACATTCTTATTACAGATAAAAAGATTTCTAATATTCAGGAGATTCTTCCCCTGCTTGAATCCATCCTCAAGGCTGGTCATAAGCTTGTTATAATCGCAGAGGACATTGAGGGCGAAGCTCTTTCGACCATTCTTCTTAACAAGTTAAGAGGTACGTTTACCTGCATCGGCGTTAAGGCTCCCGGATTCGGCGACAGAAGAAAAGAAATGCTCCGTGATATCGCTATCCTTACAGGCGGCGAGGTTATCACCTCCGAACTCGGACTCGAGCTCAAAGACGCAACCGTTAACATGCTCGGTCGTGCAAAGCAGGTTAAGATTTCCAAAGAGAACACCATCATTGTCGACGGCGCAGGCGACAGCGAAGCTATCAAGGCAAGAGTCGCTCAGATCAGAAGTCAGATCGAGACCACAACATCCGATTTCGACAGAGAAAAGCTCCAGGAGAGACTTGCAAAGCTCGCGGGCGGAGTTGCGGTTATCCGCGTAGGCGCGGCAACCGAAACCGAAATGAAAGAGAAAAAGCTCCGTATCGAGGACGCTCTCGCAGCTACAAAGGCGGCAGTCGAAGAGGGTTACGTTGCAGGCGGCGGCATTGCTCTTCTCAACGCTGTTGACGAGATTTCATCTCTTGCGGATTCGTGCACGGACGCAGACGAAAAGACGGGCGTTAAGATTGTTCTTAAAGCTCTCGAAGAGCCTATCCGTCAAATTGCCGCTAACGCAGGTCTTGAGGGCTCCGTTATTATCGACGCTATAAGAAGAAGCAAAAAGAAAGGCTACGGCTTCAACTTCGCAGCCGAAGAATTCGCAGACATGGCGCAGGCAGGTATTCTTGATCCTACCAAGGTAACGCGTTCGGCATTGCAGAATGCGGCTTCCGTTGCAGCTATGGTTCTCACAACCGAATCACTCGTTGCGGATAAGCCCGATCCCCAGGCCGACGCTGCTCAGGCGGCTGCTATGGCTGCGGCACAGGGCGGCGGAATGTATTAATCAATACATTCACAAAACAATAAATCAAACCCCGGTTTCATATCGAAGCCGGGGTTATTTTTTTTAAATAAAAATATTTTTTACTGCTTACAGGCGTTGAGAAGTTCCCTAACGTTTTCGAACGTATACGTCGGCTTGTACTGCGAGGAGGCTATTTCTTCTCTCGTCGTCTCCCCTGTCAGAACGGCGCACGTGTCCGTTCCGCCGTTGATTCCGCACGCGATATCGGTATAAAGCCTGTCGCCGACAACGAGCGTCTGCTCTTTTGTAAATCCCGAATCGGCAAGACACATATCGACAAGTATTTTATTGGGCTTTCCGAGATATAAGGGAGTTCTGCCGACGGAGTTATCTATCATTGAACAAATCGAACCGCAGTCGGGAACGAATCCGAACGGCGCGGGACAGCACAAATCGGGGTTCGTCGCAAGATACGGGATATCCTTAGTCGAAAGAAGCTCGCACGCATACTCCGTCTTTTTGTATGTAAGCTCGTTATCAAATGCGACGAGTACACATTTTACGTCTTTGTCGGGAGTTTCGGTTATGTTAAGTCCGTTCTTTTTAAGCTCCTTAACATACGACTTCGTACCGAGGACAAACACTTTTTCATTGGAAAAATGCTCTTTTAAATAAAGCATCGAAACATATCCCGCGGTTACAAACAGGTTTGCCGTCGTTTTTATATTCCACTTTGCGAATTTTTCTATGTAGCTGTCGGTCGAATTCGTCGAATTATTTGTAATATAATACGCGCGTCCGCCGATAGAATTTATATAATCCAATAAATCCATACTGCCGTCAAACAGAGTATTGCCTACGGAAAGCGTGCCGTCTATATCGAATAAGAACAATTTTTTTTCGGATAAATTCATTTTAATTTTTTCCTTTACAAAACATCACGGCAACCCCCTATGAGGGTCGCCGCGGTATTTACTTCATTTTTTAAATCATGCGCCGAACTTTGAAGAAGCGAACTCCTTGATAGAACCGGTGATATCATCAATGAAACCTGCATCAACGAAACAACCGAGAATCTGCTTAAGGAGGCTGAGAAGCCAGCAGAAGATTTCGATTAAATCTGCCATATTTCCAACTCCTTTCAATGTATAATTTTTTACTCTTTTATTTTACATTATAATCCGCCGTCAATCAATAGTTATATAAAAAATTCATTTTCACACAACATTGACACAACATTATCAGCCGATAACTTCACCTTTAGCATTAAACAGCGGCAATTTTTCAAGATAAATAAGATCTTTTCTGTTCTGCGCGTCGCCCTCGGCAAGAATGGCCATACGTCCGCAGATTTCCGCTCCTGTTTCTTTTACGAGAGTTTCGAGAGCGTGGAGCGACTCGCCCGTAGAAATAACGTCATCGACTATAAGAATTTTCTTGCCCTTCATTAAAGCCGCGTCGGCTGTGTCAAGATACAGCTTCTGCTCTGACGCGGTGGTAATAGAGTGAACGTCGACCTCAAGGACGCCGGTCATATAAAGCTTGGGCTTCTTTCTTGCAACAAAATATTTTTTATCCCCGTGCTGACGCGCCATCTCGTGAATAAGGGGAATACCCTTAGCCTCTGCCGTGAGAAGATAATCGTACTCGGGCGCGCGTTTTAAAAGCTCCGACGCGCATGCGACGGTAAGCTCGGCGTCGCCGAAAATTACGAACGCGCCTATATAAAGATCGTCATTGAGCTTGCAAAGAGGCAAACTTCTGTCAAGCCCCGCAATGTTCATTTTATATTCCATGTTTATACCCTCCGATAAACTGATTGCATACTAATTATATCACCGCTTGAAAAAAAGTCAAATCAATTCAAAAGAAAATGTAAAAATGTGTTTAAAAAAACGTGATAATGTGATATTATATTGAATCGGAGGGATTAAAATGTCCGAAATTAAAGTTATAGCACACAGAGGAGCAAACAAATACGCACCGCAAAATACGATTCCCGCATTTGAACGCGCTATCGAACTGGGCGTTGACGGATTCGAAACGGATATTCACCTTACAAAGGACGGCGTACCCGTTATCTGTCACAACTACACCGTAAATGATACTTCAAACGGAATGGGCAATATTTCGTCGTATGAATTTGAGGATATAAGAAAACTCGACTTCGGCTCGTACTTTTCTCCCCGTTTTGCGGGAACTAAGATTCCCACTATTGACGAATTTCTCGACACCGCGGAGAAAGGCGACGTAAAAATTATTAATATAGAATTGAAATCGCCTAAAAACGGTGAACAGGGCATTGTCGAAAAAACGATTGAAGCAGTTAAAAATCATCATCTTTCAAGCCGTCTGCTCATTTCGAGCTTTGATTACAAACTTCTCGTAAAGGCTAAGGAGATTGACCCCGACTGCCGTACTGCGTATTTATACAGTCCGAATTCGAAAGACATGCTCAAAATGTGGTTCAGACCGTTTGATTTTGCCGAAAAAATCGGATGTTACGCGCTTCACCCCATGTACTGCTACGTTACAAAGGAGTATGTAAAGAGGGCGCACGACGCGGGATTCAAGGTAAACGTCTGGACGATAGATTCGGAAAGAATGATTAAATACATGATTAAATGCGGAGTCGACGGGCTCATAACGGACTGCCCCGACAGAGTAAATTCCATATTGAGAAACACCGTATTTTAATTTACAAGGAGAATAATTTTGAACATAAAATTTGCCGTTCCATGTCTGTTGGGACTTGAAGCGCCGATTGCAAACGAACTGCGCGATATGGGCGCGCTCGACGTTGTAAGCGAAAACGGAAGAGTTCTGTTTTCGGGCGACGAACATATACTTGCAAGAGCGAACATCCGCTCGCGTTTCAGCGAGAGAATACAGGTTTTTGTCGGAACGTTCGAGGCTCACAGCTTCGAGGATTTGTTTCAGGGTACAAAGGCTATGCCGTGGGAACGCTGGATAGGAAAAACAGACCGCTTCCCCGTCAAGGGCTATTCGCTCAATTCCGATCTTTTCAGCGTAAGCGACTGTCAGAAAATAATTAAAAAAGCCATGGTAGAACGGCTTAAACAGACGTATCACATAGAGTGGTTTCCCGAGTCGGGCGCGCTGTATCAGATTCAGTTTTCCATAATGAAAAACAAGGTTTCCCTTCTAATAGACACCTCGGGCGCGGGACTTCACAAGCGCGGTTACAGACCCGCCGCGAACGAAGCTCCGATAAAGGAAACGCTCGCCGCAGCGATGTGTTCGTTCTCGCATTTAAGGGATTATCACACGCTCTACGACCCGATGTGCGGTTCGGGAACGATTCTCACCGAAGGCGCGATGATGGCTAAAAACATTGCCCCCGGAGTAAACAGACATTTTACTGCCGAACAGTGGAATCAGATTCCGCCCGAAGTTTGGAGAAACGAACGCGAAGAAGCGAGAAGCCTCGAAAAGCACGATATCCCGTTTCACGCTTACGGCTCCGATATTGACGCTCACGCGCTCGAAATAGCGAAAATGAACGCAAAACGCGCCGGAGTCGGCGATCTTATCACATTCGAAAAACGCGATATACGCGATTTTGAACGCAGGACGGAGAAAGGAACCGTTATCATAAATCCCCCGTACGGCGAGAGACTTATGGATTTAAAGGAAGCCGAACGCCTTTATAGAGACATGGGCAGGGTTCTGACCCCGCAGAGGGGCTGGAGTTACAGCATTATAACGGCGGACGAGGATTTCGAAAGCTGTTTCGGCAGAAAAGCCGACAAACGCCGTAAATTATATAACGGCATGATAAAATGCCAGCTGTATATGTATTTTAAATAAATGAAAAGCGCAGTCACGGTAATCAAACCGCACTGCGCTTATTTTATCTGCGAATCAAAACTGCTGTCTGCATCTTTGTAATATCACGTTTATGTCACAGCATTTTTTATCCGATTCCAAAGAAACGTTCAAAAAAAGCCCGAAGTTTTTCAATTACCGTTTGCTTTTTCTCTGAACGTTTTCCGTTACCGAAACGGGAAATCGGCGGCATCAATTTATCGATATCCGTGCCTGTCGTTTTAACAAAACCGTCACGGAAAGCATTCTCCATAAAATGCCGGGTTTCCCCGTCTTTCAATTTTTCTTCTTTAATGATCGCCGCCAGCTGGCATTCCTTTTCTTTCGAGATAAAAGACTGCCATTCCTGCATTACATCGGTCATATCATTAACACCGGCAATAAACGTTTCAATCAAGGCTTTCTTACTGCGAAGTTCCGGGCTTGAATTCACTGCATTTTTGATAGTGACAAGAACTTCTTTATCATCGCAGTGTGAATCATGATACTTTTGAACAAGCATCAAAATATAGTCAATATTTATTTCAATCTGCTTAATAAGTTCAATTTCGAAAACAATGTCGTCGGTAATGTCCTCTTTTTCACCGCCGGGTTTGCGGTTTTTCCAGTCATCCCGAAGGTCTTGATATCGACTGAGATAGTTACGAAAATCCCCCTCAGCCAGGAGCGCATTTCCTGCGAATTCATCAAAAGAAGTCAGCAGATTACGCATGCGGAGAATCGCGCCGAACAGCATAATAAATTCTCTTTGTCTCTGTTCTCCTGTGATACGCTCATCAGTCAGCGGAAAATTACTCGTCAGTTCTTCAATCATGTTTTGATATCCCTGATGATATTTTCCGTCATCGTCTTCATATCCGAAGTAATAGTCATTATAACCGCGTATCAGCACAACACCGCTCGCATCTTTATCTCCGAAAAGGGCGATTGCGTCGTCGGTACGCTTTTGCAGACTGCGAAAGCACACAATATTTCCAAACGTCTTAATGGAGTTTAGAATACGGTTGGTACGGGAATAAGCCTGAATCAAACCATGCATTTTCAGATTTTTATCCACCCACAGCGTATTCAGCGTCGTCGCATCGAAACCGGTCAGGAACATATTTACAACAATCAACAGGTCAAGTTCTTTATTCTTCATTCGTAAGGAGACATCCTTATAATAGTTCTGAAATTTATCTCCGTCCGTAGAAAATTCCGTATTGAACATTTCATTATAATCATCGATAGCCGAATCCAAAAAATCACGGGAATTCTTATCAAGAGCAGAAGTATCCTCCGGATTTTCCTCGTCTATAATGCCGTCTGTATCCTCTTCGTTTGCGCCGTAGCTGTAAATAACAGCAACATTGAGTTTGTATTGAGGCTTCTCTGCCATTTGGCGTTTAAACTCTGCATAATATAACTTAGCTGCGTCGACGCTCGACACGGCAAAAATGGAATTGAATCCGCTGATGCGCTGTTTCTGTTTAATCTCATCAACCTGCTGTTTGCCTGACGCAGAAGAAATATCGGTAATGTTCTGCAATACGTTGAACGTATATGTCTTATCACCGCGGTATGTTTTTTTATCAAAATGAGTCAGAATGTACTCCGTAACCAGTCTGATACGCTCAGGTGCCATAAACACCTTTTCCCGATCGATATCCCAAACTTCTTTATCGTCAATATCCGGTTCGGAATCCATTGTCTTTATGTAATCAACCCGAAACGGCAGTACATTTTTATCATTAATAGCGTCAACGATGGTATATGTGTGCAGTCTATCGCCGAACGCCTGCTCTGTAGTTCGAAGATTAGGGTTCTTGTTAACGCCTGCGTTGACAGCAAATATGGGCGTACCCGTAAAACCGAATATATAATATTTTTTAAAATACTTAGTGATTGCCAGGTGCATATCACCGAACTGACTGCGGTGACACTCGTCAAAGATAATGACTATCTGTTTATCAAACACCGAATGTCCGGTATTATTCTTAACAAAGGATGCCAGTTTTTGTATAGTAGTGATAATAATTTTTGCATTATCGTCCTCCAACTGACGTTTCAAAACAGCTGTGGAGGTATTGCTGTTGGCCGCCCCTTTTTCAAAACGGTCATATTCCTTCATTGTCTGATAATCCAAATCCTTACGGTCAACAACAAAAAGCACCTTGTCAATATGGTTCATTTTTGAGGCAAGCTGCGCCGTTTTGAATGATGTCAGCGTTTTTCCGCTGCCGGTGGTATGCCAGATGTATCCGCCGCCCGCTGCAGTACCGTATTTCTTGTAGTTATTCGCAATTTCGATACGGTTCAAAATGCGCTCAGCTGCAACAATCTGATACGGGCGCATGACCAACAGCTGTTCTTCCGTTGTAAAGACGCAGTATCGGGTTAAAATATTCAAAATGGTATGCTTACAGAAAAAAGTCTTTGTAAAGTCTACAAGATCGGGGATGATACGGTTGTTCGCATCCGCCCAGAACGAAGTAAATTCAAAACTGTTACCGGTTTTGGACTTTCTGTTTTTCTGCGCATTGACATCCTTGACGTGATTAAAACGAGTAGTATTGGAGTAGTATTTCGTGTTTGTACCGTTGGAGATAACAAAAATCTGTACAAATTCATACAGCCCGCTTGACGCCCAAAAGCTGTCCCGCTGATAACGGTCAATTTGATTGAACGCTTCCCGTATAGGTTCTCCGCGGCGTTTCAGCTCTATATGAACCAACGGCAAACCGTTGACCAGTATCGTTACATCATAGCGATTATCATGAGCTGCGCCCTCCTCGGCGGAAATAACATATTGATTAATAACCTGCAGACTGTTGTTGTGTATGCACTTTTTATCAATAAGCCGTATATTTTTACTTTCCCCGTTATCACGGCGGAGTACCTGCACACAATCTTCCTGAATTAAACGAGTCTTTTCACGAATGCCCGATTTTGCATTCGCCGGTACCTCATTCCAAAATCGTTTCCATTCACCGTCAGTAAATTGATAGTTATTCAGTTTTTCCAACTGTATGCGCAGATTAGCAATCAAATCTGATTCTTTGTGAATGTTCAGCCGTTCATAGCCCAGTTCGCAAAGCATGCGGATGAATTCATTTTCCAATTCCGCCTCGCTCTGATAAGCGTCAGAACGGCCGGACTGCGGTTTGTATTCGGTAACAACAGTACTTTCGCTGCTTTGGACAACAATATTGAAATAACTCACTTCTGTCTCCTTTCGGGTCAATCCGCCGGGGTAAAAGTCAGCAGTTTGTCCCTGTAATATTCATATTGTTTCTGCCGTGCTTCGATTTCGGCAGGCAGACCGGATGAAAGGTCGGCGCAAAGGGTGTCAAAACGGTCGAGAGTTGCCACGATGCGTTCCTGATCTCTTATTGTGGGCACACAGAGCGGAATACTCAATAAAATCTCTCCGCTCAGGTGCGGAACACCTGCTCCTCGCTTCATATCGTTGAGAGTTTGCTCCATATTTTTTAGGGAGTAATATAAGAACTTCGGGGTTATTAGACTTTGCCTTGCTTCAAGCCCAAAACAGTCTGTGACAAAGATAGGCTCATTCCAATATGAAACGAATCCGGCAGATGCGCCGCTTCTTGCAACAACGACAGCATCTCCTGTATGGTTTGACCGGTCAATATAGTAAGCCGGTTCTTGCCCGCCAAGGATCACTGGAATATCTCCGGGAATCGAATCTTTCTTCGTGATATACTCGCCCCTAAAGACATCCACAACCAGTGAAAGTTTTACAAAGGCATACCCAAAAACATATTGACACAGCCTAATTAACGCACTATACTCGTCTGTCTGTCTGTCTGTCTGTCTGTCTGTCTGTCTGTCTGTCTGTCTGTCTGTCTGTCTGTCTGTCTGTCTGTCTGTTAGAGATTATCTCGCCCTGTGCGGCGAATGTCAAGAGTTGATCACGATAAAATTCATATTGTTTTTTTCGTGCGTCAATCTCAGCAGGCAAACCTATATTTAAGTCAGAGCAAATCGCGTCGAAATTGTCGAGAACTTCGACAAGGCGCTTCTGGATTTCAAGCGACGGCAGCGACACCTCGAATTGATTGAGCATTTGTCGACGAATAGATGGCACAGAACCTTGATACATCTGCTGACTAATGTATCTTGGAAAGTTAGCAGCAAAATAGTAATATAGATACTTGCATATTACATCACTTGATATTGGATGTATCCGGTAAGCCCTTTGGTGTAAAGCGTATTTGCCGTTTACATAGTGAAAGACTTTCCCGACACCCACACCATCGCCGGCAGTAATGACAGCCTCTTCATCAAATTCATATTGATCCTTCAATAATGGTTGCTGTGAACGAACATAAAATGGGTATTGACCATTTTCAATGGCTTCATCAGTATTGCTTGAACCTGTCGAAATTTCTGCGATTTCAGAAAGTACCTTTTTTACTGTATTTTCTCGATATTCAAATGACAACAAACTATTGCGATAATACGCATACTGCTGTTTTCGTGCTGTAAGCTCCGCTGTAAGCTCCGCTGTAAGCTCCGTGAAATTGTCCAGTATACGAACAATTTCACGCTGCACCGGCAGCGGCGGAATGGGAATAACGACCCTTCTCATTTTATCTTTTGACACATTAAATCTTGTAGTTCCGCTTGCTGTTCTATTTATTTGTCGTCTTAAATCCGATGCTCGGAATAAATGCTTTGAAAAGTCCGGTAAAATAATATTTTGATCATCAAAGCGAAAAAAGAAACAAAAACTATTCAAATACAATTTTTCGTTTGGCTTTGTGGTTACAACAGATGAAAGACCGCATTCATCCGGGGTTTCGGATGAACCCGTAAATAATACATCCCCATATTGTAATGTATTTTGTTTTTCTCCGTCATAAATTTTCACTTTATGATTCACATCTGTTACAAGCGCAGGATTTTCATAAACATTTTTATATGTAATTAATTTTGAATTTCCGTCAATAAAATCATTTTTTGATTTTCCTGATAAACCTCCAAAAAATGACCCCAGTTCACCAAGACATTTATACTCAACCCCATCCGGGCAGAGTTCCCGAATCAATTCTTCTAATTTACTCATCATTCAATCCTCAATAACCAATTGCTCACAGTTCTCCGCCGATTTCAGCAATAATTCTATCAATTTCCGTTCTCAGCTTCTGTTCGCGTGCGACGATTTTCGCAATCTCTGCATTCAGCTTTACAATGTCAACCTTCTCACGGGTATCCTCCTGCTCCACATAGGTTGAAACAGACAGATTGTAATTATTCTGCTTATTTCCGACCTCTTCATTCGGAACAAGCCGTGCAAAATACTGCTCGTCCCTGCGTTCCGCCGCGGCGGACACGATACGCCGGATATTGTCATCTGATAGCCGGTTGTTCTTCGTAACCTTCACAAATTCCTTGGACGCGTCCACGAACAGAATAGCGTTGTCTGTTTTGTTCTTTTTAAGCAGCATAATGTCTACGGATATCGTAACATTCAAAAACAGATTCGACGGCAGCTGAATTATCGCGTCAACGTAGTTATTATTCACCAGATATTTGCGGATTTTTTGTTCAGCACCTCCGCGGTACATAATTCCGGGAAAACAAACGATAGCGGCGGCACCGTTGGATGCAAGCCACGAAAGACTGTGCATAATAAACGCCATGTCTCCCTTAGACGCAGGCGCCAGCACTCCGGCAGGCGAAAATCGAGGGTCATTGATAAGCAAAGGATTTTTGTCTCCCTCCCACGGCACGGAAAACGGAGGGTTCGATACAATCAATTCAAACGGCTGGTCATCCCAATGCTGCGGACTGAGCAATGTATCTTCACGCACAATACTGAATTTATCAAAATCAATATTATGTAAGAACATATTAATACGACAAAGGTTGTAGGTAGTTAAATCAATCTCCTGTCCGTAGAATCCTCGTTCAATATTGTCCTTACCCAGTACTTTTTCCACTTTCAGCAGCAAAGAACCGGAACCGCATGCCGGGTCATATACTTTATTAATTTTAGTTTTTCCGATAGTACCGAGTCGAGCCAACAGTTCCGAAACGTCAGCAGGAGTAAAGTATTGTCCGCCTTTTTT
>DJEG01000076.1:0-13181 GCA_002431305.1 Ruminococcaceae bacterium UBA5904 | reverse complement strand
AAGTTCAACCAGTACTTTATTGCGCTTTGCGACAGTTTCCCCGATAGCCTTACTGTTAACATCAAAATCATCAAACAGCCCCGCAAAGTCATTTTCCGCTTCTCCGCTGGCAGCACTGCTTTCAATGTGGTTGAATACGCGTTCCAGCGTTTCGTTCAGATTTTCGTCCTTATCCGCACCGGCAAGGACATTGCAGAACAACTCAGAGGGTAAAATAAAAAAACCTTTTTCCTGCACTAACCCCTCTCGGGCAGGTTCCGCCTCTGCGTCTGACATCTTGGCATAGTCAAAATTTTCATCTCCGGCCTCACGTTCATTAGAATTTACATATGAAGTGAAGTTTTCCGAAATATAGCGGTAAAACATCGTACCGAGTACATAAGATTTAAAATCCCACTCGGCAACATGCCCCGCATGAACAAGGTCGGTTGCTATTTTGTATATGCGTCGGAATAATTCTTCTCTATCCGAATCTTTCTTTATAGTAGCCATGACGAAACTCCTTTAGGATGAATAACAGTATTGTAGCATAAAAATACCATATTCTCAACAATATCGATTATTTTTTATTTTATTTCGTCATCAAAGAGAGTTTTTTCGGACAATATTTTTCTGTTTTTTTATATGTGTAAATAAAAAAACTGTCTCATTCCATGCAAAAAAAACAGTTTCCGCACCGAATAAAACAGTCTTTATTAAAATTTAATTCATTTCAATGGTTCCCTTATAGTTCGGATTATACATGTGATCCGCATACACGCCGAAAAGTTTTGTTGCAACTTTAAGGGGCGGGACAGCCTTAACGCCGTTAAACATGAGATAGAAGTTAAACAGCTCGTAAAATCCGGGATTTGCATATGCTTTGATTTTAACGTTTTCGCCGTCGAAAATAAATTTCATTATTCTCTCCTGCGCGGAACCGAGCGGAACTATCGTAACGGTGAGTTCGTCGCCCTTTTCGTTCCATGTCGCGCTGGAAGCTACTTCAAAGCCGATACCCGAAATCATAATTTCAGAGTAAATTCGCTCCCCCGCAAGACCGACATCAATAGTCTGTTCTCCGCAGTCGGATTCGACAAACGACATTTTAAGAATATCTCCCTCGAAATCAAGGCAGATATCGTTAATGCATCCCGAACGCTTAGAGAGCATAAACGTCGTACTGGGACCTATGATTCCGGCATAAGAATTATCGCCCTCTATCTTAATATGCTTATTTTTAAGATAGAGTTCTCTGCTCTCGTTTCTGACAGCCTTTGCAACGTACGGGTCGGCTCTGTGCGCAACGGCAGCCAAAAGTTCATTGTCATTTTCGGGCATTTTACCTGACTGAAACGCCTTCGGGAAATACTCGTTGAGAATATGTATAAACGTGTTCTCGTCGCACTCGCCCGAGGTACACGCAAATACCGCGTCATATTCGGGATAAACGACTACAAACTGACCGTAAAGTCCGTTGAACGAATACGTTCCTCTCTCCGGCTGAACGAAAAGCTGATAGCCGTAGCCCGTATCCTTGTTAAATATAGACGGAACCTTTGCAACGTGCGGTTCGGTCGCCTGCTGTATCCAGTCTGCGGGAATGATCTGTCTGCCGTCCCATTCGCCGTGCTGTAAGTAGCACTGTCCGATTTTCGCGATATCTTCAAGCGTCATGAACGCTCCCCATCCGCCCGCGTCGCACCCGTCGTGGTCTTTCTCCCAAAACGGAACGTCGATTCCGAGCGGTTCAAAAAGTCTCGGCGTAAGATATTCGGAAACCGTCTGTCCCGTAAGTTTTGTAAGAAGTTTTGAGAGCATATACGTATTCTCGCTCAAATAATTAAACTTCGTACCCGGCTCGTCCTTAAACGGAGCGTTGAGCCAAAGTTCGTCCCATCTGTTCTCCTGGCTGTCGTATATAACGGGAATTTTCTTACCGCTTCTGTGTGTGATAACGTCGTAAACCGTTACCTTTGCGTAACGTTCGCGGTCTCTCTTCGTTTTGCACTCAAACGGAAAATAATCTATCATCTTATCCGACAGCGACAAAAGCCCCTCGCCGACAGCTATTCCTATCGCCGTAGCGGTAATTCCCTTTGAAAACGAAAACATGGACATGGGCTTATCCGCCTTATACGGAGCCCAGCAGCACTCGGCGGCAACCTTGCCGTGTCTTAAAACCATAACAGAGTGCATATTAAGTTTTTTCCCGTCGAGAACGTCAAGGAATTCACGTACAACGTCAGAGTCAACGCCGACGTCGGAAGCCTTTTCGGCTCTCGGTAATTTCTTTATATCTATCATACATACACGCCCTTTCACAGAAATATTAACTGAATATAAACTAAATTGCAATTAACAATCTGTGAATATATTAAATATTTTTAATTTGTGCGTAAATTTTGTTACATATGTCGAATAAACATTAATATTTTTACAATTTATTTACATTAACATCATTTTTGACGATTATTTCAATTACATATAACATAAAAAGAGGCTCTTTCGACGGAGCCTCTTTTTTAAAATTTAATATTAAACTTTAATTCTCGGCGAGGAATATATACCCGTTCTGCGTAAAATATATTCGTAACTGAAATGCCAGTCCTTTGTACGCCAGCCGTCGGGGCCGTAGTGAGAGTGATTTTCATACGTATTATGAACCGCGCCGAAGCAGTTATATCTGTGTATGAATAATTTAATCTCGACCTTATGAACGCCGTCGGACAGTCCGCCGACATAAAGCTCAAACGGAGAACCGCATATATATCCCCTGTCCTCGCCGTCAACAAATACTTTCATGACCGCCCCCCTGTACAGCGGGATATTGATATCCATAAATCCGTTTTTTGTCTCGACGTCGAATTTATATGTAATCTCTCCGCCGTAGAACGGGAAGCCCTGATTAACAAGGTCGGAGAACGAAACTTTTTCGCTTCTTTCAATAATTTCCGAGTATGTTCCGCTGACTTTAACGCCGAAATCGCCGAGAATATAGCACCACTCCGCGCTCGTCGTCTCTCCTAAGGGCAGGGTAAGTTCTATTATATTATCGCCCTTATGAAGAACGGGAAGTTTTACGGTGTCGATCGACTTGTCGCAGAAGAATCCGACTGGGGTATTGTCGATTTTTTTGCCGTTTACGGTTATTTCCGCGGTCTGGGCGTTTTCGACGGCAAATAGAGCGTCTTTAACCTCAATCGCGGAGTGAACGGTAAATCTGAATGAGATTGTATGCTCGTTTTTCACTTCTCCCATAACCCACGGCTGGGCGACGTTGCCAGTCTGCTTTTTAAGCCCGATTGCAAGACGCGCTTTATTATTGGCTCTCAATATCTCTTCTCTGTCCTGCCACTCGCCCGAGTCGACTCTAAACTGAGCCATATCGAGCAAAAGTACGTTCTTTTCGCTCAATTCATAATCGACAAACTCGTTAAGGGGGTAAATCTTCCCCTCGTTCTTTTTATCGGAAATAAAATCACATTCGCTCTTTTTGTTTTCGAGTTTTAATAACAGCGAATCGCATGAGTGAATTCTGTGTCTTATTACGGTAGAGTTATTCTTATACTCGTAATCGGCTTTTCTTATTTCACCGCTTAACGTATCGTAAACGTAAACGGTTTTATATCCCGGCACGGTTATTGCAACGTCGTCGTAAATTACCGCGTCGAACGTATCGGGGTCTGACGAATGAGCGACAAACAGCCAGTCGCAGTCGCTGTCGCGTCTTAACTGATATATTAAATTATCCGTAAGAGTACCGTCGATATCTCTTATTGTAACGTCCCTTACGTCGCCGAGCGAGTCAAGAAGCGCGAATCTGTCAAACGCAATATTGACCGCACCGTCGGAAAGTTTTGCTCCCCTGTCGGTTCTGACCGCGTTTTCGTATACGGGAGTACTGCCCATAATAACGAGCCTGCCTCCGTCCGATTTGAATTTTTCGAGTCTGTCAAACGTCGTGTCTCTCAATGTTTCGCACCCGGGAACTATGATAACATCGTACGCCATTTTACCGACTTTAAGAGGAGCCGAACCCTTTTCGCACTGAGAGGGCAGAAGCGACTCGCATATAAAGTCAAAATCAACGCTTCCGTCGAGCATCCAGCGTGTAAACGTCTGAAAATTCGAATCGAGAGTCTGACGTTTGAGCGCGGTCTTATCGTTGGGGCCGAAATGAAGCCAGAAGCTTTCGACGGGATGAATTACGCCGACTCGTACAACGGGCTTTCCCCTCGTCATGGCTGTGTGTACGCGGGAGAAATGATCCTCTATATATTTATATTCCTTATACCACGGGGACTGATAATTTATCGACGCGGGATAGTCGCGCTTTGCTTCGCCCTCCATGGAAACCCACGCAAGATGCGGAACTCTCACCGTAACGCCGAGCGCCGCCTGCCAGTCTCCGTGAATTTTATGATGTCTGAAGTCGTAGTCCCATCCCGTTACGCCGTAAAGCTCGGAGAGCATACCCTCCCTGCCGTACTGGTGAACGGCAGACTGCGCCTGCTTCGCCGTGGTAAGCTCGTAATTATGGCAAAGCATATCGATGCCGGGGATATCGAATCCTCTGTACGAACGCATACAGTCGCCGAGAGCGGACGTCTGACTCATCAGAGTCGGCTCCTCCATCATGTGACCCGTAAGTGCAAGTCCGTTTTCACGGCACCACTTACCGCATGTATCGGCAAAGGCGGAGGCGAAACGCTCCGAAATATGGTCGTGATAATGATATCGAACAACCGAAACACCGTCTCTTTTCTCCCAGAAAAGCTCCGGCAGGCTGTCGAGAATGTCGTCGCCGTAACAAGCCTTGTACGTCTCGGGAATATCGTCCGTCCAGGGGATAACGACGTCTGATTTATCCGTCGAATTTTTTAACGTATTCTTTCTCGTAAACTGGGGTTCGTCCGTAAATATGGACGGAATCGTTTTCGAGAATTCGTTTCCTACATGTTTTTTATACGTTTCGTAAGTTATTTCGATAAACTTTTCGATAGCTTCTTTGTTAAGCGTGTCAACGTACGTCTGATTGTTAAACCATGCCGACGGGGTATGTACTTCAAGATAAGCGTACCATTTTACGCCCTCGGCGGGGGGATTTTCATCTATTCTTTTATAAGAATCGAGATATCCGTCCGAATCGAGTTGTACGTCATAGCATGCGATTAACGTTCCGTTTCCGCTTCTGCCTCCCTCGGCTCTCGAATCGTTTATGTTGATTCCGTCGCAGGCTTCGGCATTTGAAACGGGAGTGAAAACGAGACATCTTGCCCTGTATTTTTCATTCTTAGTTACAAGACCGCCCGCAAAACCCGACGGCCATCTGTCCTCGTCGTAAAGATAAGCAAGCATGTTCTCTTTTTTTGCTTTTTTGACGCAGGACGTTACAACGTTCATGTGTTCGTCGGAAAGATATTTCGTTGCAAGTCCGGTACGAACGTGCATATGGAATCCGCCGAAGCCCATTTCTTTAAAAATGTCAATCTGACGAATAAGTTCGTTCTCTTCAAGCTTGCAGTTCCACGCCCAAAACGGAGTGCCTCTGTATTCGCTCGAAGGATTCTTAAAAAGAGAATCGGAAAGGCTCGCCTCTTTATTTTTATTATAAAACATATATTTACCTCTTTATTTATCGAAAAAATTCGCTTCCGTCATGGCGCACAGCGCGTGATATACGGGCAGCGTATATTCCTGAATTACGAAAGTTCTGTCCGACGGCGTTTTAATCGTAACGTCGCATAATGAATTGAGCTTTCCGCCGGATCTACCAGTTATTGAAACAGTTTTGATTCCCTTTGCTCTCGCGGTAATTACTGCGTTTACAATATTTTTCGAATTGCCCGAGGTGCTCAATGCTATCAGCACGTCGTTTTCGTTTGAAGCGTAGGCGTAGACCTGCTGGGCAAAAACGTTCTCGGGGCTTACGTCGTTCATAAACGCGGTCATGAGTCCCGTCTGACTTACAAGTGAAATTGCAGGCAGACCGTACTGTAAATTATCGGCAATGGTTTTATCCTCAAATTTTGATTTATCCTCATCGCTTAATTCCCTTTTCAAATTAAATCCTTTAAGAAGCTCCCCCGCGATATGCTCACTGTCGGCAGCGGAACCGCCGTTACCGCATATCATGACCTTACCGCCGTTTTCGTAGCATACGCGCATTAATTCGTACGCTTTTTTTATATCGTCACGGCAGGAGGTCAAATCGGGATATCTTTCAAACAATTCTTCAAATATTTCGTTTACGTTCATGTCTTTTTCTCCTTTATGAAAATGCAAGCGACAATGCCGCGAAGTCGCCTATTCTGTCGCCTAATTCTGCGGGTACTATTTCGCATGCGTTCGAAATAACTCCGAGCGATTCTTTCTTTATATTCTCGTACATTTTTTCTTTAAGAAGCTCACCGCTTCTGGCAAATATACTGCCTATAACGATTTTCTCGGGGGCTAATATGTCGATAAGAATGCTGAGCCCCTTGCCGAGCATTTCACCGCATTTATCGTAAACGCTCAATGAGAATTTATCGCCGTTCTTTGCGTACTTTGCAAGATTCGCCGCAGTAAGCTCAACGTTGTCTTTTAATATATCCGAATCCGAATATTCCGTATTCTCCCTCATAATTTCGGCGAGATTCTTAATTCCTCCGCCCGAGCAGTAGCCCTCGAACGAACCGTATTTTGAATAGCCGAGGGGGCCCGAATCCGTAAGTCTGATATGACCGACCTCGCCCGCCATGTCGTTAGTGCCCGAGTAAAGTTTTCCGTCAAGAATGAGCCCTGCGCCGAGTCCCGTTCCGAACGTTAAAAATATCATGTTACGGCATCCTCTGCCCGCGCCGAATTTCCACTCAGCGACAGAGCAGGCGTTAGCGTCGTTCTGCAAATGAGCCTTTATTTTAAACTCATTTTCGAGCATATCGACTATCGGAACGTTGTCCCAGTCGGGGAGGTTCGGCGGACACTGTATAAGTCCGCGCTTGCTGTCAAGAGGGCCTCCGCAGCTGATTCCTATGCCGACGACGTCGTTTTCAATATCGACTCCGTTCTTATCGGCAATCTCCTTTATTGAATTTATAATATCATTTACAACGCTTTCCCATCCGCGTTCCTTTTCGGTCGGAAATGCAATTCTGTCTAAAATAAATCCGTCTGTCGAAACAAATTCTCCTCTGCCGAGGATTACGGCGCATTTTGTACCGCCGATATCTACTCCGAGGGAGTATTTATATTTTTTATCCATAATAGCTCCTTAAAATAAATATTAATAACAGTTTACATTATTTAATACGTTATTTCAATACAAAAAAACGCCGTTTTGCGAAAAATCGAAAACGGCGCGCAATATTAGTTCAAAATATGATTATCAGTTCTCTACGTACTCTTCGAGCAGAGCAATAACATCGTCGACTGTCTCAATACCGGCGACGGCTCTGTCCGGGATTTCAACGTCGAATTCATCCTCGATAGCTACGGCAAGATTGACAAGTTCGAGAGAATTAAGTCCCAAATCGGATCTGATATTTGTCTCGCCCGTTATCTCCTCGGGAGCGATGTTTGCATACTGGCATATAAGTTTTTTAAGTCTTTCAAGCATATTTAAACCTCTCCTTTTTACTGTTTATAGCTTTCGTAGCTGTCGGCAACTTTCTGTCTTATAATTTTTCTTGTCGAATTCTTCGGAAATTCCTTTGTAACTACCGCAACGTCCTGAACCTTTTTATACGACGGCTGACGGCGGTTAAGGTCGAAGATGTCCTTTTCGACTTTTTCTTTTATCTCCTTTTCGCTCATATTATCAAAATCCGACGGCTCTATGTAAACCGCGAGTCCGATAATCTTTTCCGTTCTGCCTCTTATCTCCTTTTCGAGTTCGAGCGCAACGGCCTCTCTTATGTAACTTAAATTATCCATTACAAAAAATTCGATATCCTCGGGGAACACGTTCTTGCCGTTGTCGAGAATGATAAGCGTTTTCTTTCTGCCGGAAACAAACAGCTCGCCCTTATCCGTAACTCTGCCGTAGTCGCCCGTTTTGAACCATCCGTCCTCGAACGACTCCGCGGTTGCCTCGGGGTCTTTATAGTATCCCTGCGTTACGTTGTCGCCCTTGATCCAGATTTCGCCGATACCGTCCGCGTCCGGGTCGTGAATTATGAATTTCGACTTCGGGAACGCGAATCCCGCGGATGTCGGGTCGTCGTCCGCATGCATATTGAGAGTTACCGTCGGCGACGATTCCGTAAGTCCATAGCCGTTATAAACCCTGAATCCGAAATCGCCGAGTCCCGAAACGTAGTCGGCTCTCGACGGCGCGCCTCCGCAGGCGAGCGTCGGAAATTTATCGCCGAAATTCTTTCTTATCGAAGCGAACAGAACTTTTCTGAGATCTATGCCGTGACTTCTTAATTTATTGCTCAATTTAACAAGCTTTTTTAGCGGTTCAGCTTTGCCCCTCTCCTTTGCCGCCGCCCAAATTCCGTTATATATACCCTCTAAAACAAGAGGTACGGCATTCATTGCGTCGGGTTTGAAAAGCTGGATATTCGGCAGAATGTTTTTAAGGCTGTCGTTTACATAGATCGTCGCGTTCATGTAAAGGGCGGTGAATATATTACAGCTTAATTCGAACACATGGTTCATCGGCAGGAGCGAAAACGATGTATACTCCGTCGGAATTGTATCGATAATTCCGTCGACGTTCGTCGCAAAATTCTTATGCGAGAGCATAACGCCCTTATTTGCGCCCGTAGTGCCGGAGGTGAAAACAATAGCCGCGACCGCGTTATTGTCTATAACAGCGTCAATATAAGATCTGTCGCCGTTCTTTATAAGCTCACTGCCCTTTTCGACAAGCTCGTCGAACGTCATAAAGCCCTCATCGTCGTATTTTTTATTCCAGACAAACACGTTTTTCATTCGTTCGTCGTTTTTTATATGTTCTTTCAGTGTTTTATAATAAGTTTTCGAGCAAAACGCAGCCTCCGCGTCAGATTTTGTCATCAGTTTCGAAAGATCTTCGTCACCGAGATCCTTATCGAGCGGGACGGCTACTCCGACTCCGCACACAACAGCAAGGAACGACACAACCCATCTGTATGAGTTCTCGCCGAGGACTGCGATATGCTTACCTTTAAGTCCCATAGACAAAAGCGCTGTTCCGACTGCGTTAACGTCGGAAACAAGCTTCGTTATCGTGTACGAAACAACTTCCGTTTTATTCTGCTTTTCAACCATAGCCGTGCGTCCCGTAAAACTAGACTCTGCACGGTTAAGCATTTCTTTCAAATCATGAAGAGGACCCATCATATGAGCCTTATGTCTTAATTCATCGACAAGTTTTTTTTCGTTCTTATCCATAAAACATCCTCCGCGAAATCTTGTTATTCTACAATACGGTATTTATATTATAATACCGCAGTATAATTCCGTCAATAGTCCATTTACGTCCTGTTAACATTCGTTTAATATTTAAATAAGAAAAAAATATTGTTTAATGAACAATCTTACATTTAATGTCGTAGAACAACAACAAATCATTGACAAATTTTTATATAAAATTTATAATATTTTTATCAAAAATTGTAAAGGAGCAAACTGATGATAAGAGCAATTATCGCAATCATGCTGAGTATCGTCTCTACGATTCTCGCAGGTACAAACCAAAACAACATGATGACTGCCCCCGATTACGAGACGGATTTTGTCCCTGAGGTCAGATTCGAGGTAATGAGCGACACTCATATCAAGAAAATCAACGACGACCATTCGTCGAGACTTCAGAAGGCAATTAATTTTGCATACGACTATTCGTCTAAGAATCCGTATTATGATAAACTTGACGCCGTCGTAATTGCAGGCGACCTTACAAACAACGGTACGGTAGGTCAGTTTGTCGGATTCTCCGCAGCATTGAAAACCGCGCTTCACGACGAAACGAAGTTCCTCGGAGTCGTTGCAAAGAATCACGACGGATATACGTTTGATAAATTATCGCAGAGCCTTTTCAAAACCGTAACGGGCAATGATTCAGACTATCATACCGTTATAAACGGCTATCACTTTATAGGTCTGTCCGCTTCCAAAATTATCGGCAGGCAGTACGACAATCATCAGAAAGAATGGCTTAAAGCGGAGCTTGACAAAGCTGCCGCAGACGACCCGAACAAGCCTATTTTCATAACGCATCATGAGCACTCGTTAAACACCGTTTACGGTTCAAGCGACTTTGACGGCTGGGGTCTCGAATACTTCAGAGATATCCTCAACGACTACCCGCAGGTTATCGATTTCTCCGGTCACTCGCACTACCCCTCAAACGACCCCAGATCAATCTGGCAGGGCGAATTTACAGCAGTCGGCACCGGAGCTATCGCATACATGGAGCTTACGGTCAACAATGACAGAAAGGTTCATCCCGAAGATAACGAAAACGGCGCGCAGTCATGGATAGTCGAGGTTGACAAAAACAACCGCGTCCGTCTTATAGGCGTAGACGTTTTAAGAGGCGAGTATCTCTGCGAGTACATTATAGACTCTCCCGCCGATATAAACGCGCGTCAGTTTACTCCCGAACTCAACGAGGCATCGTCCTCCGCTCCCGTATTCGCTTCCGGCTCGTCAATAACAGCGGAAAAATTAAGATTCGGTTATAAATTCACCGCTCCCGCGGCTGAATCGACCGACGGAAAGATAGTATTCCTTTACAAAATAAACATTTATGACAAGGACGGCAATAACATCTACACCGACAGAGTCGTAAACAACTACTGGAATGCAGATTCGTTTAAAGAAATTACCTTTAAAACCGATTCCGTTCCCTCAGGCAGCAGAGTTGAGATAACAGCGCTTAACGCTTACTACATGGAAAGCACGCCGTTAGTATACATTGTTGAATAACAACTGAACATTTCCATAAAGAAAGAGCGATTCAAACGAACCGCTCTTTTTTATATACATTAAAATTTTAAATAAATCTGTTATAGAATTTAAGCATAGCGTCTATGGCTTTCTGCGATTCCTCGCGGTCGGGATGAAGCACTGAGAAAACATGAGGAAGATCCTCTCCCTTGTATTTCGGCCAGTCCATAAGCTGTGCTTTGAGATGTTTATCGGCATATAACTTATAAAGCCGTCTGGTCTGCTTGAGCGCAAGAAAATCTCCGGAACTCGTTATCATAAACGTCGGCGGAATTTTGCCGTAATCTATAATATCGTCGGCGTTCATAAAGAAACGCTCCGGTCTCTTTTTGTAATCCGTCCCCCACATATAACGGCAGTAGAGTCCCATTACGGGAGAATTCATAAACGGCACGGGATGCGTAAGCGCAAGGACGTTAAACTCGAGCCCGCCGTCCTCGACATTGAATATTTCTCTTAACTCTTTATTTGTCGCAAGGACTGCGGAGTAAAACGCCAGCTGACCGCCCGCGGAGTCGCCCGTAAGAAGTATTTTATTATCCTCGCACGGAAAATCATGCAGATGTTTTTTTATCCATTTAAACGCGAGCGCGATATCCCGAAGCTGTCCGTCAACCGTAGTTTCTGGTACGAGACGATAGCTTACATTAAAAACGACATACCCTTTTTTCGCAAGATGAAGGCAGTACATTTTATTAAGCTCTTTATCCGCATACATCCATCCTCCGCCGTGAATGTCGATAATAACGGGATGCTTTACTCCCCCGTCGTCGGGATAATACACGTCGAGCTTATGATAATGATTTTTGTCGTCCGTATAGTAAAAATCGTTTTCCTCGATAACTCCGTCGGGCTTTACATCTCCCGCGTGAGTCTTCGCGTCGCTTTTCTCTGTCTGTTTCCAAAGAATATTGAATATGTCGTAAATATTTTTCATAAAAAACGACCCCCGATACAAATGTATATAAATATCTATACATATAATATCAGAAACGTTTACAGTTTGCAACAAAATTTACATGGCAAGCATATATTTATATATTCCTACGAATTGAAACACGGAGCCTGCGAGTATAAAAACATGAAATACGCTGTGAATGAACTTTACCTTTTTACCTATGCCGTAAAGCACTGCGCCTACGGTGTATGCAATACCCCCGCCGAGAATAAATATAACGCTCATTTTACCCAGTTCACTGAATTTATATACACGGGAAAATCCTAAAACGACAGCCCATCCCATCGCAATATACATTATCATCTGAACAACCTTAAACTTTTCCTGGTTCATGAATGTAAACAAAATGCCGACAATTGCCAAAATCCATTCGACGGCGCAGATAGCTATTCCCATTTTCAGATTGACGGCCTTGATTGCGACAAGCGAAAACGGAGTTACAGTACCGGCGATAAGCAGAAATATAACCGAATGGTCGACAACTCTCAATACCTTTTTCGGAAAAGACGGTTTGAATCCGTGATACACCGCAGACGAAGCATACAGAATAATCATCGTTATTCCGTAAACAATAACGGCGGGAATAGATCCGATATGTGAAAGTTTAACGCACCTGATAATGCACATAACGAGCGCAAAAACCGCAAACGGAACGCCTATCATGTGAGTAATACTGTTAACCCAGTCCTCTTTACGCGAATAATCAGGTATCGGAACGCTTTTAAAATCAAACATAAAAACACCTCAAAGAAAAATTGTACTGGTAATACATAATTATACTCTCGATTCAATAAGAGACACATGTCTATCAATTGTCTTAAAGTATAAACGACATATAAAAACATTCCGAGAACTAAATATAAACTGTTTATTAATTATTATAAGATAAAATAAGAACACGTTAATAAACAATTCATACCTTTTTGTTTATCTTGTGCAGTTTGTACAGTTTTTTATGCAAAAAGTATTGACATCACATTCAAAACGTCTTATAATACAATTAATGAACAGACTATTAACTGTTTATAAACTAACTGTGAGGTGTTATTTATGGAGAACATTAAGAATATAAGCACGGCGATGCTTGAGTACAGAAGAAATACGCTTGATGACGAAATAGTTGAGATTGAGCATATGCTGACGCTCACACAGTCTAAACTCATCACCTTGCACAATAAGAACCTTATCGAAAAAAAGAGCGCGGAAATGGCTGAAATCGACAGAGAGCTTGAATTAAGAAAACAGAATAAAGCAGATTAATATATAAATTATCTCCGTTACAAAAAGCCGCCCGACGAAAACTGTCGGGCGGCTTTAT
>DJEG01000103.1:6381-14026 GCA_002431305.1 Ruminococcaceae bacterium UBA5904 | reverse complement strand
TCGGCGGAAATCTGAATTCCGAATATGTATTCTATAAGCATGGTAATCGGCAGAATTCCCGTCCAGCCTACGAAGTCGCCTTTCGCGGGATTGCCGGGCGCAGTCTTGTCCGGAGCGTAGTTTTCCCACAAAGTGCCCGTGGAGCGGAAAACATCTATCATATTTTCATAATTGCATACGGCGATATCGTGCGCCAATTCGTGTTTTGAATTTGCGGTAAGACCCGTCAGAACCATGTAAACAACGGGAGGCCATACTCCGCCGTTCCAGTAGTGACCGTCGGGACTGAAATCTGGGTGATCCGCGCTCAATGCGGGAACGCGGTTTTTGCGGTTGAACTCGTCCTTGTTTTCAAGATGGGAGCAGATACGCTCTACCCTGTCCTCGGGCGCGGTTCTCGAAATAAGCGACCAGAGCGCGGCGGCGGATTTGACCTTTAACAATTCGCCGTTCGAACGCCTGTCGTAGTAAAAACCGTCCTTTTCGTCCCACATTTTATCATTGATATAGGAAATGAGCTTTTCGCGCTCGTCCTCCAGTTCCTCGACGCCGTCGGTTATACCCAGTTCGTCAGACATGAGTATCAGATGCTCGCACGCCATTGCCGCCTGCATTGTCGCGTCGACCCACGACATGAAACTGTGATGAAACGTCTCAAGGTGCCAGTCCTCGGCTCCGGGAACAGCCTCCATGTCCGCGCGCGGGAGGTTGTCCATTCCGCATCCCCATCCGGACGACCAGTAACTGCCGTCTTGCCAGCGGTGATATGCTTTAAGCCAGCGGTGATAGCTCAAAAGCGGGTAATATACTTTTTTAAGCCTGTCCTTGTCGCCGTAGTTTTTATAATACTGCCACTCGCACCAGGTCATAATTTCGGGACCGGTGCTGACGGGGTCGTGTCTGAAAAATTTGCCCCTGCCGTTTTCCTCGCTTATTTCACGGCTTATGTAACCGTCTTTTTCCTGTTTGCAGTAGAAGTTGTCAAGCGTTTTCTGAAACGAATGAACGTTGTCGGCGTACCTGCCGAACATCAGCATGAAGCACGAGTCCCACATAAAAATACAGTTGTTAAAAGCCGCGTCAATGTACGGCGAAACAAAACCGTTTTCCTTTGTAGGCTTGCCGAGATTGGAAAACGCGATTTTCCACGCCTTATAATAAGCCTTTATCTCGTCCGAATGCCCGTCCCACACGGGTTCGGGAAGCAAATTTTTTATATCCTCGTATTTCGGGAGAGCGGAAAAGTCCGCCTTCATGTTTATAAATTCGTTCTTTGAATAAAATTTATCGTCTACGTATATATCGGCATATTCGCCCATAGAAAAATCCTCCGCCGTATTATATTTATATTTCGAATTTTAATATACCATACAAAGATTCGGCTGTCAATAAAGGCAAATACCCAGCATAAAAATTCCGCAGAGCAGACGGTGACATCAAATCCCGTATGATACTCTGCGGTTCGTTATTTTATATTATTTAGTTTTGCTTTTTAGTGCATGTAATTTAATTTATATCAGACTTTCCGGACTGTTTGAGACGAGCGCCCAAAGCGTTTTCTTCATCCCCGAAGCTGTACATAAAGTACCGCGAGCGGGTGAAAAAACGGTTTGTGCGCCGTATCGGACAGTTCCTCATTGTAACATGTTCATGATCGAGGAAGCCTTGGTGAGTCCGTTGAGCGTGAGCATGTCGGACGGGATAGAATAGGAGAACTCGTTTATCATGGTCTGAGAAACGGGCGCGCCGTCGGAATCGGTCTGGTCAAGCTCTACTAAATCCTTGCCGACAAAATAGAATTTGGTCATGGTAGACTTGTCGGAGCTTACGTACTCGTAGCAGGTCGCGTCCTTGCCGTTGACGGTCGTCGAATACTGAGCGTCGGGCTCGGAACTGCGCGAGGAGAACATCTTGCTCAAATCGTCAAACTTAAGGTCGTCGGTATTAATGCCGAACATATCGCCGAGCTCTTTTGTAAACTCAATATATTCTTTTTTATCGGTATTTACAATATACGTTTTGCCGTCTAACTGCATAACGCCCATGTTTACGCCCATGCCCGAGTCGTACATTATGGCCTCGAGGTCATTTCCGCTGACGGCGATTTTCATTCTCGTCGTCTCGCCGGACTGGTCGTACATAACGCCGTCGTAATAGAATTTACCGCTGAAAAACGCAGTCAGAGAATTCTGAACCTTACTCTCAACCTTAACCTTATCCTCCTTGACCTCGTTGCCGATTTTATTGGGATTCTCGGCGGGAACGGTCGTAGTCGTTTTTTTGGTTACGGGGGTGTTTACATTGTCGTTATTGCCGATATTCTGATTGTTTTCATTGTCGTTTTTATCTTCCTCGGCGGGAACCTTCTCGGTAACGATAACCTGTTTCTCGCTTCCGCTCTCATCGGTGTAAAAACTTACGTATTCTCTTATGCTGCTCGGCTCATTGCCGGAATCGTTTTTATTTGAAAATACAATTATGAGAGTGACGACGGCGATTACGACAACGGCGCATACCGCGATTATAATGCCTGTCGTCTTTTTACTCAGTCCTTTTTTTCCGCCGGAACCGGTACTCTGAGCACCCGCCGCCATATCCGCAAGAGCAATTTCTCTTTCGCAGTCGGCGCAGTACTCTCTGCCCTCGGGAATTTCTTTACCGCATTTTTTACAGTTCATTTGATGTTCCTCCTTAGTTCATCAGATTTGTTACAAAATCCATCATACCTGCCGACCGTTTTCCGGAGAGCGTCAGCTGATCCTCGGGGATACTGCCCGTAAGAGTCGAAACTTTAATACTGCTTACGGCGTTTCCGGAAGAATCGCAGGAATCTATGCCGACAATTTGTGAATCTACTATATAAATTTTCGTCAGAACGCCGTCGGAATCCGTATATGTACAGCAGACCGCGTCATTCGAATCATATTGAGAATCCTCGAATGTAAATTTCGTATTTTTATCCGGCCACATCATATCAAAACTCAAATCCTCGTCGCTTATTCCCATCATGGAAAGCATTGTTTTCGAGGCGTTGATATATGTATTATTCTTAGGATTTACAAGGTACGTTTCGCCGTTTAAATTCATAAGCGCGATTTTCATAGAATCCATATCGTACGAAATCTCGCTGTCCGAACCGGATACGGCAATCGAGAAATTCGTGTCGGTGCCCGAAGAATCCGGAACGGTGCATACCATGTAAAACGAATTGGAAAGAAGAGCTGTAAATCCCTCGCACGAATACGCCTTATATTCGGGCGTGTTCACGTTATTTTGCTGTAAATGCTCGTCGGCTATCGCCTGCTGATTATTCCGGACGTTCGACGCTGCTGTTACCCCGGTCTGTGCCGGAACCGTAGTCTGAGCGTCGTTTGAAGCCGAGGGCTTTTTCTGTAAAATTACAAGAACGACGGCGCACACTGCGATAACACAGACAAGACATATTATAATCGGTTTAATTATTTTTAACGGGTCTGTCTGACTGTTCGTTTTCGAAACGGACTGTACGGCGGAGTTGTTGATTTTATCGGTTATGAAAAAATCATCCTCATCCTTATGAACGCCGTCCGAATCAGAATACGAGTCAGGCGCAAAAGCCCCGCAGTTCATACAGCGGTAAACGCCGTCGATCATCTCGTGACCGCAGTTTTTGCATTTCATTAATTATATCATTCCTCATACGGAACATGACGTTCCGATTAATTATTATTGTAAAGTCCGGCATTTTATGAGGCGAGCGCGCTGAAGAACGAGAAAATTGACGTGCTCCTGGCAAATCCCGATGCTGTAATACGGTCTGATGGTACGGCAGGGGATATGCTGTTAACGATAACCTCGTAAAGCGGGGTGTAGTCCTCGGCAAATATTACGAACTGTTTTAAAACTCCGTTCACCGTGTAGATATCTGCGTGACCGCCGTTATAGTCGGCTCCGTAGCAAACCGCGTTATCGTCATTCAACAGAACGTCTGCACGCTTGAATTCGCACGACGAAATATCGCCCGGAAGGTCTACGTCATACGGAATTTTATCAACGCCTAGTTTTTCATACGCTTCCTCGGTAAAGTCTATATACGTTTTACTCTCGTTGTCAAGCAGATATTTCTGCCCGTCCTTTTTCATAACGCCGAGCCACATGCCCGAGCACAGACCCGAAATTTCCGTATATGTCTGAGAACTTGCGATACTGACGGCATAACCGCCCGAACCGCCCGAAACATAAACCGTGCCGTCGAGCGTATATGTGCCCGAGGCAAAAGTTTTTGCATCCCCCTCCAAAACAATCTGCGGTTTTGTAACCTCGGGAACGGTTGTCAGAGGAGCAGTCGCCTGAGCGGGAGTGCCGAGCAGATTACCGCTCTGCACGGTATTAACGGTCGTTTCGCCGGCTGTTTCGCTCGGCATTTCGGGTTTGTTTTTAATAAAATATGTAAGGGCTCCGACAGTCGCGGCGATGAGAATAACAAGTACAATTCCCATAATGACGGGCTTTGCCGAGGGACCCTTTTTATTTACGACGACCACGCCGTCTATTTCTTTTTCTTTTTTATTTTTATGCTTTTTTGAATCAATACCCTTAGAATCCGACGATACGGAATTCTTTTTTTCTTCGGAAGCCATCATGCACCTCTCATACCATATCGGAGAAAAACGCCATCATTCCTACTTTTTTAAGCGAATCGAAATTTATATAATCACCGCCGGCATGCGGGATGAATTCGTCTGTTTTAAGCGCGCTGACAAGTTCGCCCGAAACGTCGTAATTCATCATGAGCTTAAATTCACCCCCGGTCGAAACATAGAGTCTTAATATTCTTTCGTCCGTTTTGAATTCATAGCAGTCACACGCTACGCCGTCGACGGACGCAGTGAATTTTAAGCATGCGGAATTTCTCATATTTTCCGAAACTCCTACAGAAGCGAAATCAAAATCCTCCTCGCCCCTGCCGAGCATTTTCATCAGCTTTTTGGACATCTCCATGTATTTTTTATTTACGGGATTTACGAGATAAACGTTTGAATCCTTTATGATAACCTCAATTTCTCTTGAATCGATATTTGTACTGAGTCTTACATCGTTTCCCTCTATGGCAATAAACGTATTTTTTATCTGCTTTTCGGAAAATGATCTGCCCTTTAAGTAATAGCTGTTTTCAAGGTACGCCTTTACGCATTCGGGCACAGCCTTGCACTCTGTTTTTTCGTCCTCGTTGTCCTCAACCGACACAAGCGACGTAATTTCGTCGTGCCCCTGAGGCGGTTCCTGAGTCTTTGACGAATCTGTATCCGACGACGTAAGCTCCATAAGGAACTCCGGGTCGATGTCGTTTAACAGCTCGGGGTCGATATCGTTTAAAAGTATGTCGTCCATCGGCGGTACAGCCTCGTCGGAAATCGCCTTCAGCATCTCCTCCTTTTCTCTTTTCACCTCGTCGTAAACGTCGTTAACGAGATTTAACGTATCCTTTGACACCTCGGGCATGGGAGCGAGTGTTTTATTCTCACTCTGAGCCTTCTGCTTCTTTGATTTAACAGCCGATACGGCAATAATTACGACGGCGAGAATCACGATTAGCACGATTAATATAATTATTACAAATTTATAATCCATAAATATATTGCTCCTCATAATACTTATACAGTACATATCTTAACATAACCTTGAAATCTTTGCAATAAAAAGTTCGGAACAGGCGGACATGTTTTGTCTATTTTGTTTCAATCCGCAAAATTCTATGAATAATTTGTGAATAAATGTCGCATAATTTAAGAATATTATTAAATGATTGTTGATTTTTTGTTTCAATGCATATAAAATAGAAAATCATATTGTATTTATCTCAAAACAGACGCAAAAGAGGTATGAAAGTAACGTTTTATAAGGAGAGGAAACATGGCAGTTAAAAGAATCGACGACAGGATTATATCCGAAAACGTCAAGTATTCTGTCGATAAAATCACCGAAATCATAAAAAAAGTAGGCCCCAGGGAATCGGGAAGCAAAGAGGCTAAAGAGGCTCAGAAAATTCTCGAAAAGGAACTTGAAAAATTCGCGGACGAAATTCATTACGAAACATACCAAATGGCGCCCAAGGCTTTTCTCCACTTTACAAAGGGAGTCAGCGCGGCGGTCGGAGCTTCCGTTCTCGGCGCGGGCGCGATAAAATACGGACTCAAACCCAAAACAAAGGCGGGCAAGACTCTTCCCCACGCTCTTATTGCGGGCGTAGACCTCGTTTCGCTCGGAATCACGGCCGGAGAGTTCCTGTTTTACAGAGAGCTGCTCGATAAATTCTATCCCAAAGCAGACGGAAGCAACATGATTGCAGTCCGCAAGGCAAAGGGCGAGACCAAAAAGCGCATTATAATAAGCGGACATATCGACACCGCGTACGAGTGGAGACATATTTACTACGGCAAGGGTAAACTCATGGCTCCGTTCATGGGCACGTCGATTGTCACCGCAATAATCTCCGCTGTTCTCTCGTCAACTTCTGCGGTTCTCTCGGCTTCGGGCAAAAAGGGCAAACTTGCAGAATTCATCACCGATACTGCGTTCCCCGTTCACGCTCTTACACTCATAGGCATGTTTCTGCTCAACAGATTCATTAACTTCAGAATCCTCTCCCCCGGTGCGAACGACAACCTTACGGGTACTCTAGCGGCTGTCTGCGCGCTTAAAATGCTCGACGAAATGGATCTTAAATTCGAAAACACAGAGGTTGTCTGCATGATAACCGACGGCGAGGAAGCGGGACTCAGAGGCGCAAAGGCTTATGCAAAGGCGCATCATGACGAGCTTACCGACCCGAACGTTGAGACAGTTGTTCTCTGCGTAGACACGCTCACCGACCTTAAGGATCTTAACGTTTACAATAAGGACATGTCCGGAACGGTTAAGCTTGACCAGGAGCTTTGCTCGATAGTCAGAGAGGCTGCGGCTGAAATGGGTCACGAAAATCTCAAGTATGCAAACGTATTCTTCGGCTCGTCCGACGCGGCGGCTTATGCTCAGGCCGGCATCAGGGCGGCGACTCTCGCAGCTATGGATCCCGCGCCCGCAGACTACTACCACAACAGACGCGACAGCTATGACAGGCTCGTTCCCGAAACAATCAAAACAGGCTACGAAATTATCCTCAACACAATAATCAAGTTCGCCGGCGAAGACAACGATTGATTACATAATGCATAGTACAAAAAACCGTTCCGTATTTTTATTCGGGACGGTTTTATTGTTGACGAATACCGCGATTTATTATAAAATAAATTCATAAAACACAAGGAGAGCTCGATATGCGCTATCATCAGCAGTGGGAAGCCCGCGCGGTAAAGCCCGATAACTCAAAAACGGAGTGGTTTCATGCAGCCGTACCCGGAAACGTGCAGAAAGATTATCTTAAATACATAAACGCCGGGGATATAATGTACTCGGATAATTCGGAGATTTTAAGACAGACTGAGAATTTCACATGGGAATACCGCTGTTTTGCCGAATTTAATAAAAGAGAAAACGAACGCGCGTTTTTCATCGCCGAGGGCATAGATTATTCGTACGCCGTGTATATGAACGGGGAAAAAATTTACGAAAACGAGGGCATGTACACACCAGTCTCATTAGAACTAATGAGTCATATTAACGACGG
>DJEG01000103.1:4424-6234 GCA_002431305.1 Ruminococcaceae bacterium UBA5904 | reverse complement strand
GGCTGGGACTGGAACCCGAGACTGCTCATATCGGGCATGTGGCTCGATTCTTACATTGAGACGAGGGACGAATATTTTATAGAGTCGTGCGAGCCGTTTTACACGCTCGACGTTAATACCCGTACGGCAAAAGTGCGCTTTGAAACGGAGTGCAAAGATGAAGTTTTATATACATTAAAAGACGCGGACGGAAAAACCGTTTACGAGTCAAAAAACAACGAATTTACATTAAACGACGTAAATCTGTGGTGGTGCGCGGGTCAGGGCGAAGCGTATCTCTACACGTGGACAGCAAAAAGCCGTACGGACGAAAGAACGGGAAAAATAGGATTCAAAACGCTGAGGCTTGTAAAAAACGAGGGCGCACAGGTACTCACCGAGTTTCCCAAAAGCCGTTACCCTGCGCCGATTACAATTGAATTAAACGGCAGGAGAATATTCGCAAAGGGCTCAAACTACGTAAATTCGGAGCTGTTCGTCGGAAACACGACGGACGAAACACTCATTGAAACGGTTAAATCAGCGTACGAAGCAAACATGAATATCATAAGAGTATGGGGCGGTTCGGGCATTACGAAAGACTCGTTTTATTCCGCATGCGACGAGTACGGAATTCTCGTATGGCAGGAGTTCATGCTCGCGTGCAACAACTACCCCGACGACAGACATTACCTCGAGGTTTTAAACAGGGAGGCGCGCTCGGTTATAAAGAAACTCCGAACGCATGCAAGCCTTGCGTTCTGGTGCGGGGGCAACGAGCTTTTCAACGACTGGAGCGGAATGGACGACCAGTCGAAACCGCTGAGATTATTAAACTCGATATGCTATGAACTCGACGAGTCAAGACCGTTTATGATGACCTCTCCTATTGCGGGAATGGGGCACGGCGGATATCTTTTCAGATACGACGACGGAAAAGACGTGTTCGAGGTGTTCAATAATTCAAAATGCACCGCGTACAGCGAGTTCGGCGTGCCGTCGATTTCGAGTATTGAGAATCTTAAAAAAATAATTCCGCCCGAAGAGATTGAATCGCTCTCCCCGACAAAATCCTGGGTTCATCATCACGCGTTCGGAGCCTGGGGAGAATCGCGCTGGAGCAGTCCCGAAACGCTCGAATATTATTTCGGCGAAGTCGGAAATGTCGAAACGGCGGTAAAACGCACACAGAAAATGCAGGCAGTCGGATATAAGGGGGCGTTCGAGGAAGCCCGCAGACAGTGGCCATACTGCTCGATGGCAATAAACTGGTGCTTTAACGAACCGTGGATTACGGCGGCGAATAATTCGCTTATGGAATATCCGTTTAAAAAGAAACCCGCGTACTATGCGGTGAGGGATTCGCTCAGAAGCGTGCTTGCCAGCGCGAGAATTCCGAAATTCGACTTTAAAGAGGGCGAAATATTCTCGTCGGAAATATGGCTTTTAAACGATTCGAACGAATGCGTTCAGAGAAAAATCACGGCGTATCTCACGGTAGGAAACGAAACGTATGAACTGCTTACATGGAATTCGGGCGAAGTTAAGGAGCGCACGAATAAAATCGGGCCGACTCTCAGAATGATACTGCCGGAATCGGACTCGGACGAAATCACGCTCACACTGAAAACCGACAAGGGCGAGGAAAATTCGTATACGCTTTTGTTAAAACACGAAAAACACGAACAGACGAAAAAAATATTAAATATGTAAACAATAGTTTATTTTTTAAGCGTAAACATTCTTTATGTAGGGGAAGACATTGTCTTCCCGAGGTAAAGGCAGGAAATTTTAAATATGCTTTTGCTTTCGGAAACCCGGAAATTTCATA
>DJEG01000103.1:0-4308 GCA_002431305.1 Ruminococcaceae bacterium UBA5904 | reverse complement strand
TTGTTTATGCCTTATAATAAATTCGGTGATAATGTTATGCTTAAAATTATCTACGGCAAAGCCGGAAGCGGAAAGACATACAAAATTAAAAATATAATCGCCCAGATGATTCTCTCGGGTTCGGGCGATATTTTATTCATAACCCCCGAGCAGGATTCCTTCAGAAGCGAGAGCGATATTCTCTCGCTCGTCGGCGCGGACAAAACGGACAGAGCCGACGTCCTCAGCTTCAAGAGGCTTGCAAAAAAAATCACGGACACATTTTACCCCGACCGCAAGCCCGCCGCCGACGAAAACAGCCGGAGGGTTATTATGAGCACGGCAGTCGAGAGCGTGGGCGATTCGCTCGATATTTTCTCGCGGTGCACAACGGGAAACGCCGTGGGCGGACTGCTCGGCGCCGCCGACGAATTCGCCCAGTGCGGAGTAAAACCGGACGAACTTAAAAACGCGTGCATTAAGACGGGAAACGAAATTCTCGAAAAGAAGGCGGAGGAATTAAACCTGATTTTTTCCGCCTATAACGCTATACTCTCAGAACGTTTTTCAGACGCTTCGGACGAACTTACGCTGTGCGCCGAGGCGGTTCTCAATACGGATATTTTAAATAATAAGACGGTTTTCATCGACGGATTCAGCGGTTACACCGCGCAGGAGTACACGCTCATTTCCGCGCTCATGCAGAAGTGCCGTGACGTTTACATTGCAGTGTGCTGTGACGCCGTTTCGGGCAAAAAGAACGTAACGGACGTTTTTTACTATACGTTCGGCACCGTCAACAGATTAAAATCGACGGCAAAAAGGCTTAACGTTAAAATCTCCGCCGAAAAATGCGAATATGAAGTAAAAAAGGCGGACGAATTAAAAATTCTGTCGAATAATATATACTCACCCGTTCCCGAAACATTCAACGGCAGAACAAACCGCGTTACGCTGTGCAGGGCAAAGGACCCCGCTGACGAGGCTTCGTTTATTTCGTGTACAATCCGCAGACTCGTCAGGGAAAACGGGTACCGTTATTCCGACTTTGCCGTAATCGGCAGGGGCGAAAAATTCTCAAAATACTTCCCCGCTCAGTTTAAAAAATACGGAGTCAGATTCTTCGAGGACGAAACCTCACTTATGAAAAACGAACCTCTCGTGCGCCTTGCCGACGGCGCACTGTACTGCGCCGTCAGAAATTTCGACACGGAGCATATATTAAAATGTTTAAAAACGTCGCTTCATACCGATTTGACCGAGAGCGAAACAGCAGACATCGAGAACTACACCGTCGTTTGGGACATTTCGCCCGCGCAGTGGCTTTCCGACTGGACGAGGCACCCGGACGGATACGGATTCGAAATGAACGACAGGGTAAAAAAACGCCTTGATAAATTAAACGCCTCGCGCAGAAAAATCGTCTCTCCGATTATTAAATTAAAAAACGATATGGAATCGTCGGAATCCGCAAACGATTACATTAAGGCGCTTTACGATTTTCTTATTTACTCGTCGGCGGATAAAAATATGCTCAAAACCGCAAAGAAACTCTGTCTGAATCGGCGCGAAGATTTGGCGCTGAGAAGCGAGCGCGTTTGGGACGATTTTATGGCTCTGCTCGATTCGTTCAGCAATGCCCTTTCTGACAGAAAAGTAAGTCCCAAAAGGTTTTACGAGCTTTTTAAAGTATTCACCGACAAAGCCGAAACCGGCGACATCCCGCGCGAAAAGGACAGGGTTACCGTCGGCGACGCGCTGAGAATAAGAATCGAAAATATAAAAGTCGCATTCATAGCGGGCGCGAACGAGGGCGTTTTTCCTCAGAACAACTCGGCGAGCTTCGTTCTCACAGGCTCAGAGAGGCGTGCGCTTAAAAAGAACAGCATAGAACTTTACGAGGACGGCGAGGTCTTCACTTCAAAAGAAAGATACCTCGTTTACCGCTGTGTTTCGACGCCGTCGGACATGCTTTTCGTCTCGTGTCCGAGCTCCGATATGACGGGAGCCGACGCGGGCGAATCGGAAATATTCAGAGAAATCAAACGAATCGTCCCCGAATGCGCCCAAACCCAAACCGTTGAACTGTCCCCGCTCGAGAGAACGGAAACATACATATCGGCGTTTGAGACGGCGGCGGCTAACTTTACCGTCGAAACGAGCGAGGCGGCGGCGGTAAGAGAATTCATAAAGAAAAACGATAATTTCAAAGGAAACGTTCTCGCGCTCGAGCGCGCTTCGCACAGGCAGACGGCGAAAATAGAGAAAAGAGAAAACGCGGAAAACCTGTTCGGAAAAGACATGTACCTCTCGCCCAGCGCAATCGAGGACTATCACAAGTGCCCGTTCAGATACTTCTGCAAATTCGGACTGCGCGTTAAAGCGCTGAAAAAAGCGGAGCTAAACTCCGCGGTTCACGGTCTCGTCGTGCATTACGTGCTCGAAAACATGTTCAGATTCCATACGAACAAAGAGCTTATAAAAATGGACGAAAACGAACGCCGTGCGGAAATTAAAAAATACGCCGGCGAATACGTTTTGACTCAGATGAGCGGTGAGTCAGACACACGGCTTGACTACAGATTAAGACGAATCGAGGAGACAATCGACGTTATTTTAAGACGGCTTATCGCGGAGTTTTCCATGTGCGAATTCGAAACGGCTGACGTCGAATTGAATATAGGAAAAGACGGCGAGGTAAGGGAGTACACGCTCGCCCTGCCCGGAGGCGGAACAATTTCGCTTCACGGAATCGTCGACAGAGTTGACGTAATGAAGACGGACGATGAATCGTTCGTTCGCGTAATCGACTACAAAACCGGCGGAAAGGATTTCAAACTCTCCGACGTGCCGTACGGACTCAATTTACAGATGCTCATATACTTAATGTGCCTGTGGCAGAACGGAGGCGACAGGTACGGAAACGTCGTCCCCGCGGGCGTGCTGTACCTGCCGGCAAAACTGGGCGATATCTCGCTGGGTCGAAACGCCGGACAGGATAAAATCGACGAAACGAGAATCAACAACGGCAGAATGAACGGCGTAATCCTCTGCGACGAACGCGTTATATCGGGCATGGATTCGTCGGGCACGGGCGTTTTTCTTTCAAATAAAATAATTAAAAACGGCAAGCCCGGAAATTACGCGCTGACTTACGATAAATTTATAAAATTAAAAGAAGCCGTGGATGAAGCCGTTATAAAAACAGCCGAGGAACTTCATGCGGGGGATATCGAGATAAAACCCACACTCTCGCATCCGTACGAACGTACATGCGAATTCTGCGACTACCGCGCGGTTTGCTGCCGTGAGGACGGAGGGGACGAAAACATCATAGGAACGGACGAAAGCTGGCTTTTCGGGGAGGATGAGAAAAATGGCGGCAGATAAAAAATGGACAAAGGAACAGTCCGACGCGATAAATGCCCGCAGCGGAACGCTTCTGCTCTCGGCGGCGGCGGGTTCGGGCAAAACCGCCGTCCTCGTCGAGAGAATCATAGGACTATTAACCGACGAAAACGACCCCGTTCATCCGAGCGAACTGCTCGCGGTAACGTTTACGAACGCGGCGGCGGCGGAAATGCGCGAACGTATTTCGTCAGCCGTAAACGACCTTATCTGCGCCCACCCCGACAACGCGTTTTATTCCGAAATCAGAATGAAGCTCCCCGAGGCGACAATATGCACCATGGACTCATTCTGCATTAAACTCGTAAGGGAAAACTACCACGAACTGGGGGTTGAACCCGACTTCACCGTTTTAGACGATTCGGATAAGAAAAACATGAGCGCCGAGGCTATGAACCGCGTCATGGACGAGGAAAGCGAAAAGGAAATTTATCATTCGCTCATATACACAACCGGCTCTGCAAACAGCGATTCCGAGCTGTGCGCGAGAATTCTCGAACTGTACGAAAACTCGCTCTCCTACCCGTTCCCCGAAAAATACATAGAATCGGTCAAAAATATGTATTCGGGTACGGACGGAACGAAAAAATGGCAGAGCATAATAAAAGAATACGCACGCGACGGATTCACCGCGTGCAAAAACGTATTAAAATCCGCATACGATTCGATAGCAAACGACGAAATGTTTTCAAAAGCGTACGGCGCCGGGCTTATAAATATTCTGGACGTATTCGACTCTCTTATCGAGATAACCGACTCGGACTGCTGGGACGAAACCGCCGGAGAGATAAACAAAGCATCCCTGCCGAGAGTCGGCACGGCGCCGAGAGGTCACGCCGACGATAAACAGGCGCAGAGGGTAAAGGGCGCGGTAAAGTACGCAAAGGAGTCGCTTAAAAAAATCGCGTCGATGTTCTGCGC
>DJEG01000046.1:7521-11677 GCA_002431305.1 Ruminococcaceae bacterium UBA5904 | reverse complement strand
GATTCGTCGGCAAGGGACTCTGCAGGTATTTGAACGCAGTAATATTTCCCGGAAAATAATATTGCCGAAATTAAAACGAACGCGGATATGCTTTTCAGATAAATCTTTATTTTGAAATTTTTTTTATACAGTATTAAGAATACGTATGCAAAAAGCGAAACCGCACCCGTTATTACGGAAGTTTTAATGCCGGCGAATCTGAACAAAAGAAGGGACAGAAACTCCGTAAGCCCGAATACGAAAAACGGTCTTATCATAGTCTGTCCCTCCTATTTGTATTGTTACCTATTATAGATTATCAGCCCGGAGGCCATGTAAAGTCTCTGCCGGCGAGAACGTGGAAATGCAGGTGCTTTACGCTCTGTCCCGCGCTGTCTCCGCAGTTGTTTACGACTCTGAATCCGTCGGCAAATCCGAGATCATGGGCAATTTTCGCTGCGGTCTCGAATATGTGAGCTACAACCGCGCTGTTTTTGTCCGTGATTTCGGCGGCGGAGGCTATATGCTCCTTGGGGATAATCAGAATGTGCTGGGGAGCCTGAGGCTCCAGGTCTCTGAACGCAAGAACGGTATCGTCCTCGTAAACCTTTGTCGAGGGAATTTCTCCTTTGACTATTTTACAGAAAATGCAGTCGTCCATTTTTTACATCTCCTTCTATACTGATATATTAAAAGTGCTGATTATTTTACAAACGTACCGACAATTTCGGCTGCTTTTGAAAGAGCTTCGGAAACTTTGGTGATATCCTTACCGCCCGCCATTGCGCTGTCGGGTTTGCCGCCGCCGTTACCGCCCGCAATCTTTGCGATTTCTCTGACGATATTTCCGGCGTGCGCGCCCGATTTAACGGCGGATTTACCGCACGTGCATCCGAACGAAACAGTGCCTTTTTCTTTATTTACGGCGGCCGCGATAACGACTACGTCCTCGCCGAGCGTTTTCGCATGATCCATGACTGAACGTACTTCGCCAGCTTCACTCTCTCCGAGGTCGACGCATGCGACTTTCACTCCTTTAACTTCAACTGCAGTTGAGAGGAGATCGCCCGTTTTGCTCGCGGCTATTTCGGCTTTTAATTTTTCGATTTCCTTATCTTTTTCTTTTAGTTCCGCTGCGACGGATACGGCTCTTTCTGCGAGAGCGGAGGTATTGCCGAGCTTTAATGCAAATGAAGCGGAAGAAATAAGCTCTTCTTTTTCTCTTATTAATTTAATGACGTTTTTACCCGTGACGGCTTCTATACGTCTTACGCCCGAAGCTACCGAGGATTCGGAAACGATACGGAAAAGTCCAATCGCGCCGGTATCGGAAACGTGAGTTCCTCCGCAGAGTTCGGTCGAGAAATCTCCCGCCTTTACTACTCTTACGATATTGCCGTACTTCTCCCCGAACAGAGCCATTGCGCCCATTTTCTTTGCTTCTTCAATAGGCATTTCGGCGGTCGTAACTTTTAAAGCGGAGAGAATAACGTCGTTTACGTCGTCCTCGACTTTTTTAAGCTCCTCGCCCGTGAGAGCGGAGAAGTGAGTGAAGTCGAATCTTACGTAATCGGAATTTACAAGCTGTCCCGCCTGTTCGACGTGCGTTCCGAGTTCTTTTCTCAAAGCCGCCTGAAGAAGATGCGCCGCGGTGTGGTTCCTCATTATAGCTTTGCGTTTTTCCTCGTCGACCTTTGCCGTTGCGGTATCGCCGAGTTTGATATCCTCGCCCGAGGTGAGCGTTCCGAAATGAACGAATACGCCGTCGGGAGTTTTTGTAGTATTGTTAACGGTAAATACGCTGTCGCCGACGGTGATAACGCCCGTATCGCCGACCTGTCCTCCGCTTTCCGCGTAGAATGACGTCTTATCGAGAACGAGCATTGCGTCCGCGCCGTTTTCGATGAAATCCTTTCTCTCTCCGTCAACGAGCAGGGCGAGAATTTTGCCCTCCTGCGTAAGCGTTTCGTAGCCTGTGAATTCGGTCTTTTCGATGTCTTTGAGCGAAGCTGCGGAATTCTTCCATGCGTCGGCTCCCGCGTCTTTTCTCGCGTTTCTCGCCATGACTTTTGCGTCGGCGACAAGCTTTTTAAACGCGTCCTCGTCGACGGTCATACCGCTTTCGGCGAGAATTTCTTTCGTAAGGTCGATGGGGAAGCCGTAAGTGTCCTGTAATTTGAATGCGTCCGCGCCCGGAAGAACTTTTGAATCGGAGCCGGCTATCATGTCAGAGAGCATTTTAAGTCCCGAATCAATAGTTTTCGAGAAGCTCTCTTCCTCCATTGAAATAACTTTTATTATATAATCCTTTTTTTCTTTGAGATTGGGATATGCGTTTTCGTTTTCGTGTATAACGGTCTCGCAGACTTCAGCAAGGAACGGTCTGTCAATGCCTATAAGTCTGCCGTGGCGGGCTGCACGTCTTAACAGTCTTCTTAAAACGTAGCCTCTGCCTACATTCGAGGGGAGAACGCCGTCGCCTATCATGAACGTCGTGCTTCTGATGTGGTCGGTTATAACTCTTAACGAAACGTCTTTTTCGGGGTCGTCGTGATAATTAATACCCGCGATACGCATTATGTGCTTCATAATATTCTGAATCGTGTCAACCTCGAACAGGTTGTCAACGCCCTGCATAATGCATGCGAGTCTTTCAAGACCCATGCCGGTATCTATATTAGGATGGGCAAGGCGGGTATAGTTGCCGTTTCCGTCGTTTTCGAACTGCGTGAAAACAAGGTTCCAGACTTCAACGTATCTGTCGCACTCGCATCCTACCTTGCAGTCGGGTTTTCCGCATCCCTTCTCGGGACCGCGGTCAAAGTAAATTTCCGAACACGGACCGCAGGGACCTGCGCCGTGTTCCCAGAAGTTATCTTCCTTTCCGAAACGAACCATATGGTCAGGCGCAACGCCGACTTCCTTAGTCCAAATATCGTACGCTTCGTCGTCGTCAAGATAAACGCTTATATAAAGCTTGTCCTTGGGCATTTTAAGGACCTCGGTGAAAAACTCCCATGCCCATGCCGTTGCCTCGCGTTTAAAATAGTCGCCGAAGGAGAAATTTCCGAGCATTTCAAAGAAAGTTCCGTGTCTTGCCGTCTTGCCGACGTTTTCAATGTCAGGCGTACGGATACACTTCTGACAAGTCGTAACACGGCTGCGGGGCGGAGTGATTTCGCCCGTAAAATATTTTTTCATAGGGGTCATACCTGCGTTTATAAGCAGAATACTATTATCGCCCTGCGGTACGAGCGAGAAGCTCGGCAGTCTCAAATGCCCCTTTGATTCAAAGAAGCTTAAATACTTCTCTCTTAATTTGTTAAGTCCTGTCCATTCCATAAAGTAACCTCCGGAAAATAAAAATAGCTTGCCCGACATCAGCCCGGGACCGACATTCAGTCGGCGGTACCACCCGGATTGTGCGGCAAGCACCACTTGTAATAACCTTAACGCGGATAAACGCGCCGTTCGTCACGGCGGGCTCAGGGTCGGCGTTTCACGGCGTTGAATGAGGACTCGCACCTGACGTCCTCTCTCTGAAAATCACAGCCGGGAATAAACCCGTCAAAGCCTTATACATATTTATATTATATACGTTAATATTATAATTTCCGAAAACGCGGGTGTCAATACTTTTTTATTTATTTTTTTTAATTGATAGGAATTGTTTCATGGGGAAAAGTACATTCGCTTTCAGTTTACTGCTAAGTTTGAATTTGATTTTTAATGAAATATTCGGCTGAAGCCGAATGTGAAATAATCCTAAGGATTATGAAATATTTTATCGTAGATAAAAAGTGAAATAAAATAAATCCATACGCTTTAGCATATTTCATAAAGCCTGCGAGGAATTTATATCATTAAAAAAGCGTCCGTCGGGACGCTTTTTTCTGGCTGGGGAGGCGGGATTCGAACCCACGCATACAGCAGTCAAAGTGCTGTGTCTTACCGCTTGACGACTCCCCAATACGTAACATTATATCTTTATAACAAAAAACGCAAATCGGAACGATTTGCGAAATTTTAAAAACTGGGGTGGGTAGTCGGGGTCGAACCGACGACCTCCAGGGCCACAACCTGGCACTCTAACCAACTGAGCTATACCCACCGCAAATGGCGCGCTTGAAGGGACTCGAACCCCTGACCCACTGCTTAGAAGGCAGTTGCTCTATCC
>DJEG01000046.1:996-7494 GCA_002431305.1 Ruminococcaceae bacterium UBA5904 | reverse complement strand
TGCTCTATCCACCTGAGCTACAAACGCATGTTGGGTCAAAAAAAATGGAGCGGGTGATGGGAATCGAACCCACACGACCAGCTTGGAAGGCTGGGATTCTACCATTGAACTACACCCGCTTATCTTCGGAACGTTTAGTATGATATCACAAAGGTTTTGAAATGTCAAGGACTTTTATAAAATTTTTATATTAAAAATAAAAATCTGTGTTTTGCTTGCCGTAAAAACCGAAATACTGTCCCTTATATATAAATGTAATACAAAAAAATTACATTTAAGAATTTTGTAATATTTCATTCACAGTTTATAAAAAAATATAATATTTATTTTGCTTTTTTTTATTGACAGCGAGTTCATAATGTAGTAATATTTAATAGAAAAAAACGGAGTGTTTTTATTTATAAATTCATTATCCGTTGAAAAAAGGTAGGGGAAATAAATGGAAAGCAAAATTGTTAAAAAGGCGCTGAGCGTTACGCTCGTCGCCGCGTTGCTTGCCCAGCCTGCGGTTGTAAGTTCGTCGGCTTTATCGTTTAAAAAGTCGTCGGCGTCTTCATCCGCGGTTATTTCGTATTCGACGTCAAACGCTGTGGTTAAGGACGGCACGGCGGTTATTCCGTCGGGCGCGGATGCCGAAACGGTAAAAAGACTTCTCGGCGAGGCTCTTGTTTCGAACGCTTCGGGCGTCGATTTGCAGGGACTTGAATGGGAGTATTACTGCACGGGCAAAAACGGACTTCTTAAAAACGACGCATGGGGAAGTATTTTCGGTTTTACAAGCTCAAAAAAGATCGGACTTTTAACGACTAAATACACTCATCCCGCGCTTGCGGACAGCTCGGACGGAACTTATAAAATTCGTCTTAAAGGCTCGTCTTCTGAGGTTACTCTTACAAAAGCCGCAAAGCTTTCGTCGGGTATATCTCTCGCTTCCGGCGCAACGGCAAAACTTGTTTATAATGAGGACGCGAGCGTAAATTACGACGCAGTTCGTCAGAATATTTTTGACGCTCTCGTTGTTGATTCGACTCCGGCTCTTACTTTAAACGACGTTAAGATTTCTTACTACGCTTCGGCAAAGTCGGGCGACCTCGGTTCTCTCGGCAAGGAGTGGGTCGATATCGCGGGCGGTAAGGTTAATCTTCTCGAATATCCCGCTATCGGCGTCGGCACGCAGAAGATTAAGGTTGAGTATTCGGGCAATGACACGTATTACGCTTCGTCCGCAGAGGCCGAAATCAACATTGATATCGGCAAGAATACTTCCGTTATCGCAATAAAAGACGCTCCGTCTTTAAAACTTATATATAACGACGATCTTTCGGTAGATTATTCGGCTGTTGAAAAATCTGTATTTGAAAAGGTAGTCGATCTTGCTTCAAGCGAGCCGGCCGGTCTTACCGCGGATGACCTTACGGTTGAATACTACGCGACTCCCACTACCGGTGCGGTTAAGGATTTTGGTAAAAACTGGGTATCTCTTTCAGGCGGTAAGGTAAACGGTCTCGTTTACCCCGGCATCGGCGAGGGCGAGCAGAAACTTCGTATTACGTATGCAGGCGACAGAGAGAATGCCGGCGTGAGCGTTGAGGTTACCGTAAACGTTGAGGGACGTATCCAATCATCTGTAACTCTTAACGAGGCTCCGTATGAAGTCGGCATGAAGTTCAATAAGGATCAGTCTTATAATTATGAAGCAACGAAAAAGGCAATTTTTGACGCGGTTGTTGCTTCGACAGATCCCGAGGGACTTACGGCTGACGATGTTACTATTAAGTATAACGCCGGTACGGATATATTAAAGAACTGGCAGCCTCTTGATACCTCCGACTGGACGAGTACATTTACAAAGTTCGGTCCCGGAGAATGGACTGTTCAGATTTCGTGGGGCGGTAACACGCTTTATAAGCCGTTCAGCGTTGAAGTTACGGTTACGACAGTTGATAACCGTATTCAGAGTAATATAGTATGCCTTGAAGGTGCGTCGTTCGTATATAATATGGACGCGTCGGTTATGAAGCAGGCTATTCTAGATACTCTCGTAGACTGGGAGAACAGTGAGCTTCCCTCAAAGGATACTCTTACTGTTGACGACTTTACAATGGTTTACTATGCTTCGAACGTTATAAATGACGAAATCGACGGCGGAGTAATGCAGTGGGCTCCCATTGAGGGCGGTACCGTAAATTATCTTACCTATCCTCAGATGGGCGCGGGCGAACAGCAGATCCGTATTTCCTTTAAGGGTAATGAGGATTACAGACCGTCGGCTGCCTCAGAGGGAAATCTCTCCGTTGCAAAGGCTCCCGTTACGGTTAAGGTTAAGTCGGCAAGTATATTCGCAAACGATTCTCTTCCCGAGAATTTCGTTACTACCGATCCTGCCGATAAATTCGATATTTATACTATTTTCGGCGGACTTAACAGCGATATGGAGCTTACCGTAAATCTTCTGCTTCCCGCAAAGTTTACGAACAGTGCAGTTCTTAAAATACTTGATCCCATCGTTGAAAAACTCTACGGAAAATCGTTCACTCAGATGACCAAGGACGGCATGACCGTCGGCGAGCTTAAGGAGTTCTTTAACACAAGCGAGCTTCTCGAAGTTCTCGAAAAACTCCGTATAGACACAGGTACGCTTGGTCAGATACTTGAGGGTATCAATAAGCTTCCCGATGTTGCTGACAATGTAAGAGTTACGTTTAATGTTCCTACGAGAGCAGGTCTCTACACTGTTATCGCAGTTACGGATAATAAGAACTATGAGACCGGCGTAGGTGTAGGCGCACTTCTCATCAGAATGAGACTTAAAGGCGTTAACCTTACATGGAACCAGGAGATGCCCGAGAATAAAAAACTTACCGTTGAAGAAGCAGCGGCGTTTGATTTCAAGGCTACACTTTCCTATGACGGCGACGTAACTATCTCGCAGAGCAACGTTAAGTACCTTTACACAGGCTTTACGAGCAAGTGGAAACGCTATTCGAGCACGACCACTCCTCCCACCGAGCCCGGACGTTACTCCGTAACGGTTGTAACCGTCGGCGGTAACTATCAGGCAATGCCTATTGAGCGTTCGTTCAAGATAGTTAAATAACATTATATGTAAAACATAATCCCCGTGTTTCATAAAGAAGCGCGGGGGTTTTTGTTTGCTTAAAAACGGTGCGGATAAATGTTATTATCATTATATAACAGAATTATGCGGAGGGTTGACTGATATGAAAAGACTTGTATTTTTGTTATTGGCGGTTGTGTGTATATTCGGTTTCGCCGGATGCAACGTCCGCGGTGACGGTTCGAATGAGACGGAAATTTATTCTACCGCCTATACAAGTTACATTAAAAACGCCGACGGTACTTATACATCGGACGGTTATACGTATAAATATAAGCTGGAGATTTCGGGTAAGATACCGAACTCCGATGTTAACTCGACGTTTGTATATTTAAGCAATATAAAGAATATTTCGTTCGGTCAGGCGTGGAAATCGGCGGGTCTCGGAAATAATACTGACGATTATTTTGATGTGAAAGACGCGGTTCTCGTAGAAATAAAAACGAAATAAGTAAAGAATAGTATGAAAATGCTCCGCCCTCATTGAGAGAGCGGAGCCGATTTTATATATTTATTTTAGAATTTAAACTCCGAATGTTTATCCGAAGAATCGTAGAGTGCCTGCATGATTTTCGACGTTCCTACAGCGTATTTGATGTCGTTTCTCGTTCTTCTGCCATCGCGTACTGCTTCTATAAAGTCGAGAACCTCGTCGCGGTGCATATCGTTCATCTCATACGTAGGCGTAACCTCGTAAAGTGCGCCGTCCTTGTTTGTGTAATACGTGAAGTTACCGCAGTACATGAGGCGGATTCCGCCCTTTGTGCCCATGAAGTCGATATATTTTTCCTCATCGACTCCGATATTCTGCGCCCACGCGCCGTTAAAGCTGATTACCGCGCCGTCGGTTCTTACTATTCCGACAACAGAATCGTCAACGTCGTATGTTCCGTGTTCAATGTCCGACGAATCTTTTGCCCACATTGAGGTCGTTACGTAGTTCTTCATGTCTTTGCCGAGCTTGCAGAACGCCTCGCCGTCACAGGAGAGAACCTTGGGGTCGTTTAAGCAATACATGATAAGGTCGAGATAGTGAACGCCCCAGTCTATAAGCGTTCCTCCGCCCGAAACGGCTTTAGTCGTAAAGTCTCCGCCGAGTCCGGGAATCGAACGGTACGCTCTGAATGAAGCGTAAACGTGATAAATTTCGCCGAGCATGCCGTCTGCTATCATTTTCTTAATGCGGTTTACAGAATTTGCATAACGGTTGCATACGCCGATTGAAAGCGACTTGCCTGTTTCGTACGAAACCTTTTCCATTTCGAGAGCTTCGGAGAGTATCCTCGCGGCGGGTTTTTCGCACAGAACGTCCTTTCCGTGGCGCATAAAGTCGATAGAAATAATCGAATGAAAATCGTTGTGTGTACATACGGAAACAGCGTCAAGCTCGGGGTCGTCGAGAATTTCATGATAGTCGTAAACCGCTTTACCGCATCCGTATTTTTCTACTGCCTTATCCGCGCGGTCATGGAGAATATCGCAGAAATACTTGATTTCAGCGTTGTCCGAAGCCATGTATGCGGGAATGTGCGCGGAATTTGCGATATTTCCGCAGCCTATAATTGCAACTTTGATTTTATCTTTCAATTTAATTCGCTCCTTTTGATATATTAAAAACGATAAATGTTATACGTTTTTGTATGTGTTTAAATTTATATTTCTCCGTCGGTGATTCTGTCTATGCGGTAAATTTCGGTTTCGTAGCTGTCCGGTATGTTTTCGTCAAGAATTATAAGTCTGCCGCCGCGCGCGTCTCCGTACGTATGGTAGCCCGCGCCTATCGTCTGAACAAGGTCGATGCCCTCGACATTTTCGGTAAAATCGTTTACGTGGTCGTGACCGAAAAATGCAGCAACGATATCACCTGTTCTGACCCAGCTTTCGAATTCGTCCCTGCGTTCGTTTGTCGGACAGGGAGCTTCATTGAGACTTCCGGACGAAAAAACGCCGTCGGGTATTTTAAAATACTTTCCGTTCTTTTCAAACGCGCCGTCGGTTCCTTTTGAAACCTCTTCAAAACGGTCGTATTCCTGTAAAACGGGGATGTGCTGAAACAGTATCGACGGAACGTTCTTTCCGCCGTTTTGCTCTCTTAATTTAAGTGCCGTTCGCTCGCGCCATGCAATCTGATCTTCGTGAACGTAGTCGTAGCCGAGGTCGGCGGGGCGGGAGTAATCGGGCTGTCTTATATAGTCGTTTGAATCGACGCACCATATGTTCCACGCGATTTTATCCGAATCCGAATGAAGAACAGTCAGTGAGCAGTTCGCGCAGCCGAAAACGTCTTCGTCGTTCATTGAACTTCTGAAATTATCGTACTCGCTGTAAACACAGATTTGATTTTCCCTTTGCATAAACGGGTTCATGTACGCGCTCTCCGCGTCGTGATTTCCGAAAACTATCGCAAGGGGAATATTCTTCTCCGCAATGGGGGCTATGATTTTTTTTATCGTCGCGCGCATGTATTCGTACGTAAATTCTTCCCAGTAACCGCTTATGTTATCACCGCCGAAAACGACGAGATCGGGCTTTGCCAGCTCGACGCATCTTTTTATGACGTTTACGGTTTCTTCGCTTCTTCTTTTAGGAATTTCCGGATCTTCGTCGTCGTCCATTGCAGGGTCTACCTCGTGAATATCGGTAAGGTGAAGAATCCTGAATTTTCCGTCCGAATTGAAACGGAGCGGTTTTTGGTTGTCTTTTATATGTCTGTGAGCAGTAGGTAATCCTGTTGACATTTTAATGTCCTCCGTTATATTATTCCGGCAGTCTATCAATCTGATACGATGTTGTCTCGTATTCGCCGGGTTCGTTTTCGTCTATGACTATGAGTCTGCCTCCCTGGGTTTTCGCGTCGGCGTAGTATCTTACGCCCATGGTCTGAACGAGGTCGATTCCGTTTATTCTCGCGGTGAAGTCGTTGGGGTGGTCGTGACCGAAAAACGCGGCGGCGATATCGCCCGTTTTAACCCAGCTTTCAAATTCGTCTCTGCGTTCGGGCGTAGGACATGGGGCTTCTCTCAATGCTCCCGAAACAAAAGCAGAGGAGGGAACTCTGTAATATTTTCCGAACTGTTTTATCGCGCCCGGCTCGTCGGATTCAATTTCCTCAAACAGGTCGTAAAGCTGTAAAAGCGGGATGTGCTGGAATAAGAGCGAAGGGACGGTTTTTCCGCCGTTTTGTTCTTTTAATTTATTATATACGCGCTCTCTCCATGCAATCTGATCCTCGTGAACATAGTCGTAACCGAGATCGACGGGACGGGAATAATCGGGCTGTCTTATGTAGTCGTTTGAATCTATACACCATATATTCCACGCGATTTTATCCGAATCGGAGTGAAGAATCGGAATCGAACAGCTCGCGCAGCCGAAAACGT
>DJEG01000046.1:0-952 GCA_002431305.1 Ruminococcaceae bacterium UBA5904 | reverse complement strand
CGCAGCCGAAAACGTCCTCGTCGTTCATTGATGTTCTCAAATTGTCGTATTCTGCAAAAATCATCAACTGCATTTCGCGGTGCGTGAACGGAAATCTGCCGAGCATTTCGGAGTCGTGATTGCCGAATATTACGGCGAGCGGGATGTTTTTCTCACTAACCGGTTCGACAATACGATGTATCGTATTTCTCATGTGTTCATATTTACACCCGTCGGGGAATCCGCTTATGTTGTCCCCGCCGAAAACGACAAGGTCGGGCTTTGCAAGCTCTATGCATTTATTTATTACGTTCATCGACTGACGGCTTTTTCCGCGTTCGACACCGTGATCGATTTTATCCTCGTTTTCGGGCGGAAGCGGAACTTCGTGAATATCCGTAAGATGAAGAATCCTAAACTTTCCGTCGGAATTGAAACGAAGCGGTTTTTGATTGTCTTTTATGTGCCTTAATGCAGTCGGCAGTCCCGAAGCCATAAGAAACCTCCGAATAATGTTATGTTTAGTTTAATATAGCACAACATCGCGCATGTTGCAACTGAGAATATGAATTACAGAGGGTTTTAACTTAAAATAAAAAATAAAATATTTTATCATAATATTTTTTTTGTTTTTATTTTGTGTATATTACTGCACTTTGTCATTTTTATAAATTTTCTTCAAGTTTCATAATTACCGTGCTCATTTTTATGTTCATTGCAGTACAAATCTTATAAAGCGTCTCAAGCGTAGGTTTTCGCTCGCCTCTTTCGATTGCACTCAGGTGGCTTCTGCCGATGTCTGCAAGACCGCTCAAGACCTCTTGCGAAAGACCTTTTTCTTTTTTGTGAGAAAATCGACCGTGAAGTATTTTTGAAGGAGTGCTGCCCCCTTGTACTTCTCATTTTGGAGAATGCTCTCCGCTGTACTGTTCTGCCAGCGTTGTTTTCCCGATGGGGTCTGAATTTCATCCGC
>DJEG01000013.1 GCA_002431305.1 Ruminococcaceae bacterium UBA5904 | reverse complement strand
ACAATGTCTTCCCCTACATAATTTGTTTATGCTTTATAATTTTATTTGCCGTAATTTTTGCATTAATTACGGCAATTTTTCTTGACAAATTTGCTCTAACGTGTTAGACTAAAAATAGCTCTAACGCATTAGAGGAGGTTTTTATATATGGAAACGCCCAAAATTTTTGAAAGCGAATACAGGTTTTGTTTGATACTATGGGAACACGAACCGATAAAAAGCAGTGAGCTTGTACGTCTTTGCTCGGAAAAACTCGGATGGAAGCCGACGACCACGTACACCGTGATAAAACGGCTGTCCCAGCGCGGGGTTGTGAAAAATGAAAACAGCGTTGTTACTTCACTTATCAGCAAGGACGAGGCTCAGGCAGCCGAAATCGACGAAATGGTTGAGCGCACTTTTGAGGGGTCTCTGCCGGCATTTGTTGCATCGTTCACTAAGCACAGCAGGCTGTCTGATGATGAAGTTGATGAAATTCAGGGGTTAATAGACAAATACAGGAGGGAAAAACAGTGATTTCCGATATTTTTGTTTATGTACTCAATATGAGTCTCAGCGCGGTGTGGCTTATACTTGCCGTTATGCTCATAAGGCTTGTTTTTAAAAAAATGCCGAAAAAATTCAGAATCGTGCTATGGGGAATAGTCGCCGTCAGGCTTGTATGTCCTAATCTGCCCGGCAGTTCTGTAAGTCTTGTTCCGAGTTCGCAGGTAATAGCTCAGGGGGGTTCTGCCGGCGGTTCTGTCGTAATTAATTCCGGGATATCCCCGGTCGATATCGCGGCGGATAAAATTACGGAATCCTCTGTCTTATCTTCCGTAAACACTGCCGCGGTTACGGATATATTCTCATACATTTGGATTACAGGCGCGGTCGGAATTTTGATTTACTCCGTCATAAGTTATTTTATGCTTAAAAGAAAAGTCGGTACCGCCGTTTTGATGAATGAAAACGTATACGAGTGCGATAATGTTTCGTCACCGTTCGTTTTCTCCTGTTGCAATGACGTTTAAAAATCCGTCGTCGGCAAACGCTCCGTATGTCTTAAAATCATACGAAACCCCGAGTGACGGCTCATTGTACTCGGACAGTATAAAAAGAATATTCCCCGTTTCGCTGTGGGCTCGGGTTTTGTATATGTCCGACTCCGCAAGTTCGGATTTGCACGAAAACAGCCGTAAACACGCGCTGGAGTATTTCGGATTAGATGAGAATGCGCCCGAACACAATCTGCCGTTTGATTATAATGTGCCGGAAACTACAACGGCAGTAAAGTCCGATAATTGAAAAATACGCGCTTTTTTGCAGGTGAACTTTGCAAAGAAGCGCGTATTTTTTATTTGAACATCGCGTCGAGCGGAGTTCTGTTTTTCTTGCACGGAGGGTGGTAGTCCGCGCATTTTACGAGTATCGTATCGCTTCCTATAACCTCTATGCAATCCCATTCTATACAGAGATCGTCGCTTTTTCCCATACCGAAAAATCCGTTTTTTCCGGAGATTATCAGCGCGACGATTTTACCCGTCGTACAGTCGACCTTTACGTCGTCGACGCATCCGATTTTAATACCGTCGCATGTGTTTATAACGTCCTTTTGACAAAGTTCGCTGATTGAACACTGCATTGTATCACCCCTTACAGAGTAATATTTATTCAGAATGAAATGCGATTATCCCGGATTTTTAATTCTGTTTATAACCGATTTTTCAAGTCTTGACACCTGCGCCTGCGATATGCCGATTTCGCTTGCAACCTCCATTTGCGTCATACCTTTCATAAAACGCATGTTCATTATCTTTTTCTCTCTGTCGTTTAAATTTTTAAGCGATTCTCGTATTACTATTTCGTCTATCCAGTCGGAATCCGTCGTCGAGTCGCCGACCTGATCCATTACGTATACAGCGTCGCCGTTGTCTGAATATATAGGCTCGAAAAGCGATACCGGATCGACTATTGCTTCGAGGGCGATTACGACGTTTTCTCTGGGCAAATCGAGTTCCTTTGCTATTTCGTCGACTGTCGCCTCTCTGTGATATTTATTCTGTATTTTTTCCTTGACCTGCATGGCGTGATATGCCGTGTCGCGCATTGAACGGCTGACCCTGACGGCGTTGTTGTCTCTTAAATACCGCCGTATTTCGCCGATTATCATAGGACACGAATATGTGGAAAAACGAACGTCCAGCGACGTGTCAAAATTTCTTATCGCTTTTATAAGTCCGATAACGCCGACCTGAAAAAGATCCTCGGGATTTTCTCCGCGGTTTGAAAAACGCTGAACCACGCTTAACACAAGTTTTAAGTTTCCCTTTACGAGGTCGTCGCACGCCTTTTTATCGCCCGCCTGCGCCTTTTTCAGTAATTCCATTTTCTCTTTTTCGCTCATTACTTTTAATTTTGACGTGTCCACTCCGCATATTTCGACTTTGTTATACTGCATTTTCAAGCCCCCGAAAAATTATGTACCGGGCTTAAATGTAGTATTAACCGATATAAATAAAATTAATCCGTCAAAAATTAATAAATCGTTGATTTTATTAAACTTTTTGTGTATAATCAACATTAAGACGGCGTAATGCCTGTATGTTTTATTCAGGAGTTATAAATTTATGAAAAAGAAACTTCTTATTATAATCCCCGCTCTTGCGGCTGTTACGGCGGCTGTTGTTCTCGGCGTGATATTCATGCCCGGAAAAGGCTATTCGGGTACGGTTACCAATGACGGCAAACCCATGTCCGGCGTCAGCGTGTCCGACGGCAGAAACGTTGTAAAGACGGACGAAAACGGCGCGTTCAAATTAAAGGGGTACAGAAAAACGAGATTTATCACCGTCACCGTTCCCGCGGGCTATACGACGGAGAATTACTATATTCCGGTCGATAAAGACAAGAGCGAGGGCTATGATTTTACGCTCGAAAAGTCGAATATAGAAAAGGGACAGGCGCACAGCTTTATTCAGATATCCGATACCGAAATCGGCGAAAAGGGCGTAGGCGAGTGGATTGACTTTGTTAAAGATACAATAAATGAAAAGAATCCCGCGTTTTTGATTCACACGGGCGATATCTGCTACGTTGACGGACTTAAAAAGCATATCGAGGGTATGAACAGCAAAAACATGGGCGTTCCCGTCCGCTACATAATCGGCAACCACGACTATGTCGAGGGAAAGTACGGTGAGGAATTTTTTGAGAGCATATACGGCCCCGTGTGGTACTCGTTTGAGGTCGGCAACGTTCACTATGTCGTCACTCCGTTTCAGACGGGCGGGGATTATAAATCGGGATATAACAAAAACGACCGCTGGAGATGGCTCGAAAACGACCTTAAAAATACCAACGAAAATATGAAAGTCGTAATGTTTAATCATACCGACCCTCCGTCGGACGATTATGTAATATCGTTTGACAGAAAAGATCTTGACTTAAAAAAGCATAATCTTATCGCGTGGGTTTTCGGTCATTATCATCATAATTATATCGAGGAAAACGACGGCGTGGTTAATATCAGCACCGCGCGCCCGGACTGCGGAGGTATTGATTCGTCCGTCAGCGGATTAAGAATTATAAATATTTCGGCAGACGGCGCGGTTAGGGCCGATATGGCTTATTATAAATTTAATTCGAATCCCGACGCGGTTGAATCCGCCGTTTGGACGACGCAGCTTGAGGGCAGGGTTCTGTTCTGTGATACCGTATTAAAGGACGGATTCGTTTACGCCGGCACAGTTGACGATTCATACCCGATAAACTGCGGGGTTACATGCCTTTCGGCGGCAAACGGTGCGGTGGCATGGACATATAAGACCGAAAATACTGTTAAGAATAACATAATCGTCGAAGACGGAACGGTTATAATTCAGGACAGCGCGGGAAACGTCTATGCGCTTGATAATTACGACGGAAAAGAATTATGGAAAACAAAAGTTGATTTAAGTTCCGCTCTCGATACGAGTTCGGGAATATGCGTTTCGGACGGGATTGTTTATACGGGTTCGGCTTCCGGCATTACCGCTCTTAATATTAAAACGGGTGAAAAAGTCTGGGAGAATATCAGAGGCTACGGAGAGCCTTCACCTGCCGAATTTATTGTCGCAGGAAATAAACTTATCGTAAATTCTCATTGGGACGCGCTCGCCGCGCTCGATAAGGACACGGGTAAGCAGATTTTCGAAATAAAGGACGAGGATTTGAGCTTCAGAAGCTCC
>DJEG01000130.1:30175-30766 GCA_002431305.1 Ruminococcaceae bacterium UBA5904 | reverse complement strand
TCGCGCATGTCCTTATTCGAAGCGTAAATGGCCGCAGCTTTTGAAGCGTCGAGAGGAGAGCCTCCGCCTATTCCTATGATAAAATCGGCTGAAATATTCCTCGCTTTTTCTCCGGCTTTTAAGCAGTCGGACGTCAGCGGATTCTCAGTAATCGAATCAAAAATTTCATACTCGATCCCCGCGTTTTCAAGCGTCTTTTGAGCGTCGGACAAAGCTCCGCTTTTCTTTGCCGCTGAGCCGGACGTTACGATAAGACACTTTTTGCCGAACGAAGAAAAAACGCCGGCTGAGTTTGTTACGCAGTCTCGCGAGTTTATCACCCTTGCGGGCATATATGAAGAAATATTCATTAAAAACATCTCCGAAAAGTTAAAAAGTAATTAATATAAATTAAGTATACAATATATAAAGAGCATTTGCAAAGCGTTTTTACCATTCTTATAAAAAAAATAATAATTTATCGTATTTAACATATCTTTCTTGACAATTGATATGAAAATGGTGTAAAATGCTTATATGATTTTATTTGATTTCTTATCAACCGGGAGGCTGTCATGTCTAAAAAATATATTATCGCTCTCGACCAGGGAA
>DJEG01000130.1:18998-30126 GCA_002431305.1 Ruminococcaceae bacterium UBA5904 | reverse complement strand
TCGACCAGGGAACGACAAGCTCAAGAACCATAGTTTTCAACAAAAAAGGCGAAATTGTATCAAAGGCGCAGTACGAATTTCCGCAGATTTACCCCAAAGCGGGATGGGTCGAGCATGACCCTGAGGCTATACTGACCAGTCAGTTCCGCTCTATTGCCGACGCGCTTGTAGAGGGTAAAATCGAGGCTAAGGATATCGCCGCCATCGGCGTTACCAATCAGCGCGAGACTACGATTCTCTGGGATAAAAACTCGGGCAAGCCCGTTTATAACGCTATCGTATGGCAGTGCCGCCGTACCGCTCCCATGTGCGAGCAGTTAAAGGCGGAGGGACTCGGCGAGTACATACAGGAGCACACGGGACTTATTATAGACGCGTACTTCTCGGGTACAAAAATTAAATGGATTCTCGATAACTGCGAGAAAGCCCGTAAACTTGCCGCTGAGGGTAATCTTCTTTTCGGTACTATCGACACGTGGCTTATATGGAACCTCACGGGACGCAAGGTTCATATAACGGACTATTCCAACGCTTCGAGAACCATGCTTTTCGACGTTGACAGACTTTGCTGGGATGAGTATCTCTGCGATAAGCTCGGTATCCCGATGTCGATTCTGCCTGAGGTTCGCCCCTCGAGCGAGGTTTACGGAGAGGTTGCACCCGGAATCCCCGGACTCGAAGCTCTCGCGGGAGTTCCCGTAGCCAGCGCCGTAGGCGACCAGCCCGCCGCTCTGTTCGGTCAGGCGTGCTTCCGCCCCGGTCAGGCAAAGAATACGTACGGAACCGGCTGTTTCCTTCTTATGAATACAGGAGGACAGCGCGTTAAATCAAAACATAACCTTCTCACCGGTATAGCATGGGGTATTGACGGCAGAGTAGAGTACAGCATAGAGGGCAGCGCGTTTAACGCAGGCGCTGTTATCCAGTGGTTAAGAGACGAAATGGAACTTATTTCGAGCGCACCCGAGTGCGACCGTCTTGCAGAGAGCGTACCCGACGCTAACGGAATTTATCTTGTTCCCGCATTTACCGGACTCGGCGCGCCGTACTGGGATATGTATGCAAGAGGCTGTATCGTAGGTATTACGAGAGGTACAAATAAACGTCATATCGCCCGAGCGGTTCTGGAGAGCATAACATTCCAGATGACCGACCTTTTGGAAGCTATGAAAGCCGACTCGGATATACGTCTTGAAGAACTGAGAGTCGACGGAGGCGCCAGCGTAAGCAATATCATGATGCAGATTCAGGCCAACATGATCGGTACGACGGTTAACCGTCCCAAGGTTGTAGAGACTACAGCCCTCGGCGCGGCATATCTTGCGGGACTCGCAGTAGGCGTATGGAAGTCAAGAGCCGAAATCGAGGGAATCAGAGAGGTTTCCAGAGAGTTTGTTCCTCAGCTGAGCAAGACAGAACGCGATAAGATTTATGCGGGATGGAAAAAGGCTGTTGAAAGATCAATGAACTGGGCTGACAAATAAAATATAATCATAGGAGGAATGTCCGAAAACGGGGCGTTCCTCTTTTGCTGTTACAGAAATATATAATGTGTTTTAAACATCCGAACGCCCAAATGTTCATTATTTATTTTAGTATTGATATTATTAAAAAACGTTGATATAATAGAATTCAAAGCAATAAAGACATTTTTGCATATAATGTAAACGTACGTCTGCGTTGACTTTGACAAGGAGGTTTTTTTATGAGCAGAGTATACAATTTTTCGGCGGGTCCGTCCATGCTTCCCGAAGAAGTTTTGAAAAAAGCGGCGGACGAGATGCTTGATTATAAAGGAAGCGGTCAGTCCGTAATGGAGATGTCGCACCGTTCGAAAGTCTTTAAATCAATTATAGACGAGGCGGAATCCCTTTTCAGAGAACTTCTCAAAATTCCCGATAATTATAAAGTTCTGTTTTTGCAGGGCGGTGCGTCCACTCAGTTTGCCGCGATCCCCCTTAACTTTATGAATGGCAGCGGAAAAGCCGATTTTATTATAACCGGACAGTGGGCAAAGAAAGCGTATCAGGAGGCGTCACGTTACGGCAATGCACGAGTTGTTGCATCGAGCGCGGATAAGACATTTTCATACCTTCCCAAGACTAAGCCCGAGGATTTTGACCCTGAGGCAGACTATGCGTATATTTGTATCAACAATACGATTTACGGAACCTGTTACCGCGAGATTCCCGACGTAGGTTCAATTCCGCTTATCGGTGATATTTCGTCGTCATTCATGTCCGAACCTGTGGACGTTTCGAAGTTTGCTGTTCTCTACGGCGGTGCGCAGAAGAATATAGGCCCTGCGGGTCTGACTGTCGTAATTGTCCGTGAAGATATGCTCGGCAAGGCGAGAGATATCACCCCGACCATGCTTAACTACGCCGTTCATGCTGAAAACGGCTCTATGTACAACACTCCGCCGTGCTACGCTATTTATATGTGCAAGAACGTTCTCGAGTGGATTAAGGAGCAGGGCGGTCTTGAAAAGATGAAAGAGCATAACGAGAAAAAGGCTAAGATTCTTTATGATTTCCTTGACTCGTCAAAGATGTTCAGAGGTACCGTTGTAAAGGAGGATCGTTCTCTCATGAACGTGCCTTTTGTTACCGATTCCGACGAACTTAACAAGAAGTTTATTGCCGAGGCGGAAGAAGCCGGATTCGTAAATCTTAAAGGTCACAGAACCGTCGGCGGTATGAGAGCTTCGATTTACAATGCAATGCCTATCGAGGGCGTTCAGAAGCTTGTTGATTTTATGGCAAAATTCGAGGCGGACAACGCCTGAATCTCAGTGAGAGGTTGATTTTATATGTATAATATTTTAACTCTTAATAAAATATCCGCCGCAGGTCTCGGCAAATTCGATAAGGAAAAATATGCATGTTCCGATGACTGCGCTTCACCCGACGCCGTCATTGTACGTTCCGCGTCAATGTTTGACATCGATATCCCTTCGAGCGTTCTGTCTATAGCGAGAGCCGGCGCGGGATATAACAATATTCCCGTAGATAAATGCACCGAAAACGGAATATGCGTATTCAATACGCCCGGAGCTAACGCCAACGCCGTTAAGGAACTCGTGCTTTGTGCGCTGTTTCTTTCCTCGCGTAAGATAGTTGCCGGTGCAAAGTGGTGCGAAACGCTTAAGGGAAGCGGTGACGAGGTTTCCAAAAAAGTCGAAAAGGGTAAGTCGAATTTTGCCGGTCCCGAGATTAAGGGCAAAACCCTCGGCGTTATCGGTCTCGGCGCTATCGGCGTTCTTGTCGCAAACGGCGCTAAGGCTCTCGGAATGGACGTTATAGGCTACGACCCGTTTTTATCAGACAAAGCCGCCTCTATGCTTGATAAAACTATAAGAGTTACATCGGTAATAGACCGTATTTTTGAGGAGAGCGATTATATAACTCTCCACGCTCCTCTTAATGATTCTACGAGAAACACGATTTGTGCCGAAACTCTCGCAAAGTGTAAGGACGGCGTAAGAATCCTCAATTTTGCAAGAGGGGAGCTTGTAAATAATTCCGATATTCTTTCTGCGCTCGAAAGCGGAAAATGCTCGGCTTACGCTACGGATTTTCCGACTGACGATCAGCTTTGCGCCGACGGTGTTATCGCGCTTCCTCATCTCGGAGCTTCCACACCCGAATCAGAGGAAAACTGCGCGGTTATGGCGGTTGAGCAGACAGCCGAATACATTGAAAACGGAAATGTTATAAACTCCGTTAATCTGCCGTGCGTCTCTAAGGACAGAGTCCGCGGAAAAAGCCGTATAACGGTTATTACCGACTCCGATATAAGTGCAAAGATATTTGAATGCCTTGACTCAAAAGGCGTTGACCGTGCAGATGCATCCGTTTCAATAAGAAAGAATACGGGATATATTATAATTGATACGGATTCCGATGTTTCCGGCATTTCGGACGATTTAAAGTCCGTTGACGGTGTTATCAGAGTAAGAGTTCTTTAATTTAATATATTATAATAAAAACTGCGAAGCCTTAAAAACTTCGCAGTTGTTTTTTTGTGCGTTTATTTATTCAACGCCTAAAACGTTATCAGTGCATTCGGCAAGATACTTTGCAACAGAGGGGATATCTTCCTTGCACTCGTTGTAGAGCCATTTTCCTACGGTTAAAACCGCACCGCCGACAAGGAAATTGAATATGTACATAAACTTTTCCTCGGAAATACCGCTCTGATTCGTAAGCCATGTCTGTACGCTCATTACATATGCCGGACCGGCGATCTCGTTTATTATATCACTGCTGTGGCTTGAATTTATTATCATTGAAAAAATTTCCCTATTGTTGGAAATGAGGACGAGAAGCTTTACAAACATCTCGTAAGTGTCCTGCGTCGCGAATATTTCGTCAACGGTTTCTCTCGCCGACATCAGAAATTTGTTTTTAATCTGAAAAAGGAGATCATAGATGTTCGTATAGTATTTATAAAACGAACCTCTGTTTATATTTGCCTTTGCGCAAAGTTCCGTAACGGAGATCTCATTAACGTTTTTTTCTTTAAGCAGTTCAAAGACGGCATCCTGAAGCATGCGCTTTGTATACTGGATACGTCTGTCTTCTTTTTTTTGATCCATAATGATCCCTCCGAAAATTGAACATGAGTATAATTGTACAGCCTATTGCCGAAAATGTCAACATCAAAGGATATGGATGTTTGCTATTTTTATAAACTTTTTATGACAAAATGAAGATAAAAAACAGCTCCGAATCATAATTTTGATTCGGAGCCGATATTTACCGGTTTAACGATTAGTCGCCGTTGCCGTAATATTTTTTGAAGTATTCTTCGAAATATCTCTCGAGGTCGTCCGAACTGCCGTATGAACCGCCGTTGTCAGATTCGTTGTTATCCTGCGAATTGTTGTTAACCGTTGTGTTTCCTCTGTCTTCAACAAGCGTTACGGTAACGTCAAACGTTTCCTGAGACCAGTTCTGAGTATTGATTCTGACGAGGTTGAGCGTGAGCTTGTCTCCCGCCTTCATGTCCTCCATCATTTCCGCGAGCATGCCTGTGGAGTCCATATCCTTGCCGTTAACGCCTACGATAAGGTCGCCGACCTGAGCCTTCGTATCTTTAAGAGCGCTGTCGTCGGAAATGCTTGCTATTACGATAGATCCGGAGGGAAGCCCCTTGATATTTACATACATACTGTACTGGTCATAGTTTACAGCCGCCGCATAGGTGATGCCGAGTTTTGCTCTGCCGGTTACATAACCGTTTGCAACGATAGAGTCGAATATTTCCTTAACTACGCTCGAAGGAACGGAGAATCCCATGCCCTCGGTATCGGTCGAAGCTATTTTCATTGAGTTGATACCGATAACCTCACCTTTATCGTTAACAAGAGCACCGCCGGAGTTACCGGGGTTGATAGCCGCCGTGTGCTGTATACACTTCATCTCATAGCCCGTTGAAGAGCTTACGGGTCTGTCGATTGCGGAAACCATGCCCGATGTGAACGAACCTGCGAACTGGCTGCCCTGAGGGTTGCCTATTGCGTATACGGTCTGACCGACTTCAAGTTTGTCGGAGTCGCCGAATGATGCACAGTCAAGTCCCGTTTTCTTAATTTTGAGGACTCCGAGGTCGGATCTCGTGTCGTAGCCTACGATTTCGGCATCGTATTCCTCATTGTCATATGTCTGCACGACAACCTTTGAACCGTTCGAAATAACGTGAGCGCAGGTTATGATATACGTATATCCGTCATCGCCTTCTTTTGCGATAACGCCCGAACCCTCGGTTGAAAGTTTATTGTTTGCATAGACGAGAAGTCCGACGTTTGATTTTACAATCTTTTTATAAACCTCGTTAGCGGGGGAGGATGAAGATGAACTGTCTGACAGCTCAAGTGAGCCTACGTCGTTGTTTGTTACGGATTCTTTTGTACTGTCGCCGGTTGTATTAGTTGAATTGCCTGTAACGGCAGTAATAATGATAGCGGCAACGATTATAACGAGTATGCCGATGAGAATACCGAAGAATACTTTTTTACCCGTATTCTTTTTCTTCTGCGGGGGCTGGTACTGAGGCTGGAATCCCGGCGTGTTAGAGGTATAGGGATTAGAATAATTGTTATTGTTCTGCGTATTCTGATAATTATTGTAATTCGGTGCGCCGTAGGGGTTGTATCCGTTTGAATTCGGCGCTGAGTACGGATTGTTCTGCTGTTTGTTCGGGTCGCCTTTGTACGAATATTCGCCCGAAGCGTATGATGAATTGTTCTGACTGAATCTGTTACCCTCGTATTCTGCGTTTACGTGCTGTGCGTTTTCGCTGTTGTCCGCGTTCTGCCCGTTTGCGGAAGAAGCTGCCTGTGCGCCGTTGCTCGGGGTGTCTCCGGCGGGGGCTCCGGAAATTTCATTTTCATCTCCGGACTCGGGATTTGATTTGTATTTTTCATAATCGTCAGTCATAAAAAAGACCTCCTTGATATAATTGGCTTTTTTGTAAAAGTATGTTTCATACTTTCTGACCCTATTGTATAAGCCGTACCTTTAATTTAACTGTAAATTGCGTAAATTCATTCTGAACGCTGTCCGCATATATTTTTCCGTCGTGAAGCTCGACTATACTTTTAACTATAAACAAACCGAGTCCGGCGCTTTTTGCGTCGAGGGAGCGTGATTTGTCAGCCTTATAGAATCTGTCGAAAATTCTTTCAAGGTCTTCGGGACTGATTCCCTTGCCGGTATTTTTAAGATACGCGGTGAAATATTCGCCGTCCGTTTCCGTCTTTATTGATATCGTTCCGCCGTAATCGGTAAATTTGACAGCGTTGTCAACGAGGTTATAAAAAACCTGATTTATCATGTCCGGGTCTGCTTCAATGCTGACGCTTCCGAGTTTAACAAGTCCTTCGACGCTGATTTTTTTAGCGTCAATCTGGCGTTCGAACGACAAAAATATTTTTAAAAGCATATCGGATATGTTGAATTTCGAAATGTTGAGCGTCAACTCTCCCGATTCGATTTTCGACATATTGAGCATTGAAACAACGAGACGTGAAAGTCTTTTTACCTCATCCGATACTATTTTTAAATAATACCCGCGGTGCTCCTCGTCGATTGTTCCGTCGATTATGCCGTCGATGAATCCGCCGATAGTCGTCATCGGCGTTTTTAATTCGTGCGAAACATTTGCAACGAAGCTCGAACGCGATTTTTCGAGATCTTCGAGCGCGTCAGCCATTGAGTTGAACGCATACTGAAGCTCGTCTATTTCGCGTACGCTTTTCTTTCCCTGATGAATTTTTATGCGGTAACTGAAATCTCCGTCCGAAAAACGGCGCGTGGCTTCGGCTATCTGTTTCATAGGCTTTGTAAGCGAATATGCAGCTATGTATACGCCGATACTGACGGTGAAGAGTGAAATAACTATTGCAACCGTAAATGTTTTTATGAAAGAACTGAGATACGGTTTCAGTCCGTCGCTTAACTGCTGTATTACAATAACGACGGCGGTTATGTTCCCGTTTTTGTCACGAATCTTTGACGAAGCGACAAAATGGTTGTTTTTAAACGTTCCGGAAAGTGTTCCGACGTTTGTAAACTGATCCTCGACAAGCATGCTCGTTATTATTTCCCCGGGAATTTTCATTCCGCTGTGTTTTTTGCATACTGTTTCCGACTCGCTCTTATCCGCACATCCGCAGTATTCTACATATGCGTTATCGGGCTGCGAGTTAACTATGAGAATGTCGGCGCCTGACACTCCGGCTATATTGTTAATGGTGGTTTTGAGCGTTTCGCTGTATTCTTTGCTTTCGCTGTTTCCGGACGAATTTGAACAAAATGCCGCAACGTTACTTGCGGCATTGTACAAATCGAGTTTTTTCTGATCCTCCCAGTAGTCGGCTATGAAAATCATTAGCGTAAGACTTAATAAGGTAAGGCATATCAAAAAAGTGACCGAAAAGAATTTGAAATATTTATTAAACAGCGAGACGCTTTGTTTCGGCATAGAAGCCGTAATTTTATCGTCCGACTTATTCACTTAAATATCTCAATCCTTTGTTTCGAATTTATATCCTACCGACCAAACGGTTTTAAGCTCCCATTTGTCGGATACTCCCTCGAACTTTTCACGCAGTCTCTTAACGTGAACGTCTACGGTTCTCGAATCTCCGTAGTAGTCGAATCCCCAAACCTCGTCGAGAAGCTGGTCTCTTGTGAATACGCGGTTGGGATTGCTTGCAAGATGGAAAATTAGTTCAAGCTCTTTGGGCGGAGTGTCAACTACGACTCCGTTTACTTTAAGCTCGTAATTCGTAATATTAATCGACAGTTTATCGTAGTGAACCTCGTTGACCTGCTCGGTCATAACGGAAGCCGAACGTCTGAGAACTGCTTTGATTCTCGCAAGAACTTCCTTGGTTTCAAACGGTTTTGATATGTAGTCGTCCGCGCCGAGCTCAAGCCCGAGACATTTATCAAACGTTTCGCTCTTTGCCGAAAGCATTATAATAGGAACGTTTGAATTGTTTCTTATTTTTCTGCAAACCTGCCATCCGTCAAGTCCGGGAAGCATAATATCAAGCAGTACAAGGTCGGGATTTACCTCGTTAAATGTCTGTACCGCCTCGAGACCGTCGTTAACGATAACAGTCGTGTATTTCTCTTTTTCGAGATACAGACGTATAAGTTCGCAGATGTTAATGTCGTCGTCGACGATCATTATTTTTTCGTTAGCCATGTTTTTCTCCTCTTTTTTATACGAAATATTATATAAATTGTCTTTTTATCTCCTTGCCTTGCGACGGGATTTTCCGTGCGGGCCGGATGAACGTTTACCGTTGAATTTGATTGCAAACGCGATACCTACGGCAATTATTGCTGCCGCCATAATAAACAGCGAGACAGCCAGAACAACATTTTCGTCGCCGAATGAGAATGTTTTGTCATTGCCCGTATCGGTATAACTGATGTTTCCGGTTGCGGGCTCGACGACATACTTGTCAACGCCGACGTAATTAACCTGCGGTGAACCGGAGGTTAAGTTGTTCGTTATAAGCTGAGTTGAAACGGGAATGCTGACTCCCGAAGAGCCCGACTGGAGATAACTTTCGAGTCCGCCGACTCCGCTTATGTTGTCGGTGTTTATTGTTCCCGAATTATTGTCGTCGGCAAATCCGAATATCTTTTTAATATACTGATATCCGTTTCCGAGCCCGTTTGTAAAGCTGGGAACGAGCAGGGACATTATGCTTAAAACTCTCTGAGGAAGATTAAAGTTGATATTTTGGAAAATATCCGAAAATACCGAATCATCGCCGAGAGAATCTTTTATCTGATTGATACGGTCGGACGACGACGATATTATACCAGCTATCGGATTTTCGCTCTGCGGGGGAGTTTCGGTGCCCTGATAAACCTCAATGTAATAATTTGAAGTTTTTTTAGCCTCTCCGCTCTTATAGTAGTCGACGCGCACGGTTACCGTTTCGGATGTTTTCGAAGTGTCGAGCGATACTTTTGAAAAATAATTGTCCTTAACCTGCTGACCGTTTATAAATATTTCGACAACGCACCCTGATATAATGCTCGTGTCGGTAATTGCCGTGGGCATAACCCAAAGCCTGTCGCGCTTATAATCGAGTTTAACTTTATACTTGTCGATATCGGCGTAAAATTCGTTGTCCTCTAATTTGAAATAGTCCGTGTTGTCCCTTACGAGGGTAAACATTTCTTCATATGAAAGAGAACTTCTTACGGTTAAATTATATTTTTTGCCTATAAGCTGGAGGAGGTATGACGCGATGGAATTAGAATCAACAGCCTGTTTCATCATATCGGGGTCGGGAGTGACGTCATATATCTTTCCGAGCATTGCGGTAGTGTATTTCGTCTGAAGCTCTTCAAACGTTATGTTATCGGGGTCGACGGCTATGCCCTGGCTTTCTATGACATACACCGCCATGAGGCGCGCAACTTCTTTTTCGTCAGTGTCCTTGTCAACTTTATAGCCCTTAAGATAAAGGGTGTAACGGCATGCCGCCGTTACGTACTGGTCGAGGGTCAAAATCTCCGTCTGCGAGTATTTTCTGAGCGTGTTTATGTCGACTCCGAACGTTTCCGCCGCATATGCCATCAGCGCGGTTTCAAGTCCTGTGCCTTTTTCTATCGTATATTTTGAATCCGACGAAGTAAGCAGAGCATAGAGCGCGCGTGCAAGAACGGGGGTGAGGGAAGTCTCGTTTTCGGGGTAGACAATTCCCGCGCTTTCGAGCCAGTAGCGTATGTACTCGTCGGAGACGTTTCCGTTTGCCGCGGACGAAAACAGATTAAGATAGTCGAGAATGTAAAGATACGCTGCTTTTCTAGAGTCGGCATCAAGTTTATAAAGAAGATAGTAGTACGAAACCGTTTCCTCGAAAGTCTGAGCGGTTTCCGTGTATTCATATTCAGCGTCGGCGCAGATCTTATTGAGTTTACCGTCTACGGCGTCGTTTACGTTAAGCTGTTCCATAACGACGAGGTCCTTAAGCCACGACGGGTCGGCTTCGTCATAGTTGTACTGAGTTTCGGCAAGTACGAGAGCCGAACCGGCAAGCGAAAAAACGGGCATCATCAGCATGACGGCAAGAATTACTGCTGTTATCCTGCGAAATTTCATAAAATCTTCTCCTATCGGGCTGAAGCCTGTCCCGCTAAACAGCCTATTATAATAATATAATAATTAAAATATTAAGTCAAGTTAAAATTATGTAAACAAAAAAGCCGGAACGTACATAACGCCCCGACTGTAATTATAGTTTGAAGTGCTTGAAATACTCTTAAATTTATTTAACAGAGAATTTAAATACTGTTTTTGAAGTATATTTTTCGCCCGCGTCAAATATACACGAGGGAAATTCCGGTCTGTTTACGCTGTCGGGGTAAAACTGGGTTTCGAGACAGAATCCGCTTCTGTAATTCATCGGAACGCCGTTTTTGCCCTTGTCGCCTTTAAGGAAATTGCCCGCATAAAACTGAACGCCCGGGAGAGTGGTGAAAACATTGAGGCATATGCCCGACTTTTCACTGTATGCCTCGGCGGCTTCTCTTAAAGAACCGTCGAATCCGTCTATGCAGAAATTGTGGTCAAACCCGCCGGTAAATAC
>DJEG01000130.1:18437-18959 GCA_002431305.1 Ruminococcaceae bacterium UBA5904 | reverse complement strand
CCCGCCGGTAAATACGAGCTGTTCATCATTTTCGTTGATGTCAAGACCTATCTTTTTTGCTGTAGTGAATGCAAAGGGTGTGCCCTTTACATCACGTATTTCGCCTGTGGGGATGCTGTTTTTGTCAACGGGGGTGAAATGTGAACAGTTGAGTTTCAGCATATGCGAGAGGATATCTCCGCCGTCGTATCCGTTTAAGTTGAAATACGCGTGATTTGTAAGGTTTATGGGCGTTTTTTTGTCCGAAACTGCTTCGTAGTCTATGCTCAGTTCGTCGTTGTCTGAAAGAGTATATGTAACTTTTGCGTCAATATTTCCGGGAAAACCGTTTACTCCGTCCGGACTTCTGTATGTAAAGGCAACTGACTTGTCATTTAAAATTTCCGCGTTCCATACGGCGTTGTTGAATTCACCTGCGGAGTGAAGACATGTTATGCCTTTTTCGTTTGCTGTGACAGAATATTTTTTGCCGTCGATAACAAACGACGCGCCCCCGATTCTGTTTGCGCACGGACCTACGAC
>DJEG01000130.1:18231-18400 GCA_002431305.1 Ruminococcaceae bacterium UBA5904 | reverse complement strand
GCACCCTGATAATCCCAAAGTGTAAGGTAATCGCCGAGATTGTCGAAACCTAAACAAACATCTCTTTCGTTCGAATTCTTGTCTTTTACAATCATATCGGCAAGCGTTGCTCCGAGGGTGAGAATTCCCGCCTTTACTCCGTTTTTATTTTCTAATATATATTTTTCTA
>DJEG01000130.1:7046-18107 GCA_002431305.1 Ruminococcaceae bacterium UBA5904 | reverse complement strand
TATTTGAAATTATTATAATAATATTAAATTTGTTGACTTTTCTTATAATTAATTATATTATATATACGTATTACTTTAAAGATGTCCGGGGAGGGAATTTATATGACGTTTACAACAGCGTTCGTAATAAGAGGCGCCATGTTTGTATTGCTTCTTATAATTCTTACCGTTTCTGTCGTTTCGCTGTTTATCCGCCCTGCGAAACGTACGATAAAGGCGACGCTTGTAGATAATTTTGACGGCGGACTTATAGATATAAGCCATGCCGAAACGTCTATAGGCAAAGCTAAAACGTGCGATATCGTGCTGACGTATATGTCAGTATCGCGTTTTCATGCGGTGCTGTCGAATTCTCAGAACGGATGGATGATATACGATACGCATTCTTCGTACGGTACGTTTGTAAACGGAAAGGCGATTGACAAAAAGTCCGAGCTTAAAAGCGGAGACGTTATACAGATAGGCGCGGGCGAGTTTACTTTCTATGACGGAGATCCGCCGGCTTCGCGCGCCTCAGGCGGACGTGCGCAGAACGTCAGGATATCAAGAAGGCGTATGCCTCGGGATGAAAGAGCGCGCAGTAAAGCGGGACAAAACGCCGGTACTCCGGAACGCGGAAGGGGGCGCAGAGAAAGATGAAAAAAAACGGCGCCAAAAGCGTAAAAATGTCCTACGGCAGACCGGGAAGCGTTTACGGACTTGTTAACCTTCTTATAATGATTTGTATTACAATGTTTCAGCTTCTTGCTTCATTCACGCTCTTAAACGACTATGACAGCGAGTATTTTACCGAAACGGTCATTATATTTTCCGCATATGCAATTATTGAATGGGTCTATTTCTTTGTGTTTGCAATTGTAATTAATTCGCATATAGGAATCGAGATGACCGCGTTTACCCTCTCGTCGATAAGTTTGCTCCTGACGGCGGGCGCGTCGCCCGAAAAGCTCAGGGTTCAGTTTATCGCAGTAATTGCGGGACTCCTAATGTTTATCGTAATGGTTCAGTTCATGCGGGACACCAAGCGGACGGCGTATATGCGTATACCGATGGCCATTGCCGCAATAGGACTGCTGGGACTTACATATCTCATTGCCGAACCTGTAAACGGAGCGAAAAACTGGGTTTATTTTCACGGCATTTCAATCCAGCCCTCGGAGATTGTAAAACTTGCGTTTATATATGTCGGAGCGGCTACTCTCGATAAATTACAGAATACCCGTTCTCTGCTTTCATATATAGCGTTTTCCGTCGCGTGCGTGGGACTGCTGTTTTTGATGTTCGATTTCGGAACGGCGCTCATATTCTTTGCAACGTTTATTCTCATAGCGTTCATGCGTTCGGGAGATATAAAAACGTTATTTTTGATAGGAGCCGCCGCGCTTCTGGGCGGAATCCTTATTATAACGGTAAAACCGTATGTTTTATCGAGATTTCAGAATTACAGACACATTTGGGAGTATATGAACTCCTCGGGATATCAGCAGACGAGAACGCTTATTTACTTTGCCTCGGGCGGATTTTTCGGAGTCGGACTCGGCAAGGGATATCTTCGAAATGTTTTCGCCGCGAGCGAGGATCTCGTATTCGGACTCATGGGCGAGGAGATGGGCATGCTTACAGCATTCCTGGTTGTATTTACAATCGCCGCGCTCAGCGTTTACGCCGTGTATAATGCAAAATACGCGCGAAGCACGTTTTTTTCAATAGCTTCGTGCGCCGCCGCCGGAATGCTTCTTATTCAGACTGCTTTAAACGTGTTCGGAGTGACGGATTTTCTGCCGATGACGGGCGTAACGCTTCCGTTTATAAGCAGGGGAGGCTCGAGCATGATATGCGCGTGGGGATTGCTTGCATTTATAAAGGCGGCCGATTCGAGAAGCTATCCCGGACTTTTTTCGAGAAAGAAGGCGGGTAAGAGATGAAGACAATTAATAAACGGGTATTTATCATAGCCGTTCTCTCTGTCGTATTTACCGCCGCCGCGGTTCTGCTCATTTTTTCGATATTTACCCATGCCGAGGAATATGCACTGAAAACTGCAAACAATCATCTGTTCTCTCACGGCGTTCTGACTGCGGGAGGAGACATATACGACAGAAACGGCGAAGTGCTGTCGTACTCGAAGGACGGCGAAAGATATTATTCGGACGATAAAAATATAAGAAAATCGACGCTTCATATTCTGGGCGACAACAGCGGATTTATTGCCGACGGAATTCAGTCGAATTTTAAAAAGGAGCTTTCCGGCTACAGTCTTATTTTCGGCGTTAATGCGGAGGATAAAAATTCGATGAAGCTGACGCTTGACGCGAATCTCTGCGTTACTGCATATAAAGCACTCGACGGCAGAAAAGGTACCGTAGGAGTTTATAATTATAAAACGGGTGAGATTATCTGCGCTGTTTCGGCTCCGTCGTTTGACATTCTCGATAAGCCAGATGATATTGATTCAGACGATACCGGCAAATACGACGGAATATATATAAACAGGCTTTTCAACGGTCTTTACGTTCCCGGTTCAACGTTTAAAACCGTGACCGCTCTCGCCGCCGTTGAAAATATAGGCGACATATTTACACGTACTTTTAAATGCACGGGCGAGTATGACGCAGGCGACGGAAAAGTTATCTGCAGTGACGTTCACGGCACCGTGACTTTTGAACAGGCTCTGAACCGTTCGTGCAACTCGGCTTTTGCTCAGATTGCCGACGAACTCGGAAGTGAAAAACTGACCGCCGCGTTCGAACAGACCGGTATGGGCAAATCGTACAATTCAAGCAGAGTTGACACTTCTTCAAGCCGTTTCAAGCTCGACGGCGGAATAAGCAAAGCCGATCTCGGCTGGGCGGGCATAGGTCAGTATACAACGCTTATAAACCCGTATTCGATGATGCTTTATATGGGCGCGATAGCCAACGGCGGAACGAGCGTAACGCCGTATTTCGTAGAGTCGGTTTCGAGCGAAAAAGGAAACGTTGTTTACAAAAATGAAAATAAAGATTCGGAGATTAACATATCTCCGTCGACAGCTTCGACGATGAAAACGCTTCTTCGTTCGAACGTTGAAAATTATTACGGTGATTACCGCTTCGGTGACCTTACCCTCTGCGGAAAAACGGGTACTGCCGAGGTCGGAGACGATAAAAAACCGCACGCATGGTTCGTCGGTTTCTCGCAGGATGAAAATTTTCCGTACGCGTTTGTCGCAGTTGTGGAAAACGCGGGCGGAGGACTTGCGAATGCCGGACCCGTTATCGCAAAGGTTCTTTCGAGTATTGAATAAGGAGTTTTATCAATGGCATTTATTGAAATGAGATCTGTTTACAAACACTACAGCACGGGCGACGTTTCCGTAAACGCCGCGGACGGAGTATCGTTCGATATCGAACAGGGTGAATTCTGTATGATTGTCGGTGCCTCCGGCGCGGGCAAAACGACCGTACTCAATATTCTCGGAGGTATCGACGAATGCGACGACGGCAAAGTCAGAGTCGGCGGCGAGCTTATTAATACTTTCAATGAAAAAAAGCTTACAGCTTACAGGCGTTATGACGTGGGATTCGTATTTCAGTTTTATAATCTGGTTCCGAATCTTACGGCTCTTGAAAACGTTGAGCTTGCGTCGCAGATAAGCACAAAGTCGCTTGACCCCGTAAGAGTTCTCGAAAAAGTCGGACTCGGCGACAGAATGGACAACTTCCCGTCACAGCTGTCGGGAGGCGAACAGCAGAGAGTCGCGATAGCGCGTGCTCTTGCGAAAAATCCGAAACTTCTGCTGTGTGACGAACCTACGGGCGCTCTCGACTACAATACGGGACGGGAGATATTGAAACTCCTTTTAAAAACATGCCGTGAAACGGGAATGACGGTCGTGATTATTACGCACAACCAGGCTATGACCCCCATTGCGGACAGAGTTATTACAATGAAAAACGGCAGAGTAAACAGGATTGAGATTAACGAGACGCCTCTGAGCGTCGACGAAATCGAATGGTAACGGAGGCCGAAAAGTGAGCAGAGCATTATTAAGGGAAATAGTCCGAACGATATTCAGAACAAAAAGCCGGTTTTTGTCTCTGATTATAATAATTGCGCTCGGCGCGGGTATTTTCGTCGGAACCAAAGCCGCGGTGCCCGACATGAAGGAAACTGCGAAAGCATATTTTACAGAAAATAACCTTATGGATTTGAGAGTCCGATCGACTCTCGGATTGACGGACGACGATATTTCCGCGATAGCGGGAGTTGAAAACGTATCGTATGTCATGCCGTCTAAGTTTGCCGACGCTCTCGTTTTTGTAAACGGAAGCCCTGAAATCGATATAGACGGTTCTCAGATAAGCACGAGAGCCTACGGCATGAACATGGGTCAGCTCGAAAATTATTTTAACTATGTTTACAAGGGTTCGGGAACAAACGACGGTTCTTTTATGAACAGACCTCAGCTTATAGAGGGAAGCTATCCCACAGCGGACAACGAATGTCTTGTCGACGCGAGTACGCTCTCTACTCCGGACAGCTTTAAAATAGGCGCAAAGATAAGTCTTGAGGGCGACTCCGGTTCATCTCTTTCGGATTTGAACGTAACGGAGTTTACGGTAGTCGGCATTATCCGCTCGCCGTATTATCTTTCATACGAACGCGGAAATTCTCTCGTCGGAAGCGGTAAAATCGGCACCTTTATCATTATTCCCGATACCGCTTTTTCTACGGATTATTACACGGAGGCGTATGTAAAGGTCAGTCTGAGCGAAAATTATGACCCGTTTTCTCAGGAATATACCGATATGTTAAAGCCTGTCGCCGATAAGATAAGCGAAATATCGACAGACAGAATTAACGCGCGGGTAGCCGACCTTTCTGTTTCTCTGCCCGAAAAAATTGCGGCGGGCAGAAAAGATTACGAAACGGCGAAAACCGACTTTGAAAAGAAAACGAGCGACGCCAAGGCACAGATTGCAAAATATCAGCATTATGTAGACGACCCCGACGGCGCGTACAAAGAGGCGGTGGAGGAATTTGCGAGCAAATACGGTCTTGCAGCCGATGAATATTCGGGCAACGAGTCAAATTATTACTCGTCCGTTGAAGAATACAGCCGTCTGCTCGCCGAGTATAACGCAAAAAACAATGAACTGGAGGCGAACAGAACCGAGCTTAACAAGGCGAAATCCGCTCTCGATACTGCAAACAGGACGATAACGACGTCTCAAAATACTGTAGATACCGCAACAACAACCGTAACAACAATGAAACAGCTGATAGCTTCAACCGAGACGGTTTTAAATCAGCTGAAAGACTATCAGAATTCGTCTATGGATTCAGACCAGGTTAACAGCATTTTAAAGATTATTGAGAACTCTTATCCCGAAATTTACAACGCGATAAAGTCGCAGAGTATGCAGGGAATTGCAAGCGAGGCTAATACATTGCTTCAGACTCAGCTTACGGAGTATAAAGTTCAGCTTGCCGTTGCCGAAGAGGGGCTGACAACCGCCAATAAGGAGCTTGCCGATGCGCAGGCTAAGGTGGATTTAGCTCAAATTGCTTATGACGAAAAAGAAGAGCTGTGGAACGAGAAAAAAGCGGAGCTTAAAAATGCCGCCGACGCTCTTCAGTCGTATTATGACCAGCTTCAGATAGGTAAGTCGAATCTTACCCTTGCGCAGGTTGAACTCATGATTTCGGAAAATTCGGGCGAAAACAGTCTTGACAGTTTAAAGATGGTTATTGCAAACGCGCAGACGTATCTTGACAAAGCGACTCAGGAATATGTAAATCAGAGTTCGCAGGGAGAAAAGAAACTGCTTGAGGCGGAAAACACGATTAAAAGCGCCGAAAAACTCTTTAACAACCTTTCGACGGCTTCATGGACGGTTTACGACAGATACGACACCCCGGGATATTCTTCATATATCGACGCGGTTAATACGGTAAGTGTTCTTTCGAATGTATTCCCGGTATTTTTCTTTATAGTCGCTGCTCTCGTATGTCTTGTAACAATGACGAGAATGGTAGAGGAAGAGCGTACGCAGATGGGTACGCTCAAAGCCATAGGCTACAGCTCGTCAACGATAATGTCAAAATATCTGATTTATTCGTTTTTCGCAAGTTTTATAGGTTCCGCAATAGGCGTAATTGCCGGAATATACGGAATGCCGTACGCAATATTCAAGGCGTATTCCGTCATGTTCTCAATGCCGCAGCTGAAAATAACGTTCCCGATTGCTTATATCATTCTCGGAATGGGTATTTCGCTTCTTGTAACAATGGGTTCTGCGTGGATAAGCTGTATGAGAGAAGTTTCCTCGCGCACGGCGCTTCTTATGAGACCCAAGCCTCCGAAGGCGGGCAGGAGAGTTCTTCTCGAAAAAATCGGATTTATTTGGAGAAGACTTAACTTCACTTCAAAGGTTACCGCAAGAAATCTTGCAAGAAACAAGACGAGATTTATTATGACGGTAGTCGGAATAGCGGGATGTATGAGTCTGATTCTCGGAAGCATAGGCTTCTTTACTTCCCTTAAATCCGTTATGAGCAGACAGTACGGAAATAACGGCGTAGATAATTATGATTATCAGCTTGTATTTGATTCTCCGCAGACGCGTTCGAATTCGGAACTTCTCAACGCGCTCGCGTCAGACTCCAGGGTCGGTTCGCTGATGCTCACGTCGATTCAGTCCGTCAGCGGTTCATCGGATAATACCGATAAGGTAATGGACGTTTACCTTTTCGTTCCCGAGGACTCCGAGTATCTCGGCGGATATAAAAATCTCAGAAACAGAAAAACGGGCGAGGCTCTGAAACTCGACGATACCGGAGCGATTATAACCGAAGGTTTTGCAAACGACGCGAACGTCTCCGTCGGTGACAGCATTTGGGTTGAAACCGAATCGGGAGAGCGCAGAAATATCACGGTTGCCGGAATTACGGAAAACTATACGTTTCAGTATGTTTATATGAGTCCGAATTACTATCAGTCCGTATTCTCATCCGCTCCGTCGTTCTCATATGCGATAGGCTCGTTCGGTGATTCGCTGACCGGTTCCGCTGATATCTCTGCCGCAAAATCGCAGTTTAACGCAGATTTAATGAAATACGACAGCATAAATGCAGTAGCGTTCGAGTCCGATACGATAGCGTCGTTTGAAAGAGTTATAAACGTCGTTGCAATTATAATAATGATATTTATCGTCGCCGCGGGCATTCTCGCGTTCGTTGTACTTTATAACCTTACCAATATTAATATTGCCGAACGTCAGAGGGAGCTAGCTACTATTAAAGTTCTCGGATTTACGAATATCGAGGTGTCGAATTATATTTACAGAGAAAATGTGATTCTTACTCTTCTCGGAATTATTATCGGCATTTTCGGCGGTATCGGTCTTCATAAAATCATGATAGAGTACGTCAAGGTTGACGCTATTATGTTTGTACAGAATATAATGTGGTACGATTATCTTATCGCAATTGGAATAACCGTTCTGTTCGCATTTCTCGTAAACTTCATAATGCACGGCAGAATGAAGAAGATAAGCATGGTTGAATCATTAAAATCAGTTGAATAAAATAACGGAGGAAATTTATGATTTATTCAAATTGGATGTCGTATATTAAAGACGACGCAAAATTAACGCATATCGCAATCCCCGGTTCGCACAACGCGGGTTCATACGGAATGAACGCGCTTGCATGCTGTCAGGACGGTGACATGTACGAGCAGTTTAAGTACGGAGTAAGGTATTTCTGCGTTCGCCTGAATACGGACAAAAAAGGCGTCATACGCCTTGCGCACGGAGTTACCAACGGCGTAACATTTGAATCTGTTTTAAAAGACTGGGAAAAAATGCTCAAGGAAAACGATTCCGAATTCTTCATTTTTGACGTCAGGGAATACTATCCGCAGACCTTCGGACCCGTTACGTTCACTTATAAAGCCGACTGTGCCGCCGTCGATATTCTGCTCGAAAAATATATTCAGCCGTCAAAATATGCTTATACCGATTTTAATGATATAAGAGACGTTTCGATAGGCGATTTGAGAAAGAGCGGTAAGCGCTATATACTTATAAATTATATGGCGGGATATAAAAATAGCGTCGACTGCCCGCTGAGCAATCCGTGGGACAAGAAACTTTTCGGAAGTCGTCCCGAGGCGTTTGTTCCTAAAAACCTCGAGTATTTCGAGACAGATAAAACGGAGGGATTCTTCTGGTTCCAGACTCAGCTGACCCCGAACTTCGGCACGGAGTTAGGTATAAAAACCCCGAGAAAGTTAAACGATATGATGCGTTCTCATTTTCATAAGTTTACCGACGCAATAGCCGAGAGCGAGTCAAGACTCGATAAAGCCAATATTATCGCCTGCGACTTTATAACAGAAAACTATGATAAGCCGCGTATGATATTGGAGCTTAACGCATATAAGGGTATTGTTAAGGACGGACTTAAGGACGAGTATTTAAACGGATTAAATTAATATATACATAAATAAAATGCAGACTGTGAGAAAAAATCTTACAGTCTGCATTTGTGCTGTATTGAATATTTAATTATAATTCGGACAGTCCTTTTTTGCCCCTGTTTGCGGAGACGAACGACAGACCCGCACCGGCGAGCGCAACAACTGTCCACAGAATATATACGCTCTCCCAGCCTGCCGATTCGCTTACCGCGCCCGTCAGAACTCCCGCGAGCGCAGAGCCTAAATAAATAAAGCAGTCGACCGTTCCCGCGACGAAACCGACGCGTCCGGCTTTGTCGTACTCCATGGGTATAAACGTTGTAAGCATCGGATTGACTCCGTAGTTTGCGGCGCATGCCAATGCAAGCATAAGAGCCGCCGCAAATATGTTTTTATATGCGAATATAAGAATGAGCGAGAATACCGCGCTTGATGCGAGGACAATACCGTTTGATTTTCTGGCGCTCGAGCCGGTGATTGAATAGCTCTTTTTCACAGCGGCAATTCCTGCAAGTTCGAATAACGGAAGAATCAGAGACAAAAGCGTTGACTGAAACGTTACGGAGTTTTCGCCCGAACTTAAAACGGTGGGCGTCCATGTGACGATCGAGTCTCTTACGAAACCGTTGCATACACAGCACAGCAGAAGTGAGATAAGTCCTGTCGAGGAAAGCATTTTGCCGACGGACATAGGCTTGACAGTTGTTATTTCGGAATATGCAATTTCTTTTTCTCCGTCTGACGTTTCTTTATTTTTATGCTTGACAAAAAGCTCGATTATTGAGTAAACCGCAGCGGCTGTCATAATAAACGCAGGAATTATAAATGAGATTTTAACTCCGAGATAAGCGGCGGTAAGCCCGGATATTCCCCATGCGGCGAAGTGTCCGAAGATAACTGTTATCGACATGATAAACGAAGCGCGGTCTCGTTTTTTTCCCGAGAAGTATTCGGAAATAAGTTTTACTACCGGAGTCCATATCATGGACTGTCCGACTCCGTTTAGTGTCCAAATTACAACTGATGCCGTATACGAATTCGACATTGCAAACGCAAGATTGCATACGGACGATATTATCAGTCCGAGTCCGATATTGATTTTCGAATTAATCCTGTCAGAAAGCGAGCCGTTGACTATCTGTCCGACTGCGTACACTGCGGCGAATACTGTCTGAAACATTCCGGCTTTTGTGTCCGAGATTGCAAGCAGTTCGGAAACGTCCGGAAGCGCCGCCGAAATGTTGAGCCGTCCCGCGTATGCCGCGGAGTAGCACAGAAAACAGAGCAGAAGTATGCTCTTCTGCTCTTTTGAAAACGCGTCTGTTTTACTGCGTTTTGCTGTTATATTCAAATTGAATCCCCCTGAAAACTGTTTTTTATTCTGCCATGTAAGTCGTAAGAACGCCTATATTTTCAATTTCGCATTCTACTTTGTCGCCGTTTTTTAAGAATTTCGGCGGGTCGAAGCCCATTCCCGCGCCGGCAGGTGTGCCTGTCGAAATAATCGACGCGCTTTTTAATGTCATAGAGCGCGATAAATCCTCTATTATATAATCAATGTTGAAAATCATTTTACCGGTGTTCGAGCTTTGTCTGACTTCGGAGTTTACACGGCTTTCTATTTTCAATTTAGGCGGATATGAAAATTCGTCCGCTGTTACAATCCAAGGTCCCATCGGGCAGGAAGAATCAAAACTCTTGCCGTAGTACCACTGCTTGTGTTTTTGCTGAAGCGTCCTTGCGCTCAAATCATTTATAATTGTATAGCCGAATACGTAATCACAGCTTTTTTCTGCCGATATGTTTTTACACGTTTTCGATATAATAACGCCTAGCTCTGCTTCATAGTCAATTTTTTCGTCGGCGTCAAGACAGTGAGCCGTCTCATTGTTCGCGAGAGCTTCATTAACTCTCTTTGAAAAATATACGGGATATTCGCGTTTGCCGTCGAACTTTTCTTTTTTGAATCTTGCCGATTCTTCCGCGTGCTCAGAATAGTTAATACCTAAACAGATAATGTCCTGTTTCGGTTCTGGAATCGGTGCGAGAAGTTTTATTTCCGAGAGTAAAATATCATCCGAATCTTTCTGATACTTTTTAAGTTCGCCGAGAGTGCAGGAAGATATCAGGTTATTCATATCGTAAAACACGTCGGTTAAATCCGTGACGGTTTTACCGTCTCTGCATACAACGCCGACGCGCTGTTTTGAGTCCATATATATAAATGTAATAAGTTTCATTCGGTTTCTATTCTCCAGAAGCTTATTTTTTCTCTTAAATACGTGTATGTAAGATACAGCGTGTTTTCGACGGCGGTTATTGCGGGGTAGGAAAATTCCTCTCCCTCACAGTCGAGGTCTTTGAGGTTCGTCCACGTTTTTCCGTTGTCCGATGAATATGCGAGCGTTACGGGCGAACGCGCGCCCCAGTTTTCCTCTACGGGATTATATAAAAGGAAAATACCCTTGTCCGTTTTAACTGCGTCAAGACCGGAATTGTTATTTGGAAGTTCTGTTGCATACGCCTTTGTCCATGTTCTGCCGAAGTCGGACGAATCGCTTCTGTATATTCTGCCCTTATTTGTACGCATGAGC
>DJEG01000130.1:714-7018 GCA_002431305.1 Ruminococcaceae bacterium UBA5904 | reverse complement strand
ATGAGCGCGTGAATGTGACCGTTCTCTGATTCCCACAATGTCGGTTGAATCATCTGAACAAGACCTTTTGCCGTTCTCGGTCGGACTATGTACTTCTGTTTTTCGAAAGTCAGTCCGTCGTCGTGCGAAATGTCGATAAAACAGCGCCAGCGTCCCTTTTGCTCGGTTGATGCGGGAGCGAGCACGTCGCCGTTTGAAATTCGAATGCATTTATTCTTAACAGGGCCTCTGCCTCCGGTCGTATCATCCTTTACTACGTCGTGAGCCTCGGACCATGTTTTGCCGTTATCTTTTGAAATGATATAACGCGTCTGCCAGTACGGGATGTGTTTTCCGAATTTGTAGTATAGGATAACGCTCCCGTCTTCTCTTTGGAATAATACCGGATTCCAGTGCGGTACGCCCTTTTCTTTTGTCAGAAGAACGGGGGACGACCACTTGCCGTCTGTTCTTTTGGAAAACCAGATGCCTACGTCGTCCTCACCCTCTTTTGCCCCTGCGAACCAGGCGGAGAGTACGGTTTTTCCGCCGTCGAGCGGTAGAACGGTGCTCGCATGACAGCTGGGCGCGGGCGGGTTTTCGTTGAATATAAACTCTTTTTCTGCTTTTATGATTTTCATCTGACTGCTCCCGTGAGTAAATTTGAACCGCTTTGGAATATGACGGTGAATCTTATCCATTCGCCCTCTACTCCGGTTACGGATATCGTACCGTTGTTTGCCGTGACGAGCGATTTAGCTATTGCGAGCCCCAGACCGTAACCGCCCGTGCTCCTCGAACGCGACGAGTCGCTTCTGTAGAAACGCTGGAATATTTTATCCCTCTCGTCGTCGCGGATGCCCTTGCCTGTGTTGTAGACCTCGATAATTTTCTGTTTGCCCGATGTGCGCAGTCTTATCTCGATTTTGCCTTGTTCGCCGGCGTATTTAACTGCGTTTTCCGTAAGAATGGTTATAACCTGTTTTATGTTCTGTTCGTTTCCGCACATGTGAACGTCCGGTTTTATGTCATAAGTGAGTTCTTTTCCGTTTTCGAACGCGGGGCATTCGAATTCGAGAGCAATATTAAGTACTGCCGAACTCAAATCAAAATCAGCCATGACGGGAGGTTTGGACATTTCGTCGAGTTTTGCAAGGTCTAAAAGACTGTAAACAAGATGCGACATGTTCTCCGTCTGATCTTTAATTGACGTAAGCCATTTATTTTCACCCTCTTCGGCTTCGAGCACGTCCGCGCTCGCGGAGATGACAGATAGGGGAGTTTTAAGCTCGTGGCTCGCATCGGAAATAAACTGTTTCTGCTTGTCGAAAGCCTCTTCAAGCGGTTTTATAGTTCTTTTTGACATGGCGACTACAACCGTGAATTCAATTATCATACTTATAATGATAATAAATACACTGATTTTAGCAAGCGATGAAAGCATACCGGTGAGAGCGCTTGCGTCGACAATAACGAGAATGCGGTCTGTTCCGTTTTCAACCATGCGGTACTTATAATGCGAGTATGTGCCATAGTCTTTTTTAAGCCCCATTATACCCGACGCTATCTGAGTCATTTCGCCGGTTGTAAGGTCGTCGGTCATGTTTGATACGAGCGACGATATACTGCCGTCGGAATTGAGGAAAGCGGAAATGTATTTTATTGATTTAAGTTCCTCAGAGCCTATTATCTGCGAGGACGAAAACGGAAAACCGAACTTTGAATTAGTCATTGCAAACGTTGATGCCGCGGCGGCGGTATCAATGCTTTTTTCAAGGTTCTGCTTTACCGCGAGATTCATCAGCATGTTTATGAATCCGAAAATAAATATCAGTATTATTACAAGAGCCGTCATGCTTATTGCAATAAAACGGTCTCTTGTTTTTTTGATTATTAAATTATTATCCTTCAATGTAATATCCGATTCCTCTCGACGCCTTTATCTGAACGGTTGATTTTATCGCGGTGAGTTTCTTTCTTAAAAACGAAACATAAACCTCAATGTTGTTATACTCAGCCTCGCTGTCGTAACCCCAGATTTTCTCGATGAATTCATCTTTTGAAATAATGTTTTTCGGCGCGTACATGAGCATCTGCATTATTTTGAATTCCTTACCGCCGAGCTTTACGGAATTTGCACCGCATATGAGTTCATACGTGCTCTGATTCAGCGTGATGTCGCCGTAAGTCATTTCGTTCGCGGGAATCTCACCTTTGCGCCTTGTCAGCGCTCTGATTCTTGCTAACAGTTCGCCCTTGTTGAAAGGTTTTGTAAGATAGTCGTCCGCGCCCGTGTCGAGACCTCTGATCTTGTCGTCGACCTCGCTTTTTGCCGTAAGAAGCATGACGGGTGTGGAAATGCCCTGTTTTCTTAATTCCTTCAGTACGTCAATGCCGTTCATTTTAGGCAGCATTATATCAAGAAGTATCAAATCATAAATACCGCTTAACGCGTAATCGAGTCCGTCTTTTCCGTCGTAGACCGCGTCGGCAAAGTACTGTTCCTTTTTAAGTATTGCAACGATAGCGTCCGCAAGGGAAACTTCATCCTCTACAACGAGTATCTGCATAAAAATCATCTCCGGTTTTTTGATGTTTTCAGAATAATATGCGAATCTTTAACTACGCTTGAATATCAGAAACTGATTTGCTCAAACGAGTCTTCGCCCGACAGTGTGCTTCCCGCCGCGGGGAGCGTTTTTGTCCTGTACCTTGACGGTTTTACGAACATATTTTCATTGTATAAAGTTATGCCCGCGGTCTTATGACCCTTTTTGAGAGTCATTATTGCGACGCCCTGAGAGTCCTTAGTCGATTTCGGCGATATCGAACCCGAATTGAATATAAGGAACCTGCCGGATGTCGAGCGGATAACGTAGTCTGCGTCCTCTTCTATATGAATACAGCTGACGAGCGGGGATTTATCCGAGTATGCTTTTATAAGTTTCTTTCTGTTCGTCTTAGTCTCATATGCGGACATGTCTATTTTTGCGATTTTTCCGTTTTCGAATACAAAGAGCATGTAACCCGTGTATTTTTTTATAACGGTCATATTGACGGGCAGTTCGTCCTTGTCCATTGAGAGTTTAGACGATACGAAGTCGCCTAAAACGCTCGCCTTTGTATCCGAGAATTCGCATGCCCTTGTCTTGTATACCTGACACTTGTTTGTAAAGAACAGGATTTCATCTGCATTGGACGCGTCTGTTTCATATACAATTTCGTCGCCGTCTTTTAACTTCTGTTCCGAGCTCATGCGCAGAGACAGGGGAGTAATCTTTTTGAAATATCCCTCTTTTGTAAAGAATAATCTGACCGGATAATCGGGAATTTCATCTTCGGGGGCGGACGATTCCTCTTCGTCGACGTAAATTATTTCGGTGCGTCTGTCTTTTCCGTATTTTTTCGAAACGTCCTCAAGCTCAGAAATAATAATCTTTTTAATGCGTGATTTGCTTTTTAATATATCCTCCATATCCTCGATGCTCTTTTGAAGGTCGTCGATATCCGAAAGGCGTTTTAAAATATATTCTCTGTTTAAGTGACGGAGTTTAATTTCCGCGACATACTCCGCCTGCGTCTCGTCTATTCCGAATCCTATCATCAGGTTCGGTACGACGTCGGCTTCTTCCTCTGTTTCTCTGACTATTTTTATAGCCTTGTCGATGTCGAGAAGAATTTTCTTAAGTCCGAGCAGAAGATGAAGTTTTTCTTTTGCTTTTTCGAGCTCAAAAAACGTCTTTCTCTTAATGCATTCGCTTCTGAATGCCGTCCATTCGTTGAGAATTTCGCGTACGCCTATGACTTTGGGCACGTTGCCGATAAGAATGTTGAAGTTGCACGAGAAAGAATCCTCGAGCGGAGTTTTTTTGAAAAGCGTATTCATCAGCTTTTCCGGGTCTGTTCCGCGCTTTAAGTCGATTGTGATTTTAAGTCCGGACTTGTCCGTCTCGTCTCTTATGTCGCTGATGTCGCGGAGTTTGCCCGTTTTATTAAGTTCGATAATTTTTTCGATTATTGCCTCGCTCGTTGTCGTCGGGGGAATTTCTGTTATATCGATACAGTTATTCTTTTTATCGTATTCGTATTTTGAACGGATTCTGACGGCACCGCGTCCCGTTTCGTAAATTTCCTCGAGCTTTGCTCTGTCGTAAATCAGTCTGCCTCCGCCGCTGAAATCGGGAGCTTTTAAAGTGTCGGCTATAACGTGCCCGGGATTCTTTATAAGTTCAATCGCCGTACGGCATACCTCGTTTAAATTGAACGAACATATATTGCTCGCCATTCCGACGGCTATACCCATATTGGAATTTACGAGTATTGATGGGAATCTGACAGGGAACAGCGTGGGTTCGGTCATCGAATTGTCGTAATTGGGAACAAAATCAACTGTATCCTTGTCTATGTCGGCAAAAAGTTCCGCGCTGATTTTATCAAGTTTTGCTTCTGTGTAACGCGAGGCGGCGTACTGCATGTTTTTTGAATACGCTTTGCCGAAGTTGCCTTTTGAATCGATATACGGGTGAAGCAGTGTTTCGTTTCCGCGCGTGAGTCTGACCATGGTTTCGTAAATCGCCTGGTCTCCGTGAGGGTTTAACTGCATTGTACGTCCGACTATGTTTGCGCTTTTGACCTTATCGCCCTTTAAAAGCCCCATGAGGTACATTGTATACAGAAGCTTTCTGTGCGAGGGTTTGAATCCGTCGATTTCGGGAATCGCTCTTGACAGAATAACGCTCATGGCGTAGGGCATGTAGTTATTTTCAAGAGTATAGGTGATATCCTGTTCGTTGACTTCGCCGGCGCCGAGAATATGCGCCGTAAGCTCGGGAGTCTGTTTTTTTGTTTCGTCCGTTTTTCTCTTTCTTGCCATGATACCGCCTCCTTAACTCAAATCGGTAAGATCCATATATTTGTATCCGTTGTTTGCTATATGGTCTTTTCTGCCCTGAAGATTATCGCCCAGCAGCAGGTCGAATACGTCGGCTGTCTTTATCGGATCCGAATTCGGTTCAACTTTTATAAGACGTCTAGTTGCGGGGTTCATGGTTGTCATCCACATCATGTCGGGTTCGTTTTCGCCGAGACCTTTTGAACGCTGAATTGTATATTTTGCGTCTCCGATTTCTTTTAATGCGTCGGCTTTTTCCTGTTCGTTGTATGCAAACCACGTGCCGTTTTTCGACGTAATTTCATAAAGAGGAGATTCGGCAATATAAACCTTGCCCTCCTCTATAAGCGTCGGGGTCAGCGAATAAAGCATTGTCAGAATCAGCGTTCTTATCTGAAATCCGTCAACGTCCGCATCGGTGCAGATTATTACCTTGTTCCAGCGCAGAGCGTCTATGTCAAAGTTGCTGATATTTTTATTCGCTTTTGTCTTAACCTCGACTCCGCAGCCGAGGACTTTTATTAAATCGGTGATTATTTCGCTTTTAAAAACCTTCGAATAATCGGCTTTCAGACAGTTTAAAATTTTACCTCTGACGGGTATGATAGCCTGAAACGCGGAGTCCCGCGCCTGTTTACACGCGCCCAAAGCCGAGTCTCCCTCTACTATGAACAGCTCGCGCTCGTTTACGTCCTTGCTTCGGCAGTCGACGAATTTTTCGACCCTGTTGCCCATATCCATTTTGCCCGTCAGATTATTTTTAATGGCGAGTTTCGCTTTTTCGGCGTGAACACGGCTTCGCATGTTAATGAGAATCTGGTCTGCGATTCTGTCGGCTTCAAGCTTGTTTTCAATAAAATATATTTCAAGCTGATGCTTTAGAAAATCCGTCATCGCTTCCTGTATGAATTTATTTGTAATGGATTTTTTAGTCTGATTTTCGTATGAAGTTTGAGTCGAGAATGAGGAGATGATTATAACGAGACAGTCCTCGATGTCCTGAATGTTTACCTTTCCGTCGGTTTTCGTGTATTTTCCGTTTTGTTTTAAATATGAATCTATCTGCGAGACGAATGCGCTTTTTAACGCCTTGTCGGGAGCTCCGCCGTGCTCGAGGAAACTCGAGTTGTGATAGAATTCCTTTAATTGTTTTGTTTTGGAAAAGCAGAGCGCGGTATTTATTTTAACTTTATAGTCGGGCTTGTCCTCGCGGTCTCTGCCTATGCGCTCTGTCTGCCAGAACTGAACGGACGTAAACGCCTCATCGCCGGTGAATTCCTCAACGTAATCTTTTATTCCGTTTTCGTAGTAATATTCGAATGTTTCGAATCTTGATTCGGATATCTGATTTTTAAGTATGAATTTAACGCCCGAATTTACTATAGCCTGACGTTTTATAGTGTTTTGATAATATTCGAGCGGGATGTCAATGTC
>DJEG01000130.1:0-617 GCA_002431305.1 Ruminococcaceae bacterium UBA5904 | reverse complement strand
GGGTAGGGCTCCTTCTTCATTTCGCCGACGGGGAATCCCTTTTCAAAGCGCAGGTTGTATATAAATCCGCCGTTTTTTATTTCAGCCTCCATGTATTCCGACGCGCACTGCGTAGAGCACAGTCCGAGTCCGTTAAGACCGAGCGAAAATTCGTAGCTTCCGCCCTCGTTAGTGTCGTATTTGCTTCCTGCGTACATTTCGCAGAACAGAAGCTCCCAGTTATACTGACCGTATTTTTCATTCCAGTCGACGGGCATACCGCGTCCGTGGTCGATAACCTCTATCGATTTATCGAGATATCTTATTACCGTAATCTTATTTCCGTGACCCTCGCGGGCTTCGTCGATTGAGTTTGAAATAATTTCAAAAACAGAGTGCTGGCAACCCTCTATGTCGTCAGAGCCGAAGATTACTGCGGGACGTTTTCTGATTTTGTCGGGTCCCTCGAGTTTTACTATCGACTGATTTGAATACTCTTTTTTCTTTGCCATAACTGCCTCCGATGAAGTACTGTAGATGAAGTATTATATATTTATATATAATCAATAATACCATATTATACACTTGTCCGACCTCTTTCGTCAAGAATATTTTTTAATGCTTGGAAAATAAAAATG
>DJEG01000020.1:2429-14517 GCA_002431305.1 Ruminococcaceae bacterium UBA5904 | reverse complement strand
GAGCAGTGGGAACCCGCGGTAAGTCCGGTTTCTGTACAGGTCGGCTCAACTGCTTCATCTTTAACTATAATGTGCCCCTTAGCAGAACCGACATCTGTAATTGTATCTGTTGCATTACAACGTTCGCACTTTGCGGTCTTTGTTCCGTCTGCGGTACAAGTTGCATTGTTATCGGAAACATAGTTTTCAAAACTGTGACCGAGGGCGGGAACTGATATTCCTTCTTCATAAAAACCGCACTCATAGCATTCCTTATGTCCCTTTATTCCGGATTCTGTACACGTCGCTTCTTGCTCATACGTAAACATATCTTTATGTTCACACTGTAATTCAACAAAATTAAACGCATTCTCATTTGCATAATTTTTTACCGTAGAATATGCATATCCATAAATAGTAAGATCATTTGAGTCTCTGTTTGCATTGTAAAATGCTTTTTCTTTAATTTTTACATTCAGTCCATATATCTTTACATCTTTAAGATTTTTACAGTTAAAAGCAAAATTACCTATAAATCCAACACTCTTAGGAATAACAATACTAGTAAGTCCGGAACATGATGAAAATGCTCCTTCTTCAATTTCTGTAACACTGTCGGGTATAGACACACTTGTAAGCGTTGTACATCCGGAAAATGCATAATATAAAATACGGGTAACACTGTTCGGTATTGTTATATTTGTAAGTCCCTCGCATTCGTAAAATGAATCTGAACCTATCATCGTGACTCCGGCAGGTACACTATAACTGCCTTCTCTGCCTTGCGGATATTGTATAATCTTTGTAATATGATAATCAAATAAGACGCCGTCTATTGATTTAAAATTTTCATTACCGGTATTAACATTTATTTCCTTTAGGCTTGTACATCCTTTAAATACATTAATGCCAATTGTTTCTACACTATCAGGTAATGCAAAACTTATAAGGCTTGTGCAACCTTCAAATACCCAATTGCCTAGTGACGTAACGCTATTAGGAATTATTATGTTTGCAAGTTCTGCACATCCTTCAAATGCCCACGTGTCTATTGACGTAACACTATTAGGAATTATTACGTTTGCAAGTTCTGCACATCCTGAAAAAGAACGATAGCCTATTTTTGTAACACTTTTTGGGATAGTTATTTCTTTAAGTCCAGAGCAGTCAGAAAATACAAAACCATCAATCTCCGAAAGACTGTCTGATATTATTAAGCTTGTAAGACCGGTGCATTCACGAAATGCTTGTCTACCTATTGCAGTAACACTATCAGGTATAGTTAAACGTGTAAGACCGATACAGCTATAAAATGCCCATTCACCTATCTCTGTAACGTTGTCGGGTATTATTATTTTTGTTAGTCCGGTGCATCTGTAAAATGCGTTACTGCCTATTTTTGTAACCGTTTTCCCGTCAATCTCAGACGGAATTACAACATCGGTATCGCTGCCGATATATTTCGTTATTGATACGGTTTCATTATCGAGGACTTCATATTCATAGTCCCCGATTGTCTCCGCCCCAACCGAGAACGTCATCCCCGCAAAGCAGGACAAAACCATAATTACGGACAAAATTATAGATATTGTCCGCCGTCTCAACGTTTTCATAAAACAACCTCCGAAATTTTACTTTTACAGCATAATCAAAATCATACTGTCACAATCAAACGGCACAGGTACAACTTATTGCCATTATGATATATGTATAACTAAAACTAGAAAAGATTGCAAGTCAAATGCAATAAATATACTTAAAAATGTAATAATATCACAATAATAAAGCACAAAAAAAAGCCGTCGGGCACATCGACGGCTTTCTGATTAAATTAATATTTTTTACTGTTCTGTTTCAAATTTAACCGACAGAGTTTTGAGTTTATCGAAATAATCGGGCAGACTCTTATTTATCGACTGCGCATTCGTTATAACTCCCCCTGTTTTCGAGAGAATCAGCGACATCGCCATAACTATTCTGTGGTCGTTATGAGAATCGATTTCGCCCGCGGGTTCGCTCAGCGGGGCGGATATGACAGTAACTTTACTGTCCTCCTCGTAAACATACGCGCCGACCTTTTCGAGTTCCGTTTTCATCGAGGAAATTCGATCGCTCTCTTTTATTCTCAGTCTGTCCGTACCGGTAAACACTCCGCCGTGATTCGCCGCCGCGACGGCAAACAGAACCGGTCCTAAATCGGGACAGTCGGAAATATCGAGTTCGGCTTTACCCTCAGTCAAAGCCTTAAAATACTCCTTATAAACTCTGTCGCCCTGAAGACTGTTTTCGTCAAGACCCGTGACGATTACATGTCCGCCGACAGTATTGAACGCGTCAAATGCGCATGCATTCGAATAATCGCCCTCTACCGTAATATCGCACGGCACGAATTGCTGATTTCCTTTGATAAACAGAGTATTTTCATCCGTCCATTCTGCTTTTACGCCGAATTTTTCGAGACTTTTCAACGTTAAATCTATGTACGATCTGCTCTCTACGGGAGGAATAATCTCCAGAACACTGTCCGAATCAAGATTAGGCAAAGCAAACAGAAGTCCGCTGACAAACTGACTGCTGACATTTCCCACAATTTTAATATTGCCCGGCTTTAAACTGCCCTTTGCGAGGATATAATCATCCCCTCGTTTAAACTTAATACCCTGTCTTACAAAAAGTTCCTCGTAAACGCTTTGGGGACGGTGCATAAGGTACTGAGTTCCGTTAAACTCACACCTTTCACCGCATAACAGCGCAATGGGAATCATAAATCTCAATGTGCTTCCGCTCTCACGGCATTTAAGCGCACCGGAGGGCATAAACGAGTGAACGTCTATACCGTCGACAATAACGTAATCGTCTCCCCTCTCGCACTTTGCGCCGAGTGTTTCGAGACAATCGAGCGTCGCAAGAATATCGTTGGAATACGAGATATTTTTAATAACGCTCCTGCCGTTTGCAAGGCATGCGCATGTCAGAAGCCTGTGCGCCATGCTTTTTGACGGCGGAGCCTCTACGGTACCTGCCGCCAATGAAGAATAAAATTTAACATTCATAATTTATCCTCCCCGTTTTTTTATATTCTAATTTTATTAAGCCTCTTTGTCAAGGGTTTTCGGCATCTCTTGTCAGGTTTCGCATCCAGTTAAACCTGTTTATCTTAACCGCCGCAACAAAGCACTTTAAAATCTGGTCGCTTTTAAGGCATAAAAACGTAATCCACGGCGACGCCCCGAGCTTTACCGATATTAACGCCGACGGAATAACAACCAAAAAAACGAATATCGTATCGTTTTTAAATACGAATCCTATATCTCCGCCCGACTTTACGAGTCCGAAAAGACATGCGCACTGATAGCACGTTCCGACCATCGTAACAGACAGAACGTTTATAAACTGCTTTGCATACGCGCCCGCCTCAGAACTTACATTATAAAACGAGATAAACGGATTCTTTATTAAAAACAGCACAAGCCCGGTCACTATTCCCAAGCAGAGGAAAATCACCTGCACGGTTTTTGCGTACTCTATCATCTTATCGCGCTTGCCCGCGCCGACGGTCTTTCCGGTTATAATTCCAACAGCGGCCGCCATGCCGTTCATTGTGACGTATGCGAGATTGTTAAGCATATTCGCAATGCTTACAGCCGCCGTAACCGCCTTGCCCATGTGACCGATTATAACGCTGTTCGCCATCATGTTACAAGCCCAGACGATTTGCCCTGCGATAATCGGCGTACCGTATTTTATAAAATCCTTTAACAAAATCCTATCGAACGTAAGAAGATCCCTGACGGAAAGCTGCAGTTTTTTATCTATAACAAATACGTATATTATCATGATAATGCATTCGCATAATCTCGCACTCAGCGTAGCGATCGCCGCGCCCCGCACGCCAAGGGCGGGAAAACCAAATTTTCCGAATATCAATAAATAATTGAGCGCGACGTCGACAACAAGCGTTACAAGCGAAACCGCCATGCCTATATTCGCGGTCTCCACGCTTCTCATTGACGCTATGAGCGACTGCGTTATACAGAAAAACACGAACGAACAGCACAGCACACCGAGGTATTCGCGTCCGTTGGAAATAACCGAAGAATCGGGCGAAAAAAGAGATATGACCCAGCCGGGAGATACAGCGCATATCATACTTACCAGAAGTCCGAATACAACGGAGAATTTAAGACCGATTGATACTATCTTCTTAATGCTTCCGGTATCTCTTTTGCCCCAGTACTGCGCAGAAAGAACGAGAATCGCGCCCTCGATTCCTGTTGAAAAAACCTGCATAAGCGTCTGAACCTGGTTACCCATATAAACGCCGGATATCGCGCTGTCGCCGAGCGAGCCTATCATCAGGTTGTCGGCAAGTCCCACGCAGAACGTTATTAAATTCTGTAACGCTATCGGAATCGACAGCTTTATAAGCGTAGAATAAAAACTTCTGTCACGTGTTATTATCATAAACTATCAATTAATACTCTCGGTATATTTATTTTTCAATATTTCAATTTTTTCAGATGTAAGACCTATTCCGTTTTCAAAATAACCTTCGACACTGCCGAAATCGTTTTTCATCCTGCCGATAACGTGTTCAATGTATTTTTCGCTTACGCTCAGCAGTGCATAGATATAGTCCCTTATCGCCTTTGCGCCGGGGTATGTAAGGAACATTTCGAGTTTTTTCTTACGCTCCTTCTCTGTAAAGAAATTCGTGAGCATAAAATCCTCGGCTATAGTCTCCTCGTCAACTCCGATCACCAGTTCAACGAGAGCCGCCGCCATGCCCGCTCTGTCTTTTCCCGCACTGCAATGCCACAAAATGCATCCGTCGGTATCAATAAGAATATCAAAAAACTTACGGTATTCGCTCATACCGTGCTCTGAGAAAAGAAACTTATCATACATTTCGCACATGTATGTATCGGGGTCGATTTTCACGTCGATTCCGTTTGTGAAAAGCTCAAGTCCCGTAGCCTTTTCATGCGTAACGCCCATTGCGGACTCCGTAAGAGGGGTAAGCCTGTAATACTTCGCACCGTTCAATATAATATCGGGAGCCTCTTTTGCTTCAAGGTCGGTTCTCAGATCAATTACGGCTTTGACTTTATATTTATTTTCGAGTATATCAATATCGCGTTCCGACAGAGAAGCGATGTTTCCGCTTCGGATGAGCAGTCCGTCCTTTATTTTCTTACCGCCGAACGATATATTTCCGAGGTCTCTCGTATTTCCCGCTCCGTCGAGCGCGATTTTTTCTCTTATTATCATCTGTCAAATCTCCTTGCATATTCACATTCGGCGCACAACTTTTCGCGCGCTTTAAGCGACGAAAAACCGTCGTAAATCATCTTCGCCCGCCCGCCGTTAAGAATTTCGTCTATTTCGCTTTCAAAAATATTTCCGAGCTTCATTTCGCCGTTTCTGTCAAGACAGCATGGAACGACCGTACCGTCGCACAGCACGGCTGTCTGATCTCTCAACGCGTAACAGAACCTGCCGTCGGTTTTATTTTCTACGCCCTCGCCGGGCCATTTAAATTTTTCGGCAAATTCCATATACGCGTTTTTCCTTAATTTATAACCCGTACGGTTTATTTCGGATTCGTGAAATTTATTTAGAAAATAATCGGTGATACTGCCGTTGAGACCGTTTCTGCTCTTTAAATTATCCGAATCAAGATTCCATAGTCTTAACGAAACAATAACGCCGTTTTCGCTTGCCTTTTTCGTAAATTCATATATATTTTCAAGGTAGTTTTCTATATCGATTCCGCCGTTTGCCTCAAACGAATGCACCGATACGCTGACCTTATAAAGCGCAGGAGAATTGAGCAGAATATCCTCTTTTTCCTTTAACAGCGTACCGTTCGTCGTAACGGAAACTTTAAGTTTATTATCATTGCACACAGACAGTATTTCATCTAAATTCGGATGCAGAAGAGGTTCGCCCATGACGTGAAGATAAATATAATCGCATACTTTCTTGACCTTGGGCGCGATAATCTTAAAATCGGGAACGGAGATAAACTCCTTCTTCCGCTCAGTTCCCGGGCAGAAATCGCAGTTTAGATTGCAGATATTTCCGATTTCGACATAAACTTTTTTTAACACCGCTGCTCAATCCCGATAAATCAAAATTTTATATAATTTTATCACACTTTACACTGTTATTCAACATAAAAAACTCTCGGAAACGAATTCCCGAGAGCCTGTGATTATATATTTTTTATTCTTTTATAACATTCTCGCCCGCCGACAGTTTTATCTCCTTACCGCCTATATAAGCGTAAGCCTCGCTGTTTTCGGGAACTATGAAAGTATATGTTATTCTGCCGTCCGAACCTCTGCGCCACTCGCTTAACACAACTCCGTTCTGTGAATCGACGGAAGCCTTTACGTAATTAATGCGTTCGTCTGTTTCGGGGCTGAAAATTATCTTTTTGAACGCGGGTGCGTCCTCGCTGATATTGATACCCGCCATATTGCCGTACATCCATTCCGCGACGGCGCCGTACGCATAGTGATTAAATGAATTCATATCCGCAGACCACATATCGCCGTTTTCCTTTATTGAATCCCAGTGCTCCCACGTGGTCGTCGCTCCTTTTTCGACGGAATAGAGCCACGACGGGAACTTCGTTCTCAATATAAGATCGTACGCAATTTTACTGTAACCGTAACGGCTTAAAATCGGGAGAATATACGGCGTGCCGACAAATCCCGTCGTCATGTGTCCGTACTCCTTTATCGAGTCGACAAGCTGTTTTACGACGCTTTCCTCATCGAGTCCGCACAGTCCGAATTTTAACGCGAGTATGCACGCAGTCTGAGTATCGCACGTAACTCTGCCGTCTTTTATATACTTTTTAATAAATGCGGATTTTATCTCAGCTATTAAGTATTCGTAGTACGAAATGTCCTCGCCTATCGCGTTGCCCGCGTTTATGAGAAGCTCAGTAGAGTATGCGAAAAATGCACAGGCAATCAAATCCTTATCCGTTTTTCCGTCGCATGCAGTCGTTTCGGGGCTGAAATCGAGCCAGTCGCCGAAATGCCTCCCGCCGAGCCAGAGATGATTTGTACTGACCGAATCGACATAATCAACCCAACGTTTCATCATTGGGTAATGATGCTTCAGAAGCTCCTTATCACCGTAGACAAGATACAGCGTCCACGGAACTATTACCGCAAAATCCGCCCACGCCGCCGACGGCTTATTATCACGGTCAAGACCGGGGATAACGTTCGGGAAAGAACCGTCCGCTCTCTGCTCAGTTATCGCGTCGTCGAGCCATTTTGTAAAGAATTTCTTAGTATCGAAATTAAGAGCCGCCGTCTTACAGAATACCTGCGCGTCGCCGGTCCAGCCGAGTCTCTCGTCCCTCTGCGGGCAGTCGGTCGGAATATCGAGGAAATTATCTGTATTGCTCCATATAATGTTAGAAAACAGTTTATTGAGCTTAGCGTCCGAGCACTCGAAATATCCGGTACGTCTTAAATCCGAGCTTACGGCAACGGCTTTAAAGTTTTCGAGTTTTATCTCGTCGCACCAGCCGCAGAGCTTAATATATCTGAATCCGAAAAACGTGTGCTGCGGATTATAAACTCTCGTTTTTCCGTCGCACGTGTAGTTAATTTCTGCTTTCGCTCCGCGATAATTCGCATTGTAAAACTCGCCGTTTTTGTCGAGCATTTCACCGTGCAGAATCTTGACTTTATCACCGCGGCTGCCCTTTATCTTAAAACGGACATAGCCGGTTATCTCCTGACCGAAGTCTATAACCTTATCGCCCGAGGGGGTGATAATAAGTTTTTTCGCGTCAAGGGTCTGAATCTCACGAATTTCCTCGCCCTGCTGGGGGATAAGAATATTCTTTTTATAATCGAATTCCACTGCGTTTCCGAGTTTTTCGGGCACCGCGGTCTCGTCAAACGTCTCGCCGTTATAAATATGAGAATAGATTACCGAGTCTGAATAAACAGACCATGACGAATCCGTTAAAATACATTCCGCCGAGCCGTCCGAATATTCAATGTCTATACTTGCAAGAATCGCAGGCTCTTTTTCACAGTCGACATCGTCACAAAAATCCTTGCAGTAGAGCGCGTTCCAGCCGGGAGCCGCGCTTATAACAGCGACAGTCTCGTTTTTCATAAACTCGGTGATGTCATAACTCTGATACTGTAAGCGGTGACGGTAGTCCGTCCAGCCCGGAGCAAGTACGTATTTTCCGACGCGTTTACCGTTAATAAACGCGTTATAAACGCCCATTGCGGTCACATTCAGGATCGCCCTGCGGACATTGCGGGAGTCAAAGCATTTCGTAAACTGAACGCTTATTCCGTCCCCCGAAACAGGAGTTTTAATCCACTTTGCATTATAGATAGTTTTCATATCGTCACGCCTTTCATAAGATAATACATAAAAAATAGTATTAATTTTATGAAAATTATAGCATATTTATATTAAGACCGCAATACTTAAGCTATCTTTATTTTTTATCTGTATTTTCTGCAATATGTATGATTTCAAAAAGCAAAGCGGGCACAAATGATGCGCCCAGGCAATCCTTTGCACAATTAAGAAGCTGATTGCACATATCGATATCCTCGTAGTACCCGGCTATCGACCCCTTAAAACAGAAAAAAATCAAAGCACCGATATATAAACTTATAACCAGAATACCGCCGTATATTATTAAACATTTTGAAAACGGATTTATTGATTTTACCGCCTTTTTTATCTCTTTAACGTCTATTTTCATGCGTCTCACCCTTGAATATATTTTAAAATTATTATAGAATACAATCAACACACAAATAAAGGAAGCGGTAAAATGACTATCGGAGCCTCGTCCGCCTGTTTTTACCCCGACGTAACGGAAAATTCGCTTGAACGCTTGGGCAGACTCGGGATAAAAACAGCCGAACTTTTCCTGAATTCCCCGTCGGAATTAAAGGATGAATTCGTAAAAACGATTATTGATATAAAACAAAAATACGGCATAAACATAGTCTCGCTTCACCCGTTTCAGTCGTTCGCGGAGTCATTTTATTTATTTTCAAATTATGAACGCAGATTTACGGATTCGCTTCCGCTTTACGAACGATTTTTCGAAGTAACGCACAGGCTCGGAGCGGATATATGCGTTTTTCACGGGGCCAAAATTCCGGGTTCGATATCCGACGGCGAGTATTTCGAAAGATTTAAGTATTTAACAGAACTCGGGAAAAAATATTCAATTCACGTCTGCCACGAGAATGTCGTTTATTACAGAGGCGAAAGTCCCGAGTATCTAAGGCGGATGAGGGATTATATCGGCGATGATTTCGGAGTCGTGCTTGATATAAAGCAGGCGTACAGAACGCATTTCGAATATACAGATTTTATAAACGCCGTCGGAGAAAACATACGCCATGTCCACATAAGCGACCATAACTCAAATAAGGACTGCATTCCTCCGCTGACGGGCAATTTTGATTTTAAAAAGTTTTTTAACGATATGAAAGCGATCGGCTATGACGGAAACTATATAATAGAAATATACGACTGGAGCTATTCGGAGGACAGGGAAATAGCCGAGGCGAAAAACAGGCTTGATAAAATAATGATTTAAAAGGGAAAAACATATGACTTACGACTTTTCCGAAATAATCAAAAACTCAATAAAACAAAATCCCGAACTGTTTAAGATAAAATCCGACAGCATAAGAGAATTCAAAGACAAGATGTCAAAAGTCATACCCGTCGACGCGCTTTATAATTTTCATCCCGAAAAAGAGCAGAGAGCGTATCTGTACGAAAAAATGATCAGATATATCAACGACCGTTCGAATTCATTTTATGACAGATACTGCATGTTAAGCGAGGCTGTCGGGCTTAAATACAAAACGGACGAATTAGCCGAGAGCATTATTTCAATGCTCGACGAAACGCCGGAAAACTATTCGAACGAGTACAACGTCTGGTCTTTGTTCGATATGCTCCGGTCGCTCGGAAAAAGGAAATATAAGGACGATTATATCCGCTTTGCAAATTCGGATAAATTCGATTCGAAAGATAAGCAATGTCTTTACACTCTTTTCGGCAGACTGAAAGACGAGAATTATGTAAAAATAATAATCGACGCGCTCAGCGACAAAAATGTAAGCGGTCACGCGCTGTCCGCGCTCGAAAAATATAAGGACGAAAATTATGATAAGTATTTCGAGCCGTTTCTCAACGATAAAAGAAAATGGGTCAAAAAAATTGCAGAGAGACGGCTTAATAAAAGTAAATAGAATATATTTCCATAACAAAAAATTGCATTTTGTAATTTCTCGTTAGTTTTTTGTAAACTTTTGTAACTTGCTTTTGTTTTCTCCCATGATAACATTTAATTGCAAAGGAATATGTTTCTTTTGCAATTTAAAAGGAAAGAGCGATAATATGAAAAAAGCAATCATCCCCGCATTACTTATAACGACTGCCGTAATTTTAGGCGCATGCGCTCAAACCGAAAACGAACCGTCAACCGGCGATGAATCTAAATCGGATATCTCCTATATTTCCGAAATATATTCAAACTCTCTTTATCACACGCAGATAAAAGCACATGACGGCAGAATTCTCGAAAATTTTGAAACGAGAATTAACCCCGAAATAATAAAAATTTCCGATTCGGTAACCGCAGTCTCAATTCAGTTCGGCTCGGGATTATCCACCAGAAAAACTTACGTTTACAACCTCGAAAGCGGAGATAAAGAAGAATATACAGCCGCGCTTACGATTTTTAATGACAATATAGTTTACTGCGACAGCACATCAATTACGGTTAAAAAGATTTTCGGCTCGAAAGAAAAGACCGTCTCCGAATTCGATTACCCCGTTTCAAAAACAAACGAAATTCCGTTCCTCGACGCGCAGCCGGATATCGAAAACGGAAAACTGACCGTTTCATATTATTCGGGTTCTTCGTTTGAAAAGAAAAGTCAGACGATCGACATTCCCGAATTTATCTGAAAAAGGAGATTAACATAAAAACAATTATAACGCAGTATCGGGCGATAATTTATTTATATAACTCGAAACCGCCGATAATACCGAAGTTTATAAAACACTGCGTAAAACGCAAACCGCTCCGATTATGCTCGGAGCGGTTGATTTATTCATATAATTAAAGCATATCCGCAAGGTCGAAGATAAGTTTCCTAGTCTTATCCCAGCCGAGGCACGAGTCGGTGATTGACTTTCCGTAAATGCCCTCGCCTATCTTCTGCGCGCCGTCGACAATGTAGCTCTCTATCATGAAGCCCTTGACGATCTTTTTAATATCCGAATTGTAACGGCAGCTGTACATAACCTCTTTCGCGATTCTGACCTGCTCAAACGGATTCTTTGCCGAATTGCAGTGGTTCGTATCAATTACGACAGCGGGATTCGCAAGCGACGTTTTAGCATACGCGTCGCAGAGATGCTCGAGATCCTCATAATGATAATTGGGCATCATCTGTCCGTATTTATCTACAGAACCTCTAAGTATCGCGTGGGCGAGAGGATTGCCCTCGGAGTGAACCTCCCAGCCTCTGTATATGAACGTGTGCTTGTGCTGTGCAGCTGTAATCGCGTTCATCATAACGGAGATATCACCGCTGGTCGGGTTCTTCATTCCGACGGGAACTCTGACTCCGCTCGAGGTCAGACGGTGCTGTTGGTTTTCGACAGAACGCGCGCCGATTGCAACGTATGCGAGAATATCGTCAAGATATCTGTAATTCTCGGGGTAAAGCATTTCGTCCGCACAGCTGAAGCCTGTCTCCCTCAACGCCCTCATGTGAAGCTCTCTGATAGCGACTATACCCTTGAACATATCGGGTTTTTCGTTCGGGTCGGGCTGATGAAGCATGCCCTTGTAACCGTCGCCCGTAGTTCTCGGCTTATTGGTGTAAATTCTCGGGATAATATAAATCTTATCCTTAACCTTTTCCTGAACCTCGCGAAGTCTTGTAATATAATCGATAACGCTGTCCTCGCGGTCGGCGGAGCAGGGACCTATTACGAGCAGAAGTCTGTCGTCCTCTCCTGTGAAGATATTTCTTATCTCCGCGTTCCTCTCGTCGACAACCTT
>DJEG01000020.1:0-2383 GCA_002431305.1 Ruminococcaceae bacterium UBA5904 | reverse complement strand
TTTTCATCTCGTCAGTGAGGGGGTACATCTCCTTAACCTCTTTGGGGATTGTCAGTTTTCTTTCGAAAATCATTTTATTCGTCCTCCTTTTTCTTGTCAAACAACGCTCTGCGCGCGGTTGACTGTCTCATTTTCTCTTTCATAGCCTCTATATCGTCGGATTCAAGAATTCTGTAAAACTCGTTGAATTCCGTTCTGAACTTATCCATCTGTGCAAGTAATGCCGTTTTATTAAGCTCGAAAAGCTCGCTCCACATGTTCTCGTTGATTCTCGCGATTCTCGTTAAATCTCTGAACGAGTCGCCCGTGTAGTCAACGAGGTGTTCGCTCTTTGAACACGTCATAAGACATATCGCAATGCAGTGCGTAAGCTGTGAAACGAATCCTATCATCTCGTCGTGCGCTCTGGGCGGAAGCGACGATATTCTGTTGAATTCGAGAGTCTGTCCGATAGCCTTGCAAACTTCAATAGCGTTGACCGTATTTCTGTCCGTCGGAACGATTATGTAGTTAGCCTCTCTGAATATACTCTCGTCGGCGTTTCTGACTCCGTAGACCTCGCGTCCCGCCATTGGGTGCGCCGCGATAAATTCAACGTCGGGTCTTAACATCTCCTGAATTTTATATACAACACATTCCTTAACACCCGTAACATCGGTAAGCACTGCGCCGGGTTTAAATAAATGCTGATTGTCCTCTATCCATTTTATGAATACATGCGGGTACAGCGCGAACACGATTATATCTGCCTCGCCGACGGCGTTTTCGTCTACATCGCAGAAGCCTTTTTCTATATATCCGTTCTCCTCGGCAAACGAAATGCTATCGGGGTTCGTGTCTATCGCCTTAACGTGAAAACCTCTGCGGGAGAGTCCCTGCGCGTAGCTTCCGCCCATGAGACCGAGACCTACTATAAGTATTTTAAGCTGATTATCGAGTTTCATTTTATTTTTCCCTGCTTTCGGTTATAAATTTCTGTAAGAATTCGATCGCTTCGACATATCCCGCGATACCGTGACCGGTTATCGTCTTTTTGCACGCGGGGCGTATATAGCTTATCTGTCTGAAATCCTCACGGCTCGGCACGTCGGAAATGTGAACCTCGACGGCAGGAATACTGACGGCTTTAAGCGCGTCTAAAAGCGCGACGGACGTATGCGTGTACGCTCCGGGATTGATTACAATTGAGTCCGACTTCTGATAGCACGACTGAATTTTGTCTACAAGATCGCCCTCGTGATTCGACTGATAAATTTCAACGTCGATACCGTTTTCACGGCAGTAGTTTTCAATTGTTTTAACAAGCGTATTATAATTCTCGCTGCCGTAAATATCAGGCTCCCTTATACCGAGCATATTGATATTCGCGCCGTTTATCACCGTTATTTTCATTCGTAATGCCTTCTTTCGATTTCCTTTGCGGGGATTTCGGGGTCGTCGAGAACTCCGATTTTTTCGTCGCCTACAGCAAGGTAACGAACGTATCTCTCGCCGTAGAGCTTCTCGATTCTCTCCCGCGTTCCCGCGAGCGGTCTGTCCGATGTCGGTACAAGCTTTTCAATCGGGCGGTCGAGGAAATATATTTTCGAATTCTGCTTTAGATAATCTATGTTTTCGTCCCTTAAAACGGCTCCCCCGCCCGTCGATATGACGGCTCCGTTTTTCTTTGAAACCTCAGCAATAATTTGAGATTCGATATTTCTGAAATACTTTTCGCCTTTTAATTCGAATATCTTTGAAATTTCGCCGTATTTTTCGACTATAAGCGAATCCGTGTCTATAAATTCGCGTCCCAAATCCTCGCTTATAATCTTGCCTACCGTCGATTTTCCGCACGACGGCATACCGACGAGAACGATATTTTCCTTATCCGCGTAAACTTTTTTGAATATCGAGTCCGTAATATTCTCATCATATTTCGTATCGAAGAATAATTCGGAAGCCTTTACAGCCTGCGAGACGAGCATATAAAGTCCGTCCGCATTCTTAATATTCCTGTCGCACGCGTCTTTTAACAGCGCGGTTACAAGAGGATTGTATATAACGTCGATAACGCCCGTAAGGTTTTTAAATTTTGAAATATCAATCGGCTTTTCACCGTTTTTCGGGTACATTCCGACGGGAGTCGCGTTTATTATAACCGACGCGTCCGTGTGCTTTTCGTACGCTTCGTTATACGTTATAACGCCCGCGCCCTCATGTCTTGACACCTTATAAATTTCGCCCGCGCCCATGTCCTTAGAAACGGCGTACGCGGTTTTGCTCGTTCCCCCGGTGCCTGATATGAGAACTTTTTTATCCTTTATTTCAACGCCCGTTCTCTTTATAAGAGATTCGAGTCCCGCAAAGTCCGTATTATATCCGTACAGCTTTCCGCCCCTAT
>DJEG01000089.1 GCA_002431305.1 Ruminococcaceae bacterium UBA5904 | reverse complement strand
TTTTCGTCCCATGTTCTCTTTATAATGCCGTCCTCGACGTCGAGTTGTTCGGACAGTTCTTCGATTTTGTCGGCATTCTTTTTGATAATCTCGGCGGCGGTTCCGTCGTCCATGTCGATTGTCAGTTTTTCAAAGTAAAGAGAAGCAAAAATCTCGTCGACTTTCTTTTCATATTTTTTAGGCGTACAGTAGACGCCCCAAATGTTGCGGTCGTCCGAAGAGCAGGGGGTAAAGATAAACTTGCCGTCATCTTCTATAATTTTCAGCTGTTTATAAGAGTCCCTCGGCAGGGAGCCGAATCTGACCGTAAGGTACGAAGCGCTCAGCAGTTCGTCGATGTCGACATCCAGCTTCATAAAGTGACTTAAATTCTCCTGTTTTGATTTAAGCGAGTCTATTAAAGCGGCAGTCTTTTTTCTGTTTTCGTTATGGGCGATAATGTCCGTTTTGATGTCTGCGAGCAGTCCGTTGACATTTGTAATCAGCTTGTCGGACATACTCGAATACTCTTTGAGCCGAATCATATAGTCTTTGTCCGGGGTTCTGTTTGTGCCCAAAACGTTTGACAGACGGCTTTCGTCGAGTGTAACTCCCGCGACAGACGCGGTATCCTCAATATCGCGCAGCGTAAATTCAAAGGGGCTTGCCTCGTTTAACGCCACGTAGCCCATCGAGGATGAAAGGAAACTCAATGCGTCCTCGGGACAGAAGTCGTCCGCACTGAAAAGTCTTATTATAAAATCATTAAGCTTATCAGAACTTCCGCTTGCCCTCAGGAGCATCATTTTTTCAATTGCCAATTCGATTCACCATCCTAAGTACCTGCATTAATTTATACCGTTTAACATCGGCCGTACGGTATCGGACGGCAGCGAATATCTTATACATTCTATAATATGTATAATGTTGTTTATCTCATTTGCCGTAAGGTAAAGGAATGTATACATTACGACATTCGGGTCGGTTGAGAAACGTATCTGTTTTGCGAATATTTCGTATTCGAATCTCTTTGCTGCGTCGTCAAAATCCGCGCTTTGAGTATAATCGCATATTTTTCTGTATTTCGTACCAGACAGAATTTTTATAAATTCGTCCGTTGTCTGCGCTGATGCAAGAGAAACTCTCGTCTGACGGCTCAAAAGCGAATACTCGGCAGCAGTCAGTTTTAGAATAAATTCTCTCGGAACATCGGGGAACGTTATCAGACGGTAAACGCCGTTTAAAAATCTCATATCGCTTTCGAGTGTAAAGAGTTTTATAATTTCATTTTCCGACGTTTCGTTCTTTTTTAATTTAAGAATTTTTACAAGTTCTCTGCTTAAAAAGTTATTGAACTCTATTTCCGCGGGAATGATGAAGTTGTACGCATATTTTCTTGAGAATATTTTTTTGACTGTTTTTTCGTAAGGAGTCGAATCAAGCGCCGATATAAGCTGTTCTGGAGTTCTGACTGTCGAGAGTTTATAAAGGTCAAGTTTCGAATATTCGTCATAGAAAACGGGGAGAGTGTAAATGTAGCTCTCCATTGTACCGGAATTCATGTACGTCATGATTCGCAGAAGCTGGGAAATATCATTTTTGAGAATGTAGAATTCATAAAAATTGTTTCCGATAGCTTTGCCGAAATTGCAGAACTTCATATATTTATCAAAAAGGTCTTTATGAAGAAGCCCCTCAAGCTGACCTCTGTGAATCATTCCCGACGTAAAGCCTTCAAAAATCGGCGCGTAATACGTTTTGCTTCTTAAATAATCGGCGGCCTCGGGAACAGAATGAAACGACATCAAATCACTGTAATTTTGTGCGGTGAGACTTTTGCCCCATACAGCTCTTGCTTTTGCGAGTATATAATTTTGAGAAAAAGCTGTGTTCATATTTATTCACCCGCCAGAACGCGTTTGACGATTGCCGAAACCCATTCGTCACTGCTGTTTTTCGATTTTAAGTCAAGCGATTCAATCGTTTCTTCGCAATTTCTTTTTGACGAAGATAAACTTTTCTCTGTATCTGCTTCGGTTTTTTTTCTCAGTTCGTCGATTTTTATTTCGGCTTTCTGTAGTTTTTCCTCGGCAAGTTTCTTTCGGATGTCCGCTATTTCGTCAATAGTGTTCTGTTTGTACAAAAGCGCTTCCTTTGTTCGTTCCTGCGCTTTTTTTTCGACCTCAAGTATTTCCTGAAGCGTGCTTTTCATTTGTAAATCACCTCAAATCCATACTCTCTATAATCAGTTATTATAACACTTTTTTTTTACTTTTCAACATTAATTGTTGCCAAATAACGGTGCAAAAAAATATAAAATTCGTGACTTCTCACAATGTATTTGTGTTGAATTGACAATAAAAGGTATGGTATACTGTCTGTAATATAAATAACATATGTAAATGATATGATACGGATGTGTAAGTATGTCGATTGAAAAAGTAAAAAAGTATCTTTCCGAATGGAACCTTGATTCCCGCGTTACAGAATTTGATGTTTCGAGCGCGACTGTTGATCTGGCTGCGGCCGCACTCGGAGTTGAACCGGGAATGATTGCAAAATCGCTTTCGTTTAATACGGGGGATAAGACGATTCTTGTCATTGCCGCCGGAGACGCAAGAATTGACAATGCAAAATATAAAGCAACGTTTCACTGCAAAGCGAAAATGCTCTCTCACGACGAAGTTGAGCCTAAGACCGGTCACATGGTCGGGGGCGTGTGCCCGTTTGCCTTAAACGACGGAGTTGAGGTTTATCTTGACGAGAGTCTTAAGAAGTTTGAAACCGTTTACCCTGCGTGCGGTACGGCTTCGAGTGCGATAGGACTCAGTATTCCCGAACTCGAAGAGTGTTCGCAGAGCATGGGCTGGGTTGATGTTTGCAAAATACCCGCTGAATAACACGATATTATTATTATAACAGAAAAAAATCGCAGTCTCTTTTTTCGACTGCGATTTCTTGCTGTTTTTTTACTCCGCGGAATATCCTGCATCGGTAATTGCTTTTTTGATATCGGATTCATTTGCATTGTCAAACGTTACGGTACAAGTTCCGTTTTTTGAATCGGCTTTGACAGCTGAAACTCCGTCTACTGCCGAGACTGCCTTTTCAACTCTTTTTTCGCAGTGGGAACACATCATTCCCGAAACTTTAAATACTTTTTCCATTTTATTTTCCTCCGTTCGATTTTTTAATATATTATAACGCATGCAAGTTTGTTTTTCAATGACATATAAATTATTTTACGACACTGTTTGACAAACACTGCGGTTATGTAGTAGACTATACTTGAATAGATATATTTTAGGTGTGATCGTATTGTATT
>DJEG01000045.1 GCA_002431305.1 Ruminococcaceae bacterium UBA5904 | reverse complement strand
TCGTAGCTGTGAGTTTTATCGGAATTCGATTTGGGGGATGAATCAAAGTCATAATCATGACCTAACGGTGCCGTTTGATTCGTCTCTCTGCGGTGAGAACTGTCATTTGCACATATCTCAATCGTATATCCCGGAGTAACGCATGAGGGCGATATCGTTTCAGACTTACGATAATCATGTCCCGTGGGCTGAATAATTTCATCCTCCGTAACATAAGTGCAGTTCGCATTCTGACACTCCTTGTGTTTGCTGCCGGGCTCTGTACATGTAGGCTGTTTTGTTATAACTTCTTTCAGATTATGGTCTTTTGAATTGCCTATAACAACCTGATATGTACAGCGTAAATTTGTATTCTTATCAATGTGGGTACACTGATAAGTTTCTATTTTACCGGAACCGCACACATTGTTTACCGAACTGATAAGCTCCATCTTATCGTCGCTGTCTGCGTAGCCTTCGTCATTAGGACTTTTTGCATGTCCGGACGCGTCATAACCTTCAAGAATATCTTCTAAACCGCAGTACGTACATACATGCTTCTTTATTCCCGACTCGGTACATGTTGCATATTTTACTTCATCTTTGCCCCATGTATGATCCGTTAAATCGAGAATATCACTGTACGAATATCCGCATCTGGTACACTCATAATCGATAACGCCGGTACTTATACATGTTGAGTCTATCTGTCTTATAATCTCAAAATTATGCTCGTAGCTCTCAGTCCACTTTTCATCAAGTAAGGTGTCGCATACGGTACATCTTTTAACATAATAACCGGGAACACCGCATGTCGGAGCCTGAACCTGTACCCAGTCTCCGGGAACGTGACCTTTTGCGGGAATTACAAGTTTATCAGCCGTTGTGCTCTTTTTGTTAGAATCAAATAATTCCTTGCACTCGCTGCACTTATAGTATTCTTTCATTCCGTCGTCGACGCATGTTGCGTCAACCATATCAAAATGAACGTATTTATGACCCTTGGCAGGTACTTCGCGGGTAAAGAGTTTATCGCATGTTACGCCGTTGTCATGACGTACGCACTTGCATGTTTCCTCTCCCGCCTCGGTGCATGTCGCACCTTTTGTCGTATACCAGTTATTATCGGCTTCATGTCCGAGAGCGGGAACAATGTTGTCCTTTTTCGTCTCGTTTTCATGAACTTTGCACTTGTAAAGAGTATAACCGTCCTTAGTACAAGTGGGGTCTACAACCTTAGAAACGGCATACTGACAGCCCGACTCTTCTCTGGTCTCGAAATATCCGCAGTTTCTGCGGCAGTCGGCTCTGTAAACAATCGGATTTTCTCCGTCCTTGCTTATCTTATACCATTCGTCACGGTTCTTTACCCAGTCGGGCATATCGTGACCGAGAGGCGCGATATCCTTAATATCCCTTGCACCGCAGCGGCGGCAGATATTGCCCTCGTAACCCTTTTCGGTACATGTTGCGTCCTGTTTAACGGGAGCCCAGTCATGACCGAGAGCCGCAAGGTCATAGCTGTAAACGGTTCTGGTCTCGACTTTTTTCGTTGATGTCGCCGTTACAGCTTCATCCTGCCAGTCTGACCAATCCGTCCACTGATAATAATTGAACAGTTTTTTATAATCAGTATAGCTGCATTTGTAAATATCAAGATTATTATTTACCAAACGATCCTTGCCGTACCAATACTTAGAACCGGGACAATTACTGTCCACAGCGCTGATAAAAACTTTATACGACGTATTAAACGGCAAATCACCGGATGATTGAAATGCATGGAAATGAGTCCAAGTTCCTGTAGCATTGTATTCAATTGAACGGTTATAGTTAACACTGGAACCGTCACTCTTACCTTCGCACCAATGCCAATATATATTTACTCCGGTATCGTTAATTGTAACAACTCTTTTATTTGTATTGTTTTCATACGAAGTCAACGGACTTTTATTGAGTGAAACATACAACCAGTTTTTAGTATCATAACCGTCCGGGAAACTGTAAACAAAATCATAATTTCCGGAGTCGGACTGTACCCAGCTTCCGCCGTCCTGAGTCCATCCGGCAAGATTTTCCTCATATGATGTAGTTGTTTTTTTATCAGAGTATCTGTACTGGATTTTTGAACGAACTTTACCCTCGGGTAAATCAATCTTATCCGTAGTCCAGTCGCTCCACGGATTGTCCTTATCTACAGGCTGTATGTAGGAATCTCCGCATCGAGTACATTTATATGTCTGAGTACCCGTCTGTAAGCATGACGGAGCCGACGCTGTCGGCTGATAATCATGACCGAGAGCCGGAACATCACGGGTTTCGGTATATCCGCATCGCAGGCATTCTCGTTTTTCGCTTCCGCCCTCAAGACACGTCGGCGTTACAACATATTTCCAAACGTCAAAATTATGACCGAGCGCGTCCTGCATTTTCTTACCGCAAACATCACAGAACGATGCTGAGAGACATGCCGCGGGAACAGTAACCTTATGTCCGCCCGTCGTTGTTCTTGTCTGCCTTAATCCGCAGCGGCGGCATGCGCGCGCTTCAGTTCCGTTCTCAAGACAATTTGCTTCTTTTTCTACACGCCAATCTCCGAAATCATGAGACGGACGGTATGAGTCAACGTGAGTTTTATACTCAAAACCGTTAAGGGATAAATCCAGCCAGCCCCAACATATTTTTTTTGAACTGTTGTATCTGAAAGTTCTGCCCCACAAATGACCGTTCACCCATTTTGTTTCGTAAACATGAGCATATTCGGGATAATATGTTGTATACAATGCTCCATCCTGTCCGGCAGTCGAATATCCGCCGGAAAAGATGGCAAGTTTTGAAGAAGAAAGAGACGTACTTTTAAAAAGGGTCGTGGATGTAGCGTCAGAACCCTTTACCGTCGCATATACGTCAAAACTTCTCGGATTTCTTGCATAGCATACTTCACCGTTTAACTTTACAAGAAATGTTCTTTCTCCGGATACATTACAGTGCCAATCAGAAGTTTTGTATTTTTTCGGAGAACCGCCTTCCATAGCGGAATGAGCGGCTATTATCGGAGTGCCGTTCTCTATTGCAATAACAATTGCACTGTGATGCATTCTGCCGTCATCTGTCGTCTTGTAAAAGATAACGTCGCCGACGCTTACATCACTCGGCGAAGGATTCTGAATTGACTGACCGCCGAGAGAAACGAGATAATTATAAAGGGAATGAGCCGTAATCCAGGTTGCGCCCATATTAGAAGTGAAATGGCACCTGTAACCGGCGTAACACCATGTCGGCGTCTGCTCCAAACCGCCCATGTACAAACACTGTGAAACAAAGTTGGCACAGTCTCCGCCGTCTCCGACGTTGTTGTTTTTAAAATAACCCGCTCCGTACAAAACGGAATCAGTATCATCCCAATGATCTTTTGCCCATTGCGCCGCTGCGGTTCCGCAATACTTCACCGAAAGCGCATCTGCCTTCATCTCAAGCCCTGCGGGCAGAATTCCAGTGAGCATAAGCAAACACAATGAGACAGAAAGAACACGGTAAATGTGTTTTTTCATCTACAATACCTCCTGTAAATTTTTGTTACGAAAGGATTATACATCTGTTGTATTTAATTTGTCAATACTGTTTTTTTAAAGGGAATGAAATGCATTTTTTCGGCACGAAATGCATACAATTAAAGCTATTTGAGTGCATATTTTACATTAAAATCTTTTTAAAGGTATAATTAACTTTTAATAACTGTCAAAAAATTTCATACATCAAAACATAAATTTATAAAAACAATGCGGAAACCGTCCGAAATGACAGTTCCGCATTGAATCTCTTATATATGGCAAAAGTTTATTTTGAATTGTTCAAATTTATAAAATATCCGACGATTTTATTAAACTTATACGCTTCGGGCGCGACAGATCTGTCAGACGCAAGAAACGAAAAAGAACGAACCTCGTTAAGTCCGAAATTCATAAAATCAAACAGCAGATTTTTGATATCCTCGTCTATATTTATCTGGGTATTACGGCGGATATTCAGTATCATTCTTTCGAGAGAAACGTAGTACATCCCGCCCGTTTGCGTAATATCGCCGTCAACACGCAAACGGCGGTACGTCCCGATGATGAGAGTTTCAAGCAGTTTTCTCATAACCGCCGACGCACAGTCGTATAATTTGAGTTCAAAACAGACATTTATCTGTCTGCATAATGAACGCACATATTCGTCAGCCGAGTTATAGATTTCGTTGGGAATCAACTGCGCGGTATACGCCCCGCCGAGAATTTCATCCAGCCTGTTCCAGCGCTCAATATCGTCAATTCTCGAGCACATAACCTCACACCATTGAGCCCACGAATCGCACCGACTGACAAGACTCAAAACGTTTCTCTTTAAATCCGAAGCAATTTGTTCGTCTGTCCGTGACAGACTTTTCAGCGCCGCGGCATAGTCGTAAAGTATAGACTCAGCCTGTCGGTTTTTCCACATTATAAAAGCGTTTCTGCCCGCGCTCTTTATATGGTTTATTTCGCGCTCGATGCAGTTAAGTGATTTATTGTGAACAATACCGCCGAGTTTATTTACAAAATCCTGAACGGAATCGGCTATCGGGACTCCGCTTTCGTTGTATTTGATATACCTTGACATTCCGATTTCAACGCATTCGAGTATAAGTTCCATGGGATAATTGTCATATATGACAGCCATGTTTATCTCCCCGACTTCACTTAACGTGTACGGAGCAATCTTTTGTCCGATAAACTCAAGAAATTCGTCAAATGTCACAGCTCCCGCCTCGGTTTAAAAATAATATTATGATAATCAATAATATACCATTCTTTAACAAAATGCAACTTTTTTTGTATAAATCTCACGCACAAAAATCATTTTCTCTTCACATTTGCCTCTGATTCTGCTTTACGGTAACTATTTTGTACGTACTTTACAACAAAAACCGACGGGAATATAATAAAGACAAAGAAAAAGAGGTAAAAAACATGACGCACAACGAGAAAAGAATATATCTGATAAACGCGCTTTTAAAAGAAAATCCGAGATATTCCGATGTTAAAATCCCCGAAAACGAAAACGAGCAGAAAATTATGCTCCGCTCGCTTTTCAACATCAGAATGCCCTCGAAAACAAGCGGTGAATTCATTAAAATTCAAAACGAATATTTAAGCGAAGCCGTTTCACTCAAAGGAATCAGGGAAATCGAGAAATCCGATGAGATATCCGACGAAATTTATTTGATTAAATGCGATATTACAACGCTTAAATGCGATGCTGTAGTCAACGCGGCGAACTCGCGTATGCTGGGATGTTTCTGCCCGTGCCACGGCTGTATCGACAACGCGATACACACTTTTGCGGGAATTGAATTAAGACAAAAATGCGCGCAGATTATGAGTGAACAGGGGAATGACGAGCCGACAGGGAAAGCAAAAATAACGCCCGCGTACAATCTGCCGAGCAAATATATAATTCATACGGTAGGTCCCGTCGTATCGGGCAGACTTACGAAAGACGACTGCGGACTTCTCGCCTCGTGCTACCGCTCATGTCTCGAACTTGCCGAAGAATATGAGTTAAAGAGCATAGCGTTCTGCTGTATTTCGACCGGAGAATTTCACTTTCCGAACGAAAAAGCCGCCGAAATCGCAGTTACCACGGTTAATGAATTTAAAAATAGGACAAAAAGCAAAATCAAGGTGATATTCAATGTCTTCAAAGACAAAGACTTCATAATTTACGAAAGACTTCTCGGAAAACGTAATTAAATTAAAAGAAGCCGTCGACTCGTCTGACGCGGTCATAATCGGCGCGGGAGCGGGACTTTCGGCATCGGCGGGATTTTATTATTCGGGAGAACGATTCGAAAAATATTTTTCCGACTTTCATAAGAAATACGGCATTACCGACATGTACTCGGGCGGATTTTATCCGTATAAAACACTCGAGGATTACTGGGCGCGGCGGTCAAGACATATCTCAGTAAACAGATATGACTGCGAAGTCGGACAGGTATATAAGGACCTGTTTTCAATCGTGAAAGATTCGGATTATTTCGTCATTACGACAAACGTCGACCATCAGTTTCAGCGGGCGGGATTCGATAAAAAGCACCTGTTTTACACGCAGGGCGATTACGGTTTATGGCAGTGCTCGAAAGCGTGTCACGATAAAACTTACGACAACGAAGAAGCCGTACACGAAATGACCGAAAATTAAACCACATCTTCAGTCAGCTCGGTTTTATTATTATTTAAAATCTGTACCGCCGGACGGTTACAATATGCGGAACATTATTCCCACTC
>DJEG01000051.1:1511-9040 GCA_002431305.1 Ruminococcaceae bacterium UBA5904 | reverse complement strand
TTTTAGCCTTGTCAACACCTTTTGATCTAATTTCTTAACCTTTCGCAAACGCGCCCGGGAGTTTCTTGTTAGAGACAATTTCGCTATATACTATATATTGTGATTTCTACAGGAATCGATGTTTTCACACAATATAATGCATTTTTTTACTGTTCATTTTGCTTATTAAAAATTCTTATTTTCATGGATTTAAATCAAAAAAAGATCGTCCGTTTTTGATTCGCGGACGAAAAAACTTTTTTTTATATTCTTTTTATTATCTCTGACTTGTCGCATTTTTCATATGAACCCGATATATCATATGAAAAGAATTTATTATTATATATAATATCATGCATCGGCACGAGAACGAACGGGCGCTCTCTGATAAACGGATGCGGAATTTTCAGTTCTTTCGTATCAAGTTCAACGTCTTCATACAAAAGGATATCGATATCAATAATTCTCGGAGAATTCTTAAACGGACGAAGTCTGCCCATTGCGGATTCGATTCCCAGACATGCGCCGAGCAGCGCATTCGGCGACAGAGACGTTTCGACCATAACACACACATTTATAAAATTATCCTGCTGTGTGTAACCCCACGGCTTCGTTTCGTACATCGGAGAAACTTTTTCGACCGAGGTATCGGGCAGTCTCGAAAGAGAATTAACCGCAAGCGAAATATTCTTCTCCCGCTCGCCTATATTCGTTCCAATACCGAGTATCGCTTTCATGCTCTCGACCTCGTTATTTTAACGCTGACATAATCAAAATCCGCCTTCATGGGAGCCTCGGGCTTTTTCAATTCGAGCGTAATTTTTTTAATCTGCGGATATTCGTTCAAAACGGCGTCGGCGGTAACCTGCGAAGCCTTTTCGAGCAAATCGTATTTTTCCGCGCAGAAAACACGCGAAACGGTTTTTATAACCTTCGCATAACTCACCGAATCGTCTATATTGTCGCTCGTGCACGGCTTTTTCAAATCAAGAGTCATAACGATATCGAGAACAAAATTCTGTCCGATCTCTTTTTCCTCGGAATTTACGCCGTGATAAGCATACAGTCTTAGTCCATTTATGATAATTTCATCCATTAAAATTTCTCCACACTTCAAAAATTCTCACCATATCGCGCGTTGATTTAACGTCGTGAACTCTTAAAATATCGCTTCCGCCCAGACACGCGAGCAAATCGGCGGCAAGCGTTCCGGCGTCACGATTTGAAGCGGTCGGTTCACCCGTGATATCGCCGATAAAACGTTTTCTTGAAAGTGCGGTGAGATACATTATATTTTTATTGCTCAATTTATCGGTATTTTTAAGGATGTCAATGTTCTCCTGCGTATTTTTTCCGAATCCGAAACCCGGGTCAAGACACAGATTCTCCTCTGATATTCCGAACTTAATGCATTTACTTATCATCTCGTCAAAAAAAACTGATATATCGTTTATAATTCCGTTTTTATACTCGATTTTATCCCCCGCGTCCGAAGATTTATTATGCATAACAATCCAGCCCGCGCCGTGTTTTTTGACAACAGAAGCCATTTCACCGTTAAAAATGCCCGTAACATCGTTTATGATATCCGCGCCGTTTTCGAGCGCAAAATCAGCCGTTTCGGGATAAACGGTATCAATGCTTATCGGAATATCCGATTTTTCTCTTATACCGTAAAGAACGCGCTCGAGCCTGTCAATTTCGCGTTCGGAATTTATTTTTTCACTGCCCGGGCGCGTCGACATAGCGCCTATATCGATAATATCCGCCCCGCACTCTATCATTTCACATGCGTGAGACGACGCAGACGCAGAATCAAAATACAGTCCGCCGTCTGAAAAAGAATCGGGAGTTACATTGAGTATTCCCATTATCCGAACGGACGAGTTATCGATAATTCCGTTTTTATGCTTAAAAAATTTCATTCACTTTTCCACCGTAACATACTGCCTGATTTTTGCGAGCTTGCCCTCGCCGATTCCCTTTATATTTATAAGTTCGTCAACGGAATCAAACCCGCCGACGGAATTTCTGTAATCAATTATTTTCTCCGCGGTTTTCTCACCTATTCCCGGAATCGAGCAAAGCTGTTCCGCCGTACAGGAATTTAAATCGATTTTACCGTCGGGTGCCTCTGAGCCGTTTTCCTCAAACGATGAATTACCTGTCCGAACGGTCGTAACCGTGTTATAATTTACAACGCTAATCTCGCTTCGTGCGTTTCTGTTTACAAGCAGGAGAATCAAAAGTGCACAGCATACGGCGAGAACCGCAAAAGTAAAGACAAATGCAAATTTATATTTATCATTCTTCTGCCCGTTTTTTCGTTCTTCATCAACGTCATCCATAATAAATTACCTTACCTGCCGAAAAGACTGCCGATACCGCTGAATACGCTGTCAATTATTGAAGTTGCGTTCTGAGTCCGCTGACTCGCACCGCCGGTTGACGAGCTTTTCGATTCGCCCCATACGTAGAGTACAATCTCTTTGTCCTTATTTACAACCTCGCCCTTTTCGGGAGTCTGAGAGGCAACGGTATTCTGAGTATAACCGCTGTCGTTCATTTTCTCGGCTGTTTTAACGTTATCAAGTCCGAGACTGCCGAGAGTCAGCAGAGCCTCCTCCATCGTAAGTCCCGTAAGGTCGGGAATGACCACAGTACCGGACGGACCGTAGTAACTCAGCACGATTTGGGTACCCGGAGCAACTCGCGTATTTGCCGCAATGCTCTGAGCGACTATTTTATTTTCAGGCGTGTACGAAATAACCGCCTGTTCAAAAACAATATTAAGCTCGGGGTACATTGATTTATAATCCTGAGAATCTTTATCCTGTCCTATGAAATTAGGAACCGTCACATACGCCTCCTGTACCTGAACAGCTTCGGACGGGTTATTGCCGTCGGATGAACCTTTTTTATTAAACGTGATAACGCCCGTAAAGCTCAGAAGTGAAAAAACGATAACAATAACAAGCAGAATGCAGACAAAGACGAGACGTTCTATTTTCATCTTTGCGTTTGCCCTGTCCTCGTTTCTGCTTATAACGGTGACTGCTACTTTTTCTTTTTTCTGAGGCTTTGAATCCTTTGAAGGAACCTCACGTTTTTCGTTTGCCGATTCGATAACCGAAGGAGTTGCAAGAAGTTCATCCCGCATACGGTCAACGCTTACGGTTCTGTCCTCGGGCAGAACCTGCAATGAATTTACAAGCGCATTGATAACGCACGGCTGCATTTTCTCGGCAATCGCTGCGGGAACAACAAGCTGGTCGTTAGTGTATCTGATTTTCGAATCAATCGGTGTAATGCCGACAAGAGTACGGTACAAAACCGCGCCGAACGAATAAACATCGCTTCTCTCGGAGCATTCGAACGAAGGATTGTAAGCCTCTATCGGAGCATAACCCTCGTAAATTTCATTCTGATACGTGTTATTAAAAAGTCTGACTTCTTTAATACTGAATCCCCACAAACGCAGTTTGCCGTCGGAACCCATGAGAATAGTATACGGTGAAATTCCGTAATGAATTATTCCCGAGACATGCAGAGATTTAATGCACGACAAAACGGGCATAAGCAGAGGCTTTGCCTGCTCCCATGTAAGGAATCCGCCGTTGTCCATAAGATAATCTCGCAGCGTAATATCATCATAATATTCGCATACGGCATAAACGGTATTATTATCTTCAATTATATCAAATACCGGAACTATAGCGCCGATACCTCTTAAATGCGCAAGTTTCTTCCAAAGAGTTTTAAAGTTTTCGAGCGCGTCGCGGAATCTGAATTCCTCCCCGCTGATAACATTTACGGCAGAATCCGCATTTCTCGAACAAAGTCCCGCGGGATAGAATTCCCTGACGCGTATTTTCGTCGAGTCCGCCGTGTCGAGAGCGAGATACGTTATGCCGTCGCCGTTTTCCTCGAGCACTTTTCCGAGAAGGTAGCGCCCCGAGAGAAGATAGCCGTAAGGCAAATATTTAGAATCCCTGTGCGAATTTCTGTCAAAACCGCATCTCGGGCAGATATCGCCCACTCCTGTTTTCTCCAAGCATCCGGGACAAATAGTATTTATATCCATACTGATTCCGCCTTTATAATTATTATAATATTAATACAATTATTTTAGCCTGCCGGCGCCGATTGTCAGTCGGCGGTGCATTCGCGCAGAGCTTCTTTTATATCGGGTGAAAGAGCCGAACGATTTATAAGTTTTTCCGCTTCCTGCGGACTTTTCACATTTTTAAACGGAGCATACAAAGCGTCTTTTACAAGAGTATGCGCCTGAAGGCGTGAGAATACGTTGACAATTCTCTCTGACAATTCGGGATTTGAAGCCGGGATATATTTGTCCAGTATAATCTCGATTTTCTCAAATACCGTTACCTTGTTTATTTTAAGAGTGAAGCACCCGCCGGCATAAGAATAATCATATTCTTCGGATTCTTCACCGTTTCTCAAAACTGTAAACGAATCCGCCTTTTTAACGTCCTTAAACGAAAGAACGTAATATCTTTTTGAAGGAATTACGGACATGTCGCCATTCGGACGCGATATCGTGAACGTAATTTTACTCGAATCATCAGTAACCTTAAACGGCGTGTATGCATGACGGGTTTCATAGTCCGTCTTGCCGTCATCCTCGTAAAGTGAGTATTTACCGTTTCCTCTGTATATCAGAATCTCGAGATTTTCGGGATTTGAACACGAATTTCCGTCATCGGACGAGAGCGGTATTATCGCGCCCTCTTTTGCAAGCACAGGAAATGATTCAAGATCCCTGAACATGGTGACTTTTTTATTTCCGTGATAAATTCTGCCCGTAAATATGTCAGTCCATCTGCCCACCGGGAGCCAAACCTGAACCTTGCCCATGTTAAGCTTTTTATTCTGCCTCTCTGTTATCGGAGCACAGAGCAGAGACGAAGAGAACATATACTCGTTTCTGCACTCGTACGCACCGTTCTCGTCGGGATAATCGTAGTACATCGGACGGCATAGCGGTTCCCCGTTTTTGTGCGTTTTCATATCAGCTGTATAAAGATACGGAATCATCCTGTGTCTTAATCTTAGGAAATTAACAGCGATAGCGCGAACCTCGCTCTTATACATCCACGGCTCCTTGCCGAGCAGCTCATCCGAGGATGAGTGAAGTCTCATTATCGGACTGAAAACGCCGAACTGAAGCCATCTTATGTAAAGATCATCGTCCCGGTAACCGAGCGTGTGCCCGCCGATATCGTGACTCCACCACGTGTAACCGACATTTGACGCGGTCGAGGTAAAGTACGGCTGGAGTTTAAGCGAATTCCAGCATATAACCGAATCCCCCGAAAAACCGAGCGGGTAACGGTGACTTCCGAGCCCCGCGTATCTCGATAATATAAGGGGCATTCTGCCGTCCTCGGCGTTATCAAGAAAATGATAGTGATTCAGCGCGAACAGCGGGTCGAGTCCCTTTACATCAAGCTTTGTTCCCTGCTGCCAGTCTATCCACCAAAAGTCAACGCCGTCTTTTTCATACGGTTTGTGAACGATATCAAAATACGTATTCCAGAAATTCGTATCGCCGATTCTGAATTTAACGCCCTCTTTTGTTCTCGGGTCAACGCCGTTTGCAAGCGCCATTTCCTTATACATACTCTCATGGCTTCTTATTCCGTCGCGCGGATGAAGATTCAGAGTGACGTGAAGTCCTTTAGTATGTAAAAATTTAAGAAATCCCTTATAGTCGGGGAACAGTTCCGTGTTCCACGAATACCCTGTCCAGCCGAGAGACTGAAACGGATTGAGCGTTGATTTTTTTTCATCGGGAATCATATCATCAACATCGACCCAGTGCCAGTCCATATCAACAGTTGCAACGGTAAACGGTATATCTTCGTTGTCAAAACGCGTCATCAGACTCTCGTAGCCGTCCTGAGTATACGCGTAGTATCTGCTCCACCAGTTGCCTAATGCAAAACGCGGGACAAGCGGAGTTTTTCCGCTTATTTTGTAAAAATCGCGGAGCGCCGATGAATAATCATGCCCGTACGCAAAGATATAAACGTCGTTTTCCTTTACATCTCTCTTTTTGAGTTCTCCGTTTTCGAGAACCGCGAACGAATCGGAATCGTCAAAATAACTTACGCCGTCACGGCTCATAAGACCGTCGGAGAGTTTGACAATTCCCGCGGTCATGTCAAGGGTTCTGACCGTACCGCCGAGATTATTTTTATTAAAAACCGAAACGGTTTTGTACGACGGGACAAACGTAACGCTCTCGACGCGCTTTTTCCTGTCGCAATACGAGAATACAGCCTTATCCGTCTTTATAATACAACCCGAACGCGTCTCTTTTACGGAAAAATCGACTTTTCCCAAGTTTCTGAACCATACCGTCTGCGTGGCCTCGTCAAAGAATTCGCTGTTTTTTGAGCGTTCGACCCTTATAAGACGGTCGGTTATAACTGTAAAACGCGTGTTTTTTCTTATATAAATATTATCTTCGCAGGCTCTGCCGCCGACATGAGCCCTCAGAGAATTTTTAAGCATTTAAATATGTACCTCTCAGCAAAGATGAACCGCAAAACCGCCGATTTCGTCGGAAAGATAAATAAAGCTCAGTTTGCCGTCCTTAGTATATTTCGCGGTATCGTAATCGAATTTAACGCCTCTTTCCTCAAGGTGATAAACGGCTCTGTCGATATTAATCGTTTTTACTGCGATATGTCCGTTTGTTCCGCGGGCGTTCGACTTCATAACCTCTATTTTCTCAGAACAGTAATAGCTTACGGGAATCTCTTTCTTTTCGAATCCGAATATATGTGAGAACATTTCCGCAATACTGTCTGCTTTGCTCTCGTTTTCGCAGTTTATTGCCATATGGTCAAATTTAAACGACAAAAGAGAGTTTACTGCGTCTTTCGTCATATCCTCTATTTTATCGAATTCGCCCGCGTTAATAAGCGAATCCTTAACCATCCAGCTGCCGCCGCAGGCAAGAATTTTATCGCATGCAAGATAATCCTTTACGTTCACGGAGTTAATTCCGCCCGTAGGCATAAACTTTACGCCGACGTAGGGAGCTGAGAGAGCCTTTATCATATTAAGCCCGCCGAGATTTTCCGCGGGGAAAAATTTAACCGTATCGAGTCCCATTTCTAAAGCCGTCTCAATATCGGAAGACGTCGGACATCCGGGGGTTACGGGTATCCCGATTTCAATGCAGTGCTCAACGATTTTTCTGTTAAATCCGGGCGTAACTATGAATTTTGCTCCCGCCTCAACGGCAGAATCAACCTGTTCGCATGTAAGAACAGTTCCCGCGCCTACAAGCATATCGGGATAGGCTTTTGTTATTTTTTCAATCGCACCGCGCGCCGCCGACGTTCTGAACGTTATTTCCGCAACGGGCAGTCCGCCCCTGCACAGCGCATTGGCGAGAGGCAGTGCGTCATTTTCATTGTCAAGTTTTACGACCGGTACTATTCCTATCTTATATATCTTTTCAAGAATCGAATTCATTTTATTTATCCCCTTTTCTGATAGCTTCCCAAAGTCCG
>DJEG01000051.1:0-1443 GCA_002431305.1 Ruminococcaceae bacterium UBA5904 | reverse complement strand
GCCGCGCCGAGCGCGCGGTCATAAAGTCCGTAGCCCGGTCTGCCCGTCTCGCCCCATATCATTCTGCCGTGGTCGGGACGTACGTAGCCGTCAAATCCGTTATCGTAAAGGGCTTTCATAATCGCATACATATCAAGGCTTCCCGCCTCGGAAAGATGCGCCGTTTCCTCGAATCCGTTGTCGAGAATTTTAACGTTTCTCATGTGAACAAAATGAATTCTGCCCGCTTTCGCATATTTTTCAGCCATGTGAACAACGTCGTTTTTATTTGAACAGCCAAGCGAACCGGTACAAAGAGTAATACCGTTGTGTTTATCGTCGACGATTTTCAAGAACCTGTCGAGATTTTTTTCATCCGTAATAATTCTCGGCAGACCGAAAATACTCCAGCACGGGTCGTCTTCGTGTATAGCCATATTAACATCGCACTCGGCGGCGACGGGAATAACGCGTTCGAGGAAATAGGTGAGATTGTCCCAAAGCTCCTCTTCGCTCATGCCGACATATCTCGACGCAACTTCCTTAAGCTCGTCCCTCGTATAGCTCGCGTCCCAGCCGGGAAGCGTTATATCCGAACCTGTTTTGAGCGGGTCGGCTTTATCGACCTGCTCCTGATAGTAAACGAGCGAAGTCGAACCGTCGGCGTTTTTATGGTCAAGCTGAGTCCTCGTCCAGTCAAATACGGGCATGAAGTTATAGCAAATGCACTTGACTCCCGCCTTCGCAAGCCGTCTTATATTCTCGCAGTAATTTTCAATGTATCTGTCTCTGGTCGGAAGTCCCGACTTTATATCCTCGTGAACGGGAACACTCTCTATAACCTCGAATTTAAGTCCCGCGTCCTCGGTAAGTTTCTTGAGCCTCATTATGCTCTCCTCGCTCCACACCTCGCCGACGGGAACGTCGTACACGGCTGTAACAATTGAGTACATACCGGGAATCTGTCTTATATTTTCAAGTGTAACGGCGTCATCCTCGCCGTACCAACGAAACGATAGCTTCATAAAAAACACCGACCTTATTATTTATAAAATCTTTATATATATAATACTATATACGTGACCGCAATGTCAAGAAAACCGAGAAATACAAAAAAATAAACGCCCGAAAACGGACGTTTAAAATTTCAGATTATTTGAATAAGCCGGAGAGGAAACCGCCTGTTGAGCCTTCCTCCGCCCAATCTATACCGAGATATTTAAGTATGATGGTAAGATACTTATCAATCATCTTAATAATGTAGTCGAGATATACGACAAATGCCGCCAGATCCATTATTAACACCTCGCTTTTATATTTTTATCTGAATATATTGTATCATACGCTTTTTGTTTTTTCAAGTAATAAACATAACAAAATTTTAAAATAATATTTGACACTAATTCACATAACGAGTACAATATCTTTATTAAATACCGAACGGGAGGTATGAATTTGAAAACG
>DJEG01000115.1 GCA_002431305.1 Ruminococcaceae bacterium UBA5904 | reverse complement strand
CGCTTCATTCTGCCCTCGATTTTAAGAGACGATACGCCGATTTCACTAAGCTCCGGTATGTATTTGATAAGCGACGAATCCTTTAAAGACAGCGCGTGCGTTCTGTTGTGACATTTAAAATCGAGTCTGCACGGCTGGGCGCATCTGCCCCTGTTTCCGCTCCTGCCTCCAAGCATGGACGAGAGATAGCACATTCCCGAAACGCTCATGCACAGTGCGCCGTGAACAAAAACCTCTGTTTCGATATCCGGGACTTCGCACATGGTTTTTATTTCGTCCTTCGTAAGTTCTCTCGGAGCTACGGCACGGACAAAACCGAGTTTTTTCAGCGCCTCGAGCCCCATGACGTTGTGAACCGCCGTTTGGGTTGACGCGTGAAGTCTTAATTCGGGACAGTGTTTTTTTATGATTTCGGCTATGGCAAAATCCTGAACTATAACGCCGTCAACGCCGGCTTCCGCGATTGACTTTACGACGTTTTTCGCGTCCTCGTATTCGCTGTCGGTTATCAGGGTGTTTAAAGCGACATATATTTTTACGTTTCTTGCGTGCGCGTATGACACGGCTTTTTTTAAGTTTTCGGGGGTGAAATTTTCCGCCGAGCTTCGCGCCGAGAAACGGTCTAATCCGAGATAGACCGCGTCAGCCGAGCTTCGCACGGCGGATATGAGCTGTTCGAGCCCGCCCGCAGGGGCGAGAATTTCGGGATGATTCATATAGTCTCCAAAAAAATTATTCTCCGAAAAATCCGTTTTCGCTTTTTTCGGATCATTTAAGATACATGTCTTTATAATTATCTTTAATAAAATGTTGTATTTTGTTAAGTTCCGTGCTTGAAAGACAGCCTTTTGAGGCTATTTCACTGTCTCCGTTGCTTTTTATAAAGAATTTTGCCGAACCGGATTCTGTCAGTTTTTTGTCGCTGGCGTGGGTATGCATTGCTTCAACTATACAATGAGACGTAAAATAAAGATAATAACCGCAAACCTTGAATTCATAATATTTCGGCATTTTCAGTTCTCCATATATTTTTTATTTTTTGAAAAGTAATCTTTGATTATTGAAATTTCAATATCGTCCATTGTAGTTTCGGTTATTTCTCCGTTTTGTGCGATTACGGACGCTTTGCACGGATTGTTCAAGTTTATAACTTTTATTATATCATTTGATTTTGTAAAGGCATAGCCGTTTACTATGATATCGGCATAGTCTGCTATTGTTTTTATTTCTGTATCAGTCATTTTTTATTCTCACTTTCTTTATGGGCTTTAAAAAGGTGTCCGGGTCTATATATAAATTTTTAAGAATCGGAATCAAGTCTATATATTCTTCCTCTTCGGGGTGTCCGTCATATTTTGCGTTCGCTTCTATATAGCCGTTATCCCAAAGGAGTATCTTTGTATACTTTTCCAAATGAGCCGAAGTTTTAAATCTGATGTTTACATTATTGTATTTAAAAGAGGTATAGAATCTGTCGTTGCTTAGTATTGCTTCATCGGACATTTAAAGCCCTCCTCTCTCTTGCTGTAATATTAATATACCAATTTTTTATTGAAAAATCAATAATCCGTTCGGTGAAAATCTTCTTGAAAAGATTATATATATGTAATACAATTATGTATAGGTGATTTTAATGGGAAAAGAGTGCAATATGTGCCCGCGCAGATGCAATGTCGACAGAAGCGTTAAAACGGGATTCTGCGGACAGAAAAATGTGCTGAAAGCCGCGCGGGCTGCCGCCCATTTTTGGGAGGAGCCGTGTATAAGCGGAGCGGGCGGTTCGGGAACCGTATTTTTCAGCGGATGTAATTTGAGATGCGTTTTCTGTCAGAATTCGCAGATAAGTTCGGGCGGATTCGGAAAGGAAATAAGCGTAGAAAATCTTAGGGAAATATATGCGCGCCTTATCGATTTAGGCGTTGACAATATAAATCTTGTTACACCGACTCATTTTGCCGATCTTATAATCGAATCGCTTGACGAGAAACTGCCCGTCCCTGTTATATGGAATTCGGGAGGATATGACTCCGTTGAGACGATTAAAAAATTAGAGGGTAAAATTGATATTTATATGCCCGACTTAAAATATATGAATTCGGAAACGGCAAATAAATATTCGTCTGCGCCGGATTATCCCGAAACTGCGGTTTCGGCGATAACGGAGATGTTTAATCAGGTCGGAAAGTTCCGCTTTGACTCTGACGGTATGCTCAAAAAAGGCGTGCTTATAAGACATCTGATACTGCCCGGAAACGTTGAAAACACGCTCGACGTTATCGACTGGGTGAGCGGTAATTTTAAAAGCGGAGATGTTCTGTTCAGTCTTATGAGACAGTACACGCCTCCCGAATTCGACACGGGATTTAGAGAACTTTCACGCAGAGTGACGGACGAGGAGTACGAAAGATGCGAAAATTATATGTATCTTGCGGGAATTGAGGATGGATTTGTGCAGGATATGTCGTCGGCTCGGAACGAATACACTCCGCCGTTTAATCTTGAGGGAATAGACTGATTTTTCAG
>DJEG01000110.1 GCA_002431305.1 Ruminococcaceae bacterium UBA5904 | reverse complement strand
GCGTCGCGGTTGGTCGGATAAGTGTAGTCGGCTTTGAGTTTATGAATCGTACCGCCCGACTTTTCGAGGTTTTCGAGTCCGTCGAATACTTTCAGATGCGGTTCAAGCGTAAGAAAATGCTTTCCGTCTTTCTTATTAAATTCGGTAAGGAGTTCTTTTATATGACCGTCGCCGAGCCCGGGAGGCGTAACTCCGCCGTCCGAATATCTCGCGTCCTTTACGTGCATATACTCAATATAATCCTTAAGAAGCGAATACGCGGGAAGAATATCGACTCCGCACTGAATGAAATTCGCAGGGTCGAATATACCCTTTATTTTGCCCTTAAAAGTCGTAAGTATATCTCTGCACCTGTCCTCGGTGTCGCCGTAGATATCCTTTTCGTTTTCGTGACAGCAGTAAATCCCGTATGAAAGTGAGTAATCCGCCATTTTTTCAAGTCTTTCGAAAACGGGATTTCTTGCTTCCTCAGCGGTGTATCCGTCATAATAAAAGCTGAACATGCGTATATATCGGGTTTCAAGTATGCACGCGTTCTCTACCGTCTGCTTAAATTTTTCCATATGAACATTGAAATCATCTTTAAGCTGGATTTTTCCGAACGGGGAACCTATAGCGGAAACGCCGATTCCGTTGTCGTCAAGAATTTTTTTAAGCTCCTTAGCCTGAGCGGACGAATAGTCGGCTATGTTAACACCGTCAATGCCTCTGGGCTCGATATGCGTAATGGAATTTGCTTTTAATGCGTCTATCTGTTCGTAAATCGTGCTGCCGCCCTCGTCGGCAAATGCGGAAAGTACAAATTCTGCCATTTTAATTTCTCCTCGATTTTCCGAATTTTAATTATCCCTTAATAAGCTCTTTATACATCTTTATGTATTCGTTGGCTGATTTAGCCCATGAGCAGTCGCACGACATAGCGCGTTTTACGAGTATCTGCCATCCGTCGTGATCCGCGTAGCCCTCGAACGCGCGTCTTAACGCATGCATCATATCGTGAGCGTTGTACGTCGGGAATGTAAAGCCGTTGCCCCCGCCCAGTCCGCTGTCGAATACGGTGTCTCTTAAACCGCCGGTTTCGCGTACTACGGGTATCGAGCCGTAACGAAGCGCGATCATCTGCGAGAGTCCGCAGGGTTCGCTCTTTGAGGGCATTAAGAATATATCCGAACCCGCGTAAATCTTAGAAGCCAGGTCGGGTCTGAATGCGAGAGTAAGACTTACTCTGCCGGGATATCTCGACGCGATATCCTTAAAGAACGACTCAAACTGCCACTCGCCCGTGCCGAGAATTATAAACTGCGCGTCGGATGTGCAGATTATCTCTTCAAGCACCGCCTTTACGAGGTCGAATCCCTTATGCGCCACGAGTCTCGAAACCATAGCGACAACGGGAACGCCGGGCTTTACTTCAAGTCCGAATTCTTTCTGCATCATGGCTTTGTTCTTAGCCTTGTTCCCGGGTTTATCCGCCGAATAGTGAGCGTAAATATCCTTATCCGAAGCCGGGTCGTACATATCGTAGCTGATACCGTTTAAAATACCCTGTAATTTCCACGCTCTTTCGTTTAAAATCGTGTCAAGTCCGTGCGAATACCACGGGTCGAGAATTTCCTTTGCGTACGACGGACTTACAGTCGTAACTTTATTGGCGGTCTCTATCGCGCCCTTCATAAAGTTAATGCATCCGTCGTATTCGAGCAGGCTTCTGTCGTTTTCACTCAGTCCGATAACATCCTCTAAAAGCTCGTTGCCGTACTTGCCCTGATACTGAATGTTGTGAATCGTAAATACGGTCTTGATGTTCTCATAACCGGGCATCGCCGCGTAAATCGCACTGTAATAAACCGGAACGAGAGCCGTCTGCCAGTCGTTGCAGTGAATTATGTCGGGTTTAAAATCTATAAACGGTATAATCTCAAGAACCGCGCGGGAGAAGAATGCGAATCGCTCCGCGTCGTCATAATGACCGTAAAGCCCCTCGCGCTTGAAATAATACTGATTATCAAGGAAATAATATACAACGCCGTTTCTGCGAAGCTCGAAAATACCGCAGTACTGACGTCTCCACGCTACAGGGACGGAAATATGAGTTATAAACTTCATCTCGTCCTTATACTCCTGCTTAATGCCGTCGTATAAAGGCATTACTACTCTGCATCCTACAAGACGTTTTCTCAGCGCCTGCGGGAGGCTTCCGGCAACGTCTCCGAGACCGCCCGAAGCTGAAAACGGCTTACATTCGCTGACTGCATACAATACTTTCATTTCATACACTCTCCTTGTTATTGTTCTTTAAAAATTCGTCCGCAAGCGCAAGGTACGCCTGCGAGCCTTTCGACGCGCGGTCGAAATATATAATCGGCTGACCGAAGCCCGGAGCCTCGCTCAGTCTGACATTACGCGGAATAGTCGACGCGTATACTTTTTTCGGGAAGAATCTCTTAACCTCGGTTACGACCTGCTGGGTTAAATTCAGCCTGCCGTCGAACATTGTAAGAAGCACACCCTCGATGTCGAGATACGGGTTGTACGCTTTTTTAACTTTTCTTGCAGTGTTCATAAGCTGGCTCAATCCCTCGAGCGCGTAATATTCGCACTGAATGGGGACTAGGAAAGTGTCCGAAGCCGCCAGCGCGTTGAGTGTTATAAGCCCGAGCGACGGCGGACAGTCGAGGAATATGAAGTCGTAATCCTCCCAGACTCCGGCAATCGCCTTTTTCAATATGCTCTCGCGGTGAGGCATGTCTATAATTTCAAGCTCCGCCCCCGCAAGGTCCATATTCGCGGGTATAATATCGACGTTTTCGAACGCCGTTTTGATTATAACGTCCCGAGCCTCGGTCTGACCCGTCAGCACGTCGAACGACGATTTTTTTATCTCTCTTTTATTTATTCCGTAACCGCTCGTGGAATTTCCCTGCGGGTCTATGTCCGCAAGCAGAACTTTATATCCCTTGCTTCCCACGGCGGCGGACAGATTGACGGCGGTCGTTGTCTTGCCGACTCCGCCCTTCTGATTGAGGATAGAAACGGTTTTTGCCATGGTCTTACCTCTTTAAACGTTAATTTTTTTGACTCTCTCGGCTTCTTTTCTTACATTTTCCGGGCTCGGTCCGCCGAGAGACGTTCTGCCCGTTACGCAGTTTTCGAGATTGACAGCCGAGTAAACGCCGTCGTCGAAAAGCTCGCTTGCATTTTTATATTCGTCCATTGTAAGAGTTTCGAACGTTTTTGAATTCGCAATACAGTACGCGACGAGTCCGCCCGTGACTTTATAAGCGTCTCTGAACGGCATGCCCTTTGAAACGAGGAAATCCGCGCAGTCGGTCGCATTTATAAATCCGGAAGCCGCCGCGGCGCGGAGATTTTCGCGCTTTACGGTCATTGTTTCAATCATCGGAATGAACGCCGTAAGACACGCCTTTACGGAGTCTATGCTGTCAAAAATCGCGTCCTTGTCCTCCTGCATATCCTTATTGTATGCGAGCGGAATTCCCTTCATTACGGTGAGAAGCGCCATGTTATCACCGAACACTCTGCCTGACTTGCCCCTTACAAGCTCCGCGATATCGGGGTTCTTTTTCTGAGGCATAATGCTCGAACCGGTCGAAAACGCATCGTCAAGTTCTATGTATTTGAATTCATGCGAACACCAAAGGATTATTTCCTCCGAAAAACGCGAGAGATGAACCATGATTATCGACATTACGCTCGAAAGCTCTATGCAGAAATCCCTGTCGGAAACGCCGTCGAGCGAGTTGTGACAAACGTCGTCCATATTGAGAAGCTCCGCTGTCTTGTTTCTGTCGATAGGGTAAGTCGTTCCCGCGAGCGCACCGCAGCCGAGGGGCGAACGGTTGAGTCTTAAAACGGCGGAATCGAGTCTCTCCTTATCTCTTAAAAACATCTCGGCATACGCGAGCATATAGTGACCGAATGTGACGGGCTGTGCGCGCTGTAAATGCGTGTAACCGCTCATGACCGCGTCCGAATATTTTTCGCCCATATCGGCAAGAACGCCGATAAGTTTAGTGAGCATTTCGCGTACCGTTTTACATTCGTTTCTCAAATAAAGTCTTACGTCCAGAGCGACCTGGTCGTTTCTGCTTCTCGCGGTGTGAAGTCTCTTGCCTGCGTCGCCTATGCGCGAGGTAAGCTCGCCCTCGACAAACGTATGGATGTCCTCGCTGTCGGCGGGAATTACGAGAGAACCGTCGGTAAGGTCTTTTTCTATTTCCTTTAAGCCGTTTATAATTTTGTCCGCGTCCTCCGGCGTTATTATACCGTTCATTCCGAGCATTGCAGCGTGTGCGATACTGCCTTCGATATCCTCTTTATACATACGGCTGTCGGTTCGAATAGACGAGTTAAAATCGTTCGTCGTTTTCGAAACCTCTTTGCTGAATCTGCCTGCCCAAAGTTTCATTTATATTTCCTCTTATTCCTCTTGATTAATTATTTTTCATAGTCTCTCTAAGAAAGTCTACGGCTTTTCTTATATCCTTTTCGGGGTCGTCGCCGACTTCGCGCTCTATTGTAAGGAATCCGTCGTAGCCTATCTCCTCAAGAGCCTTTAAGTACGCAGGGAAATCAACGCTTCCCTCGCCGAGCGGAACCTCGATAAACGAATCCTCGGTAACGATAACGTCCTGCTTTATGCCGTAGATAACCTCGGGGTCGAGATAATAAAGCTGTCTGCCGTCCTTTGCATGAGTGTGGACAATATAGTCCTTAAGATTGTGAACCGCCTTAACCGGGTCGTCACCCGTAACCATGACGAGATTCGCAGGGTCAAGATTGACCGCAACGCCTCTTGAATTGAGAGAATCAAGGAAACTTTTAAGTGTATGAGAAGTCTCGGGACCCGTCTCTATCGCAAAATGAGCGTCAAGTTTGTCGGCGTATTCTGCAAGAGAGAAACACGCCTCCTGCATGATTTTGAATCTGTCGCAGTCGTGATTCTCGGGGACAACGCCTATATGCGTAGTTACTATATTTGTTTCGAGATCCTTTGCAAGGTCGAGAATTCTCTCCGACTTCTCGACTTTCATCGCGTTGTTTTCTTTAATTGTGAATCCGCCTGTGCCGAGGTCTCCGCACAGCGCGGAAATGACGAGTCCGTTGTCCTTAACGAGCTTTAAAAACTCTCTTCTCTTTTCGGGTGTGAGATTTTCGGGAGCCATCTCTCCGCGCGTAGAGTAAACCTGTATACCCTTTGCGCCGATTTTCGCCGCCTTTTCAACCGCCGTTCTGATATCGCAGCGGAAGCTGTCTATTATAACGCCTATGGGAAAATTCTTCATAACGAGTCCTCTCATTCGATTTTTTGTTTAATTTGCTTATTCGGTTATATATTTACTTGATAATAGTATAACGCGGATAGTTATTTATGTCAATAAAAAGAAAAAGAGGATAATATAAAAGAGGGAGCATAGAAATCGAACGGATAAAAAAACAGACAAAAAAATTTAAAAAACTTATAAAAAACGCTTGACAACCCCGTTACTCTCTGCTATAATACAAAACGTTCCACGGAACATGCGAGAGTGGCGGAATCGGCAGACGCGCACGTTTGAGGGGCGTGTGGTAATCCCGTACGGGTTCAAGTCCCGTCTCTCGCACCAAAATCGGCAGGCTTCTATTGAAGCTTGCCGATTTTTTCTTTTTACCTCTTCACTCTTCGCTTTTTATGATCCGCGGGATTATTTCATATTACAAAAGAATATTATTATAAAATAAACAACCGGGGCTTGATTTTTACATCAAGCCCCGGTTTTGTTATAAAATCACAAATCATATTTTTGAAAACAGTCTCGGAAAATCCTCCGATCCGGAGAGAACTTTTAAAACATTGCCTGTAACCTTTCTTGCCGAATTTGCGGATAAGATTATCTGTTTTCTCCTCTTACGATAAGGTCTATCTCTCTTTCGAGTACGATATCCGCCGAGCTCTGACGTCTTACTCTTTTTGCAGCGTTTTCCGACATTTTAAGAAACAGCGACGGATTTCTGACGAGTCTCAATATACCGCGTGCGATTCCTTTGTAATCTTCGTTACCCGCCAGCACCGCGCATGTTTCGTCCGTAAATTCGCCGACCGCCGCGACGTTATTAGTTACAGGAACGAGTCCCGAGGACATAGCCTCGTCGCGGGAAACTCCCTGCGTATCCATTCGCGTCGTACATAAAAATATTCCGTGCGTTTTGTGCTCTTTCGCAATCTCCTCGGGCGTGAGATAGCGCTCGTATAAATTCACGTTTTTAAACCGCTTAAGCGATTTCGTGTCCTCTTTAAACCTCGCGCCCTCGCCGTAAATGTCGAACGTCATCCTTTTAAATTCGGGATATTTTGAGAGTTCGGCTATAGCCTTCGCCGAAATGTCGTTGGCGTAATTCTTATTTGCGAACGATTTTACACACAGAATGTTAAACCGCTGACCGGCGGGCTTTTTTTCGTACGAAAACAAATCCGTATCTATGCTGTTGTGAATGACTCGGCTGTTTTTTTCATCGAATTCAAATCCGTAATCCTCGCTCACTGTACGTTTTAAATATTCCGATACAAATACAAACATTATATTTCTTTCCGACGATTCGGCATAGACCTCGCGCCATATTTTTTCGTTCTTTTCGAATTTTAATTTTGCCTGCCTGATTTCGTTCTCGGTTACGTAGTTATAGCTTCGCCTGTACCAGGGCTGGATATCGGCTCCGTGGGTGAAAATATACGTATCAACATACGGCAGCAGAGGTTTCAGCGCGCTCCATATATACGAATCAAGAAAATGGACAAATATTCGTTTTACTCCCGATTTTACAAGACTTTTAAGCCCCTCGGCGTTTGCTGTGCAGACGTTTATCCCGTCGTATTCTCTGTATGAAACTTCCCTTACGTCTTTTATTACGGCAACGTCGAATATCCTGCCGGATTTCTTCATTCCCTTTACTCTCGTGTGCACAAACATATATTTATATATGTCGTCATACGACGGATATCCCCGGCATACAACAAGCGAGTCCGAGCGCGGAAACAGCGTAATTTCACCGAGTCCCGTATTCTTCCCGCCGACCGTAATACGGCTGAGCCGAGCGCGCCCGGGTCCCTTCGGTCTGAATCCTATTTCACAGTATTTCGTCCCCTCGGGAAGAGCAAGTTTTTCGTACCTGTTCAAATGCGGGAAAAGCGCGCCGATTTTATTGCCGTACAAGTCGTAACAGATTGTTACACATATTAAGTCAAGCTCGCCCGAACCGCCGAAAAACACGGGCAGGACCCCGTCGGACATGTATTTAACCGGCTCGAACCGTGATTTTTTAATATAGATATAGTCGTGCGTATTCTCTTTAAGCGTGCTTATTATAACAAGATTCTTACCCTCCGATGAAAGTCTTACGTTTCCCGTTTTCAGAGCGGACGAAGCAAACTCATTGAGTTCAAAATCAAGCGCGTCCGGGTCTTTCGGCGCGGGTTTTACCGACTGAGAATATTCGATTATCTTTTTGAATTCCATACCCTTATCCGGTATAAACAAATCATCGCACTCACTGCACCTGTCAAGCAGAAAATTTTCGCAGTAATTAAATTCATCCGCAGAAAACAGACCTCCGCACTCAATTTCATAATCCGCGTTTATATCCGCGCCGAAAAGAAGCTCGCTTTTTACAACGCTTCTGCGCAAAGTTATACGCTTTACCGGCGTGTACGCGGGGTGAATCTTCTTAAGACGCACCGCGCCCCCTTCGCACGAATAAAAAGAGCCTTTACCAACGCCGTTTGCGGGATAGTAACGCAGAGTCAGCATCAAGTCAAGCAGATAATTTTCCCCGTAGTAATCCCCTGCACAGAAAAACGCGGTAAAACCTCCGTCCGGAGCTTTAAATTCGGAATCGGGGCGGATAAAAACAAGGCGTTTATTCTCATAGCTTTGATTTTCGAACATTTTAATAACCCGCCCGGCTTCGTCCGAATCCTTTACAATCGAGCAGACGGTCACCGGCGTGCTTTCTTTTTTGAGCGGGCGTGAAAAAACCTTTTGGCAGACATACGAAAGCCTGTCCTCGTAAAGATGCTCCTTCAAAACGGCTCTGAGTCCCGAAAGTCTGTACTTTCTGTAAATTTCCGGACTGCCGGCGTATTTTTTTAAATTCGAAACCATGGTATCGGCGCAGTCCGTACTTATTGTCAGATCTCCGAAATAATTCACAAGTCCCCGCGAATAATTGCCTGCGGTAACCGTATTCGACGCAAGCATTTCAAACACTCTGCGGGCAAACATGCTCTGAGATTTGCTGATGGAATTCATGTTGACTCCGCACATATACCCCTTGTACGCTCTGTCGATTTCATCCGGAGACAGGGAACCGACTATGTTATTGTCGTATTTTTTCGGAAAACGATGCTCGGGCAGAGCGGATTTATAGTTTCTGTCGAAAATATCAAAACCGCCCTCAAAGTCAAAGACATCCGCAAACGAATCAAAAACGCGCGAACGCGATTCGTATTTATGATAATAAGCGCCCGCAAAACAGAATTTGGGCTTGCGGTCGTATTTTTCAATCGGATTGTGAACTGCGGGCTGAGCCGCAAAATGAAGATGATAAACCCTGCCGTGATTAAGATGCGTTTTATATTCGCTGACGCAGTCTATATCGGTGGTAAATACATAATCGGCATACGATGCGGTTATCATAAAACTGTCGGTGTATACGGGATCTTCTTTATTCCAAAATACAATCGGTATTTTATTTTTTCGGCAGTAAATACACAGTTCGTTCATCTCGTGGCTGTATCTGTCGACTTTTCGAAACCACGACGAATCTTTTCCCTTCCACGCCGATTCGATAAAAAGCATATGGGGCTTAAATGAAGATATCTGCTCTCTCCATTCCGACGAAACAAGTTCCTCTGTTTTACACTCGTATGAAAAAGCCCTCGACGTGAACGAGTCGGCAATCAAAGCGACGCGCAGGTCTTTTAAAGTCTGCACGCTTTTATCGAGTCCGAACGTCTCATTATGATTTGTCTCAGGCGCTTTTCGAACCTGAGTTTTTTCGTCTTTTACCTCGTTATTTAATTTGAACGACGATATAAACGCCTTTATTCCGTTTATGAAATCGGGTCTTTTCATCTTCGTTTCCTCCATCCGTACCATGTGATTTTTCCCTGACGGTACGGTTTTAAACGTAAATTTGACGGCGCATTTTATTCCATTTATAATTATGAAACGGATTGGTTTTTTATGTAATTCAAATGAAAAAAGCACTATTTTTATAAAACATATATAAATTATATGCATTGACAAAATGCGTTTTTTATTTTAATATTAATGTTGAGGAGTTAATTAGCCTCTGCTAACTCATTATCGAGGTGTTTTAATATGGCAATACAGTATAACGTCACGGGCATGAGCTGTGCCGCGTGCGCCGCCAGGGTCGAAAAGGCTGTAAACGGCGTGGACGGCGTTACATCGTGCGCCGTAAACTTACTGACAAATTCAATGGGGGTCGAGGGTACCGCCGACTCCTCCGCCGTCATCGACGCAGTTAAAAAAGCAGGCTACGGCGCTTCGCTCAAGGGCGCGGAAAAAGATACGGCTTCACAGTCCGGCGAACTTAAAGACACGGAAACTCCGCGTCTTATCAAACGTCTTATCGCCTCGGCGGTATTCCTTATAGTTCTTATGTATTTTTCGATGGGTCACATGATGTGGGGCTGGCCTCTGCCGTCGTTTTTCGACGGAAATCATGTCGCAATGGGACTCGTACAGCTTCTGCTGTCGGCTGTTATCATGGTTATAAATCAGAAGTTCTTCATAAGCGGATTCAAAGCCCTGATTCACCGTTCGCCGAACATGGATACGCTCGTAGCGCTCGGCTCGTCGGCTTCGTTTTTATGGAGCGTTTACGCGCTGTTTCAGATGACATCGGCGCAGACCGCGGGCAATATGGAACTTGTCATGAAATATATGGACGAATTCTATTTTGAATCGGCGGCAATGATTTTAACGCTCATTACGGTCGGAAAAACGCTCGAGGCAAGATCCAAAGGCAAGACGACAGACGCGCTCAAAAGTCTGATGAAACTCGCCCCGCAGACGGCGGTTATTATAAAGGACGGAAAAGAGACGGCCGTTCCGATTTCACAGGTTAAAAAGGGTGATATCTTCGTCGTCCGCCCCGGAGAGAGCATCCCCGTTGACGGAATCGTACTCGAGGGAAACAGCGCAGTAAACGAATCGGCGCTTACCGGAGAGAGCGTACCAGTCGACAAATCGGAGGAAGACGAGGTTTCCGCCGCAACGGTCAATCAGTCTGGATTTTTAAAATGCCGAGCCGAACGCGTTGGAGAGGACACCGCGCTTTCAAAGATTATAAAAACGGTATCGGACGCGGCGGCAACAAAGGCGCCGATAGCAAAAATCGCCGATAAAGTTTCCGGCGTTTTCGTTCCGTCCGTTATAACAATTGCGGTTATTACGACAATCGTTTGGCTATTAATCGGACGCGAATTTCCGTTCGCATTAGCCCGCGGAATCTCCGTACTCGTAATAAGCTGTCCGTGCGCGCTCGGACTCGCAACGCCCGTTGCAATAATGGTCGGCAGCGGACTCGGAGCAAAGAACGGAATACTGTTTAAAACCGCCGTTTCTCTCGAGGAAACGGGCAAGATAAACATTGCCGCGCTCGACAAAACGGGCACCGTAACGGCAGGCGAACCCGTCGTAACGGATATCATTCCCTTAAACGGTCAAACCGAAAACGAATTCATGACCTCGGCGTTTTCTCTTGAATCAAAAAGCGAACACCCGCTTGCAAAGGCAATTGTCAAAAAGGGAGAGGAGCTCGGCATTTCGGCATTTGAAACAAGCGATTTCAAGGCGCTGTCAGGCAGCGGACTTTCAGCCGTTCACAACGGAAAAACACTGCTCGGCGGGAATCTTAAGTTCATAAAAGAACATGCGGACGTTTCAAAGCAAGCCGAGGAAAAAGCATTAAGCCTTGCAAACGAAGGCAAAACGCCTATGCTGTTTTCGGAGGATTCAAAACTTGCCGGCATAATAGCTGTCGCGGACGAAATAAAACCCGAGAGCCGTGAGGCGGTAAAACAGCTTAAAAATATGGGCGTCAGAGTCGTAATGCTCACGGGAGACAACGAGAGAACCGCTAAGGCGATAGGCAGACAGGCAGGAATCGATGAAGTCGTCGCGGGAGTTTTGCCCGACGGCAAGGCAAACGTTATAACCGAGCTTAAAAAACAGGGCAGGACCGCCATGGTCGGAGACGGAATAAACGACGCGCCCGCTCTCACCGTCGCCGATATGGGCATAGCGATAGGCGCAGGAACGGACGTTGCAATAGACGCGGCTGACGTGGTACTGATGAAAAGCCGTCTGACCGACGTACCGGCGGCGCTCAGACTCAGCAGGGCAGCGCTTACGAATATACGCGAAAATCTGTTTTGGGCATTTATATATAACGTCATAGGTATTCCTATCGCGGCTGGATGTTTCGTTGCATTGGGACTTACGCTCAACCCGATGATAGGAGCCGCGGCAATGAGCCTTTCGAGCTTCTGCGTCGTAACGAACGCTTTAAGACTCAATTTAAAGAAAATAAACGACCCGTCGCACGACAGAAAAATTAAAAATAAAATCGAGCCGAAACCGGTTACGGTATCGGATAATTCGAATAACGGCGGAAAGACCGTAACAATTCACATTGAGGGAATGATGTGCGCACACTGCGAAGCGACGGTCAAAAAGGCTCTTGAAAGCATTGACGGCGTAAAATCAGCCGAAGCAAGCCATGAAAACGGCACGGCGAAAGTAATACTCTCGTCCGATGTCGATAAGAAAACAATGAAAAAAGCAATTGAGGACGAGGATTACACCGTCGTCTCATTCGAAGATTAAGGTCATGAAAGAATCAGATTTACCGTGCATACAAAGCGAAACGCCGGCTGAAACGCGCGTTTTCGACGGGATAAAACTGACGTTCGAGAATGAATCGAACGCGTCGGGCTGCGATAACTCAGACAGAATACTGGAGATACGTCACTGCAAGTCGGGCAGAGCGGAATTTTTAACCGGCAACGGATTTATATACCTCGGCGCGGGAGATATGTACGCCGGGTCCACGCTTGCCGGCGCGGGATATTTCCCGACGGGAGAGTATTCGGGCGTCAAAGTCACGGCGGATATCGAAAAAACTCCGAAATGTCTGTCATGCTTCCTTGAGGACGTAAACGTAAATCCCGAGAATCTTTATGAAAAATTCAAAAACGGCTATATCGCACGTTCGGATGAAAACACCGCACATATCTTTTCGGAGATTTACAATGTCGGCGGGGATATAAAAATGGGATATTTCAAGGTTAAAACGCTTGAACTGTTTCTGTTTTTAAGCCGTATCGACATATTGAAAAGCGAAAACGTGAGTCATACCGTATCAAAAGCGCAGATAGAGCTTACGTGCAGAATAAACGCGTATATAAATTCGCACGCCGACGAACACATTACGCTCGAAATGCTGTCGGCAATGTTCAATACATCCCCGACGGGCATAAAAAACGCGTATAAATCGGTATTTTCAACGTCATTTTCTTCATACATGCGCTCGCTGAGGATGAAGAAAGCCGCGTCGCTTTTAAAGAAAACGGACATGAGCATACTCGACGCCGCACTGTGCGTCGGGTATACAAACGCGTCAAAATTCGCAAAAGCATTTTCGGACGAATTCGGAATCACACCGAAGAAATACAGCAAACAATAATTTATCGCGTTAAACACAAACATTCTTTATGTAGGGGAAGACATTGTCTTCCCGGGGTAAAGGC
>DJEG01000091.1:2362-3591 GCA_002431305.1 Ruminococcaceae bacterium UBA5904 | reverse complement strand
GTCGTCTCTATTGTAATACGGTGCGAGCGCGGTAATGACCATAGCCGTAACGTCGACATCCGCTCCGCGTTTCGGGTCAAGATTCCATCCGCCGGTTTCGATTTCGTTTTTTAACATATCGTCAATGAGTTTTTCTCGTATATCCGCTTCGGGCAGATAATTTTTGCAGTCGAGCGCGATAAGCGCGTACGCGTCGGCGTTGACCCCCTGTGAGGAGACAAAATTTATATCCGTTAACGGCGATACGAGATTTACTCCGTTAAAATCCGAAGCGTTCCTGCCCGAAGCCGACAGCGCGAGAATCAGGCGCGAATTATCCGTCGATGCCCTGTCGTTGAGAATTCCGTCATGCTCGTTCTCGTTTACGTATTGCGTGATTTTCGAAATATAATTCGTTATATATTCGTCATTAAAAGTTACGTTTCCGCTTCTCAGCTGTGCGATTATCGACCACTCGCCCCCGACTGACGAGAATTCGGGTTCCTCGACGGTCGTTTTTAAATATCCGCACGCGTCGTAAAGCCCCGTTTCGGCTGATGCCGTTATGTTAATTGATAAAATACATGCGGTAATTAAAATTAATGCGGTAATTTTTCTTTTCATTATATTAATGCTCCTTATTTAGATTTATTATAGTTAATTTGCATTGTAATGTCAAATAAGCGTTTGATAATATGTTAAAATGTATAAAATTGCAATATACTGTTGACTTATGCAGAAATATGCGTATAATTATCAATATATTTGAATTAAAATTAGGGGGGCTTTAACATGTCGCTTAAAAACAAGAGCTTTTTAAAACTGCTCGATTTAACAAGTGAGGAAATAGATTATCTTCTCACTCTCGCCGCCGATTTAAAGGCGAAGAAAAAAAACGGCGTTCCTCACAGATACTGCGAGGGTAAAAATATTGCGCTTATATTCGAGAAAACGAGCACGAGAACGCGCTGTTCGTTCGAGGTCGCCGCCGCAGACCTCGGTATGCACCCCGTTTATCTCGACCCGAAAAGCTCGCAGATAGGCAAAAAGGAGAGTATACCCGATACCGCGCGCGTGCTGGGCAGAATGTTCGACGCGATAGAGTACAGGGGTTACGGACAGGAGATTGTCGAGGCTCTCGCGGAGTATTCGGGAGTTCCCGTATTCAACGGACTTACTAACGAATTTCACCCGACGCAGATTCTTGCCGATTTTCTTACGATAAAGGAGCATTTCGGCAGATTAAAGGG
>DJEG01000091.1:2061-2274 GCA_002431305.1 Ruminococcaceae bacterium UBA5904 | reverse complement strand
ATGGGCAATTCGCTCATGGTCGGATGCGCGAAAATGGGGCTTGACTTCACCGCGTGCGCGCCGAAAAAATATTTCCCCGACGAAAAGCTCGTTAAAATCTGTGAGGATATCGCAAAGAAGACGGGCGCGAAGATAACGCTGTCCGAGGATCCCGAAACCGCTGTTAAGGGGGCGGACGTTATTTATACGGACGTGTGGGTCTCAATGGGCGAA
>DJEG01000091.1:0-1965 GCA_002431305.1 Ruminococcaceae bacterium UBA5904 | reverse complement strand
GTCGACGATAAACTTATGAATACCGCGGGCGAGCAGTGCCGTTTCATGCATTGTCTGCCGGCGTTCCACGATTTGAAAACAGAGACGGGCAGGAAAATTTACGATAAATTCGGACTCGACTGTATGGAGGTAACCGATTCCGTATTCGAGGGCGAAAAGTCAATCGTATTTGATGAGGCGGAGAACCGTATGCATACGATAAAAGCCGTAATCGCAGCTTCGCTCGGCGAATTTTGATTATTTAATGCGTTTATGGTGTAAAAACCGACAAAAAAGCGTATATACTTTGCCGTCGAATAAGCAAATCCTACAAAATAGTGAATTATTATAAAAAACACTTGAATTTTTATGCACAACGGCATATACTTTATCTGAAAAACAGGGGATTTGTTCCCCGCATTATAAAAGGAGATAATTGAAAATGAAAAAGCTTACTAAAGTTGCTGCTATTCTTATGGCGCTTGCACTTATCGTAACATCGTTTGCGGCTTGCTCGGGCAGCAAGGATACTGAGACTTCCACCACTCCCGATTCTTCCGCATCGAGCGACACCCTTATCATGGCTACAAACGCTAACTTCCCTCCCTATGAGTATAAGGACGGAGACAAAATCGTCGGTATCGACCCTGAAGTTGCTCAGCTCATCGCTGATAAACTCGGCAAGAAGCTCGTAATCGAGGACGTTGAGTTCGGCTCGATCATCGCGGGCGTTCAGACCGGCAAGTTTGATATGGGCATGGCAGGTATGACTGTTACTCCCGACAGAGAAAAGAGTGTAAACTTCACTGATTCTTATGCAACCGGTATTCAGTCGGTTATCGTTACCGCCGATTCCGCTATTAAGTCTCTTGACGACCTCAAGGGCGACGGAAGCATGAAGTTCGGCGTTCAGCAGGATACCACAGGTGATATCTACACCACAGATGATTACGGCGAAGATGCGGTTATCCGATACAACAAGGGTGCAGATGCTATACAGGCACTACTGACCGGCAAGGTTGACTGTGTTGTTATCGACAGCGAGCCGGCAAAGGAATTTGTTGCGGCAAATGACGGACTCAAGATCTTAGACACAGAGTACGTGGAAGAAGAATATGCTATCTGCGTAGCAAAGGACAACGATGAACTTTTGAACCAGATCAACGATGTACTTGACAAGTTGAAGAGTAATGGTAAAATTGACGAGATCGTAAATAAATATATTTCAGCAGAATAAAAGCCAGAGCAAAAAGGGTCAGACCCAGGTGTCTGACCCTTTTTCAGGCTATGGGTATAGTAGAAAGGAAGAGGACAAATGAGTAATGGATGGAATACTTTTGTGACAGATTTCCAGTTTGTCTTTATACAGGACGACAGATGGAAATCCCTGTTTCAAGGTTTAGGGAATACGCTTGTGATCACATTTTTTGCGGTCATGATCGGTATTGTCTTAGGGGCGATCGTTGCAACCGTGCGTACGACTTACGACAAGAACAACGGAGATATGAAAAAGAGAAATCCGGTCGGATTTTACATATTGAGCATTGCCAATGTCATCTGCAAGTTATATCTGACAGTGATCCGTGGAACGCCGGTGGTTGTGCAGCTTATGATCGCATATTTTATCATATTTGCCACTTCCAACAATTCTACGGCTGTGGCTGTCTTTGCCTTTGGTATCAATTCCGGTGCTTATGTGGCAGAAATCATCCGTGGCGGTATCATGTCGATCGACGAGGGACAGTTCGAGGCAGGACGTTCTCTTGGCTTTAATTACGGACAGACCATGATCTATATCATTATCCCGCAGGTATTTAAGGTGGTACTTCCTACCTTATGTAATGAGTTTATCGTACTTTTGAAAGAGACTTCGGTTGCAGGCTATGTGGGTATCATGGATCTGACCAAGGGGGGCGACATCATCCGCGGCAGAACTTTCTCCGCATTTTTGCCATTGCTTGGCGTGGCAGCGATCTATCTTGTTAT
>DJEG01000054.1 GCA_002431305.1 Ruminococcaceae bacterium UBA5904 | reverse complement strand
TCATGCGGGAAGACAATGTCTTCTCCTACAAAATAATGTTTATGCTTCAAAAAAAACACCGCGGTTTTCCGCGGTATTTTTTTACATTTTATTTACAAGTTTTTTAAAGTGATCTCCGCGTTCCTCGAAGCACGTATACTGGTCGTACGAGCTTGTTGTCGGGGACAGGAGCACAACGTCCCCGCTCTCGGCGCAGTTAACCGCGATTTTCAGCGCATTTTCAAGATTATCCGTAAGCTCCGCGTCGCAGGAGTCTTTTAATTCGTCGTACATTCTCTTACCGCATTCGCCGTATGCGACGAGTTTTTTCACGCTCTTCATATATTCCTTGAGAGGTTCGAACGAAAGTCCCTTTTCATGTCCGCCCGCGAGCAGAATTACCGGCGAATCGAATGCCTTTAACGCGATTCTCGTAGCGTCAACGTTCGTTCCCTTTGAGTCGTTATAATACTTAACTCCGTTTAATTCTCTTACGAATTCGATACGGTGTTCAACGCCCTTAAACTCGCCGACTCCCTTTGAAACTTCATCCGCCGTAAGTCCCGCGGCCATTGCCGCCGCCGAAGCGACGAGAACGTTCTGAACGTTATGTCTGCCGACGACTTTTATAATGTCGAGCGGGAAAAGCTTTTTGCCGAAGCCGTATACGAATTTATCGTCCGCATAATAATCCGCCGTGTCGTTTTCGAGGCTGTATGTTACCTGTTTACAGTGAACGGGAATCATATCCGTATATTCCGCGACAAGCTTATCGTCGATATTTTTAAGGAATACGTCGGAGTCTCTCATATTTTCATAAACCCGGCACTTTGAACGGTAGTACGCGTCCTCGCTTCCCATAAAGTCGAGGTGATCCGCCGAAAGATTCATTATTACCGCGATTTCGGGACGGAATTTATCGATATCTAGAAGCTGGAAATTTGAAATTTCGAGCACGATATAATGTCCCGCGTCGTTGAGCAAATCGTTTTCGACAGCCGTTTCGCACAGAGCAACGCCGATATTGCCGGAAAGATGCGTTTTATCGGGGTGAACCTTATTTATTATTTCGTATAAAAGAGTCGAGGTCGTCGTCTTTCCGTTTGAGCCCGTTACGGCAATATAATGCTGGGGCGCGCACACATCGAACGCGAGTTCTATCTCAGTTATGACGGGGATACCGCGTTCTTTAAGCCTCTTTACAAACCAGAGTTTTCCGTTTATTCCGGGGTTCTTGATTACGGTAAAATAATCCTCCTCGAAAACCTCTTTTTCCTGATTTACGACCCTTACGCCGTTCTCCTTAAGCCAATCAAGCTCCTTTATCTCCTCAAGCGGTTTTGACTCCGAAACGGTTATGTCCGCGCCGAGTTTTAACAGTAACTTTACCGCCGCCGTTCCGCTTCGCGCAAGACCGAGAACGAGAACCTTTTTGCCTTTATATTTATTATCCATTATTGGAACGCCTCCGTAAATTTATATGTAAAATCTATTATACCCCCTGTTTATAAAAAGGTCAACACATTCGACAATATCGACAAAATAAAAGAAATTGTGCAAAATGTTGAATTTGAAACTTTGATTTTATGTTTTTTTTACATAGACTGTAAAAAAATAATATGTTATAATGTTCGGACAAGCGTATTCATTTTTATTTTTCATATATTTATACGGAGGAATCATAATGATTAAGAAGATCAGCAGCGTGCCTTTTAACGGTACTCCCGAGCAGGAAGAAAAGCTGAAAAGCATAATCGAGGAGAACAAGTCCGACAAAAGCCGTCTCATGGCTGTCATGCAGCAGGCGCAGGACATCTACGGCTATCTGCCCAGAGAGGTGCAGATCATGATTGCCGACGGAATGGACGTTCCGCTCGAGAAGGTTTACGGCGTTGCGACGTTCTACGCGCAGTTTTCGCTTTCGCCCAAGGGCAAGTACAACGTCTCCGTATGCTTAGGAACAGCGTGCTACGTTAAGGGTTCGCAGGCTATCCTCGATAAGGTATGCGAATGCTTGGGCGTAGAGCCCGGCGAATGTTCCGCGGACGAGAGATTTTCCGTTGTCGACTGCCGTTGTATCGGTGCGTGCGGACTGGCTCCCGTCATGACGGTTAATGACGACGTTTACGGCCGTCTCGTTCCCGACGATGTACCGGGAATTCTCGCAAAATACGAATAATTACGAATAATAAATATCGGCTTTTCTCTGGGAGGAATCGGACATGAAAATCAGAGTTATCAAGGAGCTTCTCGGCGCGGAGGTAATCTGCGGGGAGGAAAATCTCGATAAAGAGGTTTACTCCGCATGCGGCAGCGACATGATGAGCGACGTGCTCGCGTACGTCAAGGATCAGGCCGTTCTGCTGACGGGGCTTGTCAACTCGCAGGTTGTCAGAACAGCGGAAATGATGGATATGATATGCATCGTTTTTGTCCGTTCAAAGCGTCCGAGCGAGGAAATGATTGAGCTTGCGCGAGAGTGCGGAATGGTTATGATGGCTTCGGACAAACGCATGTACGAGGCGTGCGGAATCCTTTACAGCAACGGTCTTTCAGAGAACGGCAGGAAACAAAATGGATGAATATCTGAATTTTCATTTTGACGTAGACGGTACGAATTTCGTTTCCGCAGGGCAGGCGTCGGTTAAGGTTAAAAAGAATCTGCGTGACATGGGGCTTGACCCCGAGGTCATCAGACGCGTGTCCATTGCGATGTACGAGGGCGAGATTAACATGGTTATCCACGCCCGCGGGGGAACGGCTGACGTAAACGTATACGAGGATCATATAGATATAATACTGGAGGATCACGGTCCGGGCATAAAGGATATCGCTCTTGCAATGCGCGAGGGATATTCGACGGCTTCCGATTCCGTGAGGGCTTTGGGCTTCGGCGCGGGAATGGGACTTCCCAACATGAAACGGTATACGGACGAGATGAACGTCGAGTCTGAAGTCGGCGTCGGAACCAAAATAACAATGAGAGTAAATTTCCGATAACTTATTCGGGGAGGGTCGGCTGTGGATAAAACCTATTACAGACATTCCGTAGAGCTTGACGTTGAAAAGTGCAAGGGCTGTACCGCGTGCCTTAAACGCTGTCCCACCGAGGCTATCAGGATTCATAACGGCAAGTCGGAGATTGACCCCGACCGCTGTATAGACTGCGGGGAATGTATACGCGTCTGTCCGCATAACGCAAGGCGCGCCATGTGCTCGAAAATGGAGCATTATATGGATTATAAGTATAAAATAGCTCTCCCCGCGCCCGTTCTGTTCGGTCAGTTTTCGTCGCTTGACGATCCGGATATTTTAATGCAGGCTCTGCTTGATATCGGATTCGACGATGTTTTTGAAACCGCGCAGGCGGCGGAGCTCGTTTCGGAATATACGAGACTTTATCTTAAAACCGAGGGAATCAGAAAACCGGTGATAAGTTCCGCGTGTCCCGTTATCGCACGGCTTATCTCAATGAGATTCCCGTATTTGAAAGACAACTTACTGCCGATACTTCCGCCAATGGAGATAGGCGCAATTCTTGCGAAAAAACGGGCGAAGAAAAAACACTCCGAGCTGAAAGATTCGGATATCGGCGTATTTTTCATCTCTCCTTGCGCGGCGAAGGTAAGCTACATACGCAACGGCTACGGCGATTATAAAAGTCATGTAGACGTTGTAATATCGGTAAACGACATATATTTTAAGCTTCTCGGCGCTTTGAAAAAGGGCGCAAATCCCTCGATTCAGTCATGCGCGGGTAAAATCGGCATCGGCTGGGCTTCGAGCGGGGGAGAGGCGAGCGCAATAATGAATGACAAGTACCTTGCCGCCGACGGAATCGAGAACGTTATTGACATTCTCGACAAAATTGAGAACGGCAGTATTCCCCAGCTTGAATTTGTAGAGCTGAACGCCTGCATAGGCGGATGCGTCGGGGGAGTTATGACGATAGAAAATCCGTTTATTGCAAAAACGCGTCTTCAGACGGTCAGACGGTATCTTCCCGTCGCGCGAAATTTCCTTGAAAACGACGACCTTTTCATCCCCGAAAATTATATACTCGATACGGCGCCGTCGTATACTCCGATGACGAAGCTCGGCTCCGGCATGGGCGAGTCGATAAAACTCATGGCAAAGATTCAGTCTATTAAAAATTCGCTTCCCGGAATCGACTGCGGAGCGTGCGGTTCGCCGACGTGCAGAGCGTTCGCGGAGGATATTGTAAAGGGTACGGCGGATCCGGAAGGATGCGTGGTAAAACAATAATTTACCGCTTTACCGCGCGATAAATTATTGCAGTGAATAGTGAATAGTGAATAGTGTCGGTGCAAATCCTTGCGGATTTGTCATTATATAATAAATTGCGCGGCGTCTGCGTCTGACGAACATTCTGCATTATCGATTCAAATATAATTAACGTTTTCGAAGAAAACGAAACCGATTCTTTTCTCTCTTATCTTTTATCTCTTCTCTATTCTCTTTACTAATTTACGAAAGGATATGATCTATATGACAGTCGGCGAACTCGCTGTTAAATATTCGCTTTCATCACCGTCTCTGCCCGACCCGGACAGGGAAATCACGGGCGGTTACACGGGCGACCTGTTAAGCTGGGTCATGAGCCGTGCTAAAAGCGGTGACGCCTGGGTTACGATAATGTCAAACGTCAACATAATCGCTGTGGCTTCTCTGACGGACGCTTCGTGCGTTATACTCTGCGACGGCGAAAAGCCCGACAAAGAGGTCGTATCCATAGCGAATGCAAAGGGCGTAAACGTGCTCGTTTCCGACAAGCCCGCATTCGAGCTTATAAGCGCAATTTCACAGTCGATATGAAGCCGTTTTACTACGACTTTCACATACATTCGTGTTTGTCCCCGTGCGCGGACAACGACATGACCCCGAATAACATAGCGGGAACCGCGGTTCTTGCGGGAATTGACGTTATGGCGCTGACCGACCACAACACACTCAAAAACTGCCCCGCGTTTTTCTCGGCGGCGAAACGAAACGGAATCATTCCGATAGCCGGCGCGGAGGTCACGACGAGCGAGGATATACACGTTGTGTGCCTGTTTCCTTCTCTTGAAGCGGGTATGGAATTTGATTTGTTTTTAGATTCGAAGCGAATTAAAATTCCCAACAGAGCGGACATTTTCGGCGAACAGCTGATTACGGACGAAAACGACGAGGTTATTTCGACGGACGGTTTTCTTCTATCAAACGCGACCGAAATTTCAATAGATAATATAGCAAAAATCGTTTCTTCATATAACGGAACCGCGTACCCCGCCCACGTCGACAGACAGTCGAATTCAGTCACGGCGGTACTCGGCGCATTTCCCGACGACCCGAATTTTACGTGCGCGGAATTTCACGACAAAACAAAGATTGATACACTCACTTCGCTATACCCCGAGATAAAAACGCGGACGAAAATAGTTTCCTCCGACGCTCATTTTCTCTGGGACATACGCGATAAGGATAACATAATAGAACTCGATACGGATTCGTCCGACCCCGGCGAAACCGCGCGGGAAATTATCAAAAACTTAAGAACGGAGAACCGCCGATGAAAGAACTTTCGCTCAATATCCTCGACATAGCAATGAACAGCGTGCGGGCAGGCGCGAAAAACGTCGGCATAAAAATCGACGAAACGGACAAGTCACTCGTGTTTACCGTCAGCGACGACGGCAAGGGCATGAGCGCGGAATTCTTAAAACATGCGTCCGACCCGTTCTGCACGACAAGAACGACGCGTAACGTCGGCATGGGGCTCCCGCTTTTAAAGCTGGCGGCTCAGCAGACCGGCGGAGACACGGAGATTAAATCAATAAGCGAGGACGACGACAGCATAAATCACGGCACTCTTATCAAGGCTTTCTTTTATAAAAATACCGTCGATTTTACCCCCCTCGGCGATATCGTTTCGACCGTTGTCACGCTGATACAGGGGTCGCCCGATATACATTGGACGTTTAAACATGTAAAAGGCGGGGGCGAAGTTTCGCTCGATACGGACGAGCTTAAAAACGTGCTCGGAGATGTTCCGCTCGATACGCCCGACGTGCTTGTGTGGATAAAGGAATATCTTACCGAACAGTACGATAATTTACAGGTGTAAGTTGTCAAATGACGAGCGGGCAGCAGGCAGTGTGCAGAAATATTTTTCATCAAATTTTAATGATAATCGAATTGAAAAATATAATAAATATTCGGATCGGAACGTAGGGGAAGACATTGTCTTCCCGGGGTAAAGGC
>DJEG01000068.1 GCA_002431305.1 Ruminococcaceae bacterium UBA5904 | reverse complement strand
CAGACGGCAATATTTTTTTTGCAGATAACTATTGAACAAATCAATAAAAAAATGTATTATATATTATTATATATACACGGAGGTTATTTCATGCCGAAAGACAGTGAAATATTATATTATAACAAGCCCGCGCGCACATGGACTCAGGCATTGCCTTTGGGCAACGGTCATCTCGGGGCTATGGTTTTCTCGTCGCCGAGTAAAGAGACCGTTGCATTGAACCACGACGAGCTCTGGACGGGATACCCGAGACGGTGCGACGACATGTGTTCGTACGAAATATTCGATAAGGCAAGACGGCTTGCGCTTGCTGATAAACTCAACGAGGCGCAGAGTCTGCTCGAAAGCGAGTTTAACGGCAGATGGTCGCAGGCTTATATGCCCTTAGGCGATATTGCCGTTAATTTCGGAACAGGCAGAACCAAGGATTACATGCGTTCTCTTGACCTTTCGACCGGAATATGCAGTACGTCGTACGAGAAAAACGGCGTTAAATTCGAACGTGAATATTTCGTCTCGCACCCGCACAACGCTGTTGTTATTCATGTTTCGGCTGATAAACCCGAGGCTCTTTCCTTCTCTGTTAAATTAAAATGCGAATTAAAAAGTACAGTTTCCTCTGTAGGAGACTCGCTCATTCTTGACGGAATATGCCCGTCGGACTCAAAATGCAATAAAAATATCGCCGGCGAAAAATTCGAGGAATACCCCGATGACCCGAAGAAAAAAGGTATTGCATTCACAGGCGCTCTGAGGGTAAAGACCGACGGAACGATTATGTGTCACAGGGGCACGCTGTCTGTAGATTCAGCTAAAGAAGCAACAATTATATTCTGCGCCGAAACGAGCTTTAACGGATTTGACGCTCTCCCGTTCGTAAACGGCAAAGAGCATAAAAACGCATGTCTCTCCGCGCTTGAAAACGCGTATAATGAGGACTACGAAACATTAAAAAGCGAACATATAAAAGAGCATTCGTCATTCTATAACAGAGTTTCAATAGACCTCGGCTCCGCCGATAAAGCAACTACTCCGACAGATAAGAGACTTGCAGATTTTGCAAAGGGTAAAAAAGACCCGGCTCTTTACGCTCTTTTATTTAATTACGGCAGATATCTGACAATGGCTGGCTCGCGCGAAGGCTCACAGGCGATGAACCTTCAGGGTATATGGAATAACCGCATAGAACCGCCGTGGAATTCGAATTATACCGTCAATATAAATACCGAGATGAACTACTGGCCTACGCTCATGTGTTCAATGCCCGAAATGCACCGTCCTCTTATCGAATTTGTTAAAGATTTAAGCGTATCGGGAGAGAATACGGCAAAACAGTGCTATCACGCAAGAGGCTTTACATCTCATCACAACGTCGATTTGTGGAGACTTACGACGCCCGTCCCCGGCAAATCGCAGTGGTCGTTCTGGTGCATGTCGTCGGGCTGGCTGTGCCGTCATCTTTATGAGCATTACGAGTACACGCTCGACAAGGACTATCTTAAAAACACGGCATATCCGATAATGATAAAAGCGTCTCAATTCTATCTTGATATGCTCGTCGACGACGGTAACGGAAAATTGATTATCGCGCCGTCAACATCTCCCGAAAACTCGTTTAAATACGAGGGAAAAACCTGTTCGGTATCGAAAACGTCAACAATGTCGATGTCCATAATAAAAGACCTGTTTAATTCCGTATTAAAAGCGTCCGAAATACTCGGCGAAGATGACGAAACGGTAAAAGAGATAAAAGACAAGCTCCCCCGCATGCTGGAATTTAAAATCGGTTCAAAGGGCGATCTGCTCGAATGGTACTCCGAACACGAATGGACGGAGCCTAAGCACCGCCACGTTTCGCATCTCTACGCGCTCCATCCGTCGAGACTTATCGATATTGATAATGACAAGGAACTTATTGAAGCGTGTAAAAAAACGCTCGAATACAGAGGCGACAACGGTACGGGCTGGAGTCTCGGATGGAAAATCAACTTTTGGGCAAGACTCCGCGACGGCGATCATGCGCTGAAACTTATAAATATGCAGCTTCGTCCTGTTGATAATTCATACACACTCAGATATACAAAAGGCGGAGGAACATACCCCAATATGTTTGATGCACACCCGCCGTTCCAGATAGACGGAAATTTCGGCGCGACCGGCGGTATTGCCGAAATGCTCATGCAGTCATATGACGGTAAAATCGTTCTGCTCCCCGCGCTCCCTTCTGCATGGAAGGACGGAAGTATCAAAGGACTTACGGCAAAAGGCAATATCAAAGTCGATATTGAATGGAAAGACGGAAAACTCTCTTCATACAATCTCGACGGCGATATGTCAAATATTAAAGTCATATACGACGGTAAAGAATTATAAATCAAAAAAACTCCCGAAGCAGGACTGTTCACCGGCTTCGGGAGTTATTGTATTTATAATTGTAAAGAGTTTAAAAACTCGCGGATAATTTTTATATAAGCGCCGGATTTCGTAATCGTTGACAGGTGTCCGCCCGTAACATAGGATATTTTCGGCTCATGCATAAGATTTTTAAGATTTTCCTGCATATCGTCCGAGAAAAAGTCCTGATTGGGCAGAATAAGAAGTAATTTTACCCGCAAGAAGCGAGAAATCCGCAGCCGTAAAGGGAGCCTGATTCATAAAGTCGGCAAGAAGTCCCGAAATGTGAACGTCCTTTTTCTGTTCATAATCCTTGAATATTGTGGTTCTTCTTCAAATTTTGTGTGAACGCACTTTAATGGTATAAAAATCAAAATTGTAATGGGGCGTGTGAGCCGGAAAACGGCTTACACGTCCTAATTACATATTAGCGGAAATATCGGGGCATGTCAAGGGCGGCTGTTCGATCAGCCGTTCATTTTACCCTTGATATGAACCGGGATTTCTGCTATTCGGGCAGTCTGTCAGCGAAGAAAACTTCAAGCTGAGAGTGAATTTCGCCCCA
>DJEG01000047.1:6447-6605 GCA_002431305.1 Ruminococcaceae bacterium UBA5904 | reverse complement strand
TTGTGACCTGTTTTCTCTTTGAAAAGAGGGTCAAGCGTTTTTTTGTAAAGACCGAACTGTAAAAATGCGAGAAGCAGTCCGAGCACGATAAAAATTACCGATAAAAGCGGGAAGAAGAAGAACAGAACAACCGAGAGAAGCACGAGCGTTATCGTGTG
>DJEG01000047.1:429-6414 GCA_002431305.1 Ruminococcaceae bacterium UBA5904 | reverse complement strand
TTATCGTGTAGAAAATCCATCCGAAGAACGAACCGGGATGTTCCTTAAACGACTCTACGTCCGCTCTCTCGCAGCCGCAGTCCTTTTTAAGAACGTCCGCCATATATTCGCACGCCTTTTTCTCGCCCTCGCTGCCGGGGTCTCTTTTGCCGAACGTCTTGCATATATGGGTTATTTCCTTAACCATATACGACGCGGCGTCTTTCTGCTTAGCTATGATCCCCTTGAAATCAACTGTTTTTTCCGACATTGTACAACACCTCTAATAAAATATCAGAATCAGACCGGGGTTCGGTCGGGAAGAACGACTCTGCCTATTAATATACCATATTACAAAGCGCAATTCATTTTGAGTGAATTGATAAATTGTTAATAAATTATTAAAATTGTCGCATCAAGTATACATTTTATACATATTTGCATAGATGCCGTTTTTATTTAACAATTCTTCATGCGTTCCGCTCTGTGAAATTGAGTCGGGAGGCCGCGCGATATTGCTTATAATAAATAATAAACATTTTATCATAATATCTGTCCGGATTCAACCGAAAAAGTCTTTACTTTAATGCGGGGATAATGTATAATTTCTATTAACTTTACGATTTATTTTTTAAGGAGTTAATGCAATGGCAAATATTATAAAGTTAAAACCGCACGCCGCAAGATTCATAAAGCTTTATGAATTAAACGACCCCGCGGTTCCCGCCGAGCTTAAAGAGAAAAAGCCCGTTAAGCCCGATTTGACGAAGATTGAGTACCCGCTCCCCGTTAAAAAGCGTGACTTCACGTGTTTTGACGAGTGTGACGGCATATTCTGGTACGGCAGCGAATACGGTCTTGTAAGATACGACGAAAACGCCGAATTCGGCTACGACAGAATCATGTACTTCAGCGCTCACAGGGATTTAAAGGATAATCACGTAAAGAGCGTGCTTGCCGATAAGGACGGCGTATGGGTTCTGACTTCGTCCGGCGCGTCGAGAATAGATATGAAAACAATTACGTGCGAGGAGAAAGCGAACATTCTTCTCGACGAGTGCATGAAAATAGTCAACAGAATGGGACTCGTCAGCCAGCGCAGTCTGCGCGTTCCGGGCGATATCACGACTCCCGAAAAATTCACGGATTCCGACAACGACGGCGGATTTACGGCTGCATTCTGCATGGGCGAGCTTATGCATTACGATATATTGAGAAAAACAAAGGGCGAGAACGACCCCGAAACGCAAAGGATCAAGGACATTGCCGTCAAGTCGCTTGAGGCGTGCCTGCTTCTTGCGTACATTCCCGGCAGAGCCGACGGCTTTGTTGCAAGAACATTTTTAACTCCCGACGCTCCCGTACCCGACGACGGTATTTTTATAAGAAGAACGGGGGAAAAATCCGTTGTTCTGCACACGACTTTTGCCGAACGCAAGGGACTCGTCGGCAGGGAGATAGATTCGCCCGACCCGATTCCCGAGAGACTCAGACGCGTTTACCGCGACGCGGGATATTCGGACGATAACCTCGTTTACAAAGCCGATACTTCGAGCGACGAGACGACTCTTCATATGATGAATATCTGCTTTGCACACAAGATAATCGGCGGTCAGGACAAAGAACTCGACGATATAATGATGACCGCGGTCGAGCGTTTCGTTGACCACGTTATTGACAACGACTTCGAATTCATTGACTTTCACGGCGAACCGACGAGCTGGGCAAAGTGGAGTCCGCGCTACTTCTCCGAGGGTCTCGGATGGGTCGACAGCTGTCTTAACAGCGCGGAAGTCATGATGTACATAAGCATGGCGCAGTACCTGTTAGGCGAAAATAAAAAGAGAACCGACGCGTACAATCACCTTATCGAAATCGGATATCCCGACCTTACGGCGAAGCACTACGACCGTTCGCTCCTTGCGGGCAACGCAATGAAGTGCGACGTTATCGAGGATATAATGTTCGGCGATCACATGCTTGCTACGATGTCATATTTAGGACTTTTTAAAACTGAGAAGAACGAGGAACTGAGAAAGAAATTCAAGGCGGGCTACATGTCATGGATAAACACATCGATAGGCAGGGAACATCACCCCGTTTACGACATTCCGTTCATGATATCGTGTCCCGAGGAGGACGTCGATACCGACAAGCTCGCAATGTGGTTCTACCGTTTCAATACGAGCACGCTTGCTTCGGGAGTTTCGGTAACGTCGCGTTACGATATAGCGAAGAGACTTTACCGCGCGGGATATGCGGAAACATCCATACTTCTCCCGCCCGATGAGAAATTTATCTCAAAATACGACAGAAACTCGCTCGAATATAAAAATGAGGATTCGGGCGGCAACAGAACCGTCGAATCCTGCGCACAGTATACGCTCGCATACTGGATGGGCAGATATTTCGGTATTATAACAGAAGAATAAGGAGAAAGCAAAATGGCAGATAATTCAATTCATATAATAGGAAACGCGCACCTTGACCCCGTCTGGCTTTGGAGATGGTTTGACGGATATAACGAGGTTATGCAGACGTTCCGCTCCGCGCTCGACAGACTTTCCGAGTACGATTACACGGTATTCAACTGCTCGTCAGCTTCATATTATAAATGGGTCGAGAACACCGACCCCGAGATGTTCAGAGAGATCTGCGAACGCATAAAAGAGGGCAGATGGATAGTCGTAAACGGCTGGAACGTTCAGCCCGACTGCAACATTCCCTCGGCGGAGAGCTTTGCGAGACAGGCTCTTTACAGCCAGCTCTATTACTATGACAAATTCGGCAGAATATGCCGCACAGGCTATAACGTCGACTCGTTCGGACACAACGGCATGCTTCCCCAGCTTCTTATAAAGGGCGGAATGAGAAACTACGTATTCATGCGCCCCGGTATGCACGAAAACGCGAACATTCCCGAGGGAGCTTTCTGGTGGGAGTCGCCCGACGGAAGCAAGGTCATGACGTACAGAATCAACGAAACCTACGGCGCAAGCGGTACTGAGGAAATCGACAAACGTTATAATCAGGCGTGTGAAATGGCCGATAAAGCAGGCTGTCCGCAGATGGTATTCTGCGGAATCGGCAACCACGGCGGCGGACCGACAAAGGGCGATATCGAGCATATTTATAATATTAAACAGACAGCGGACAGGGATGTAAAGTTTTCATCCCCCGACGAATATTTTTCCGCCGTATGTGAAAACTATACCGACATGCCGACGTGGAGCAGTGAAATGCAGCACCACGCGAGCGGCTGCTATTCGGCGACAAGCCTCGTAAAACAGCTCAACAGACAGTGCGAAACCGCTCTTTATTCGGCTGAATTATGGGACGCGGTATCGGCTAAAATCAAAGACAGAGACACGTCCAAAGAGCAGATTGCCGAGGCTTGGGACACCGTATGCTTTAACCAGTTCCACGACATTCTCTGCGGCTGCTCGATAATGGAGGCTTACGAGGACTTAAAGCACTCCGCGGGTCACGCGCTGACCGTTGCCGACAGAATCAGAATGCGTGCGTTCGTAAGCATTGCAAGAGAAATAGATACGTGGATCGACGGCATTTCCGACACGGTAACCAGCGAGGTAAGACACCTCGGTCTGCCCAGAGAATTTCCCCGCCCGGTCGTTGTATTCAACTCTCTTTCATACGATATAGAGACTCCCGTCAGAACCATGTACCCCGCAGGCAAGGTCACCGACTGCGACGGCAATGAGACAGATTTTTCGATCGTACGTTCCTCGCGTTCGAACGACTCGCACTGCGACACGGTTTTTCTCGCAAAGATTCCCGCAATGGGCTACGCGACATACTGGGTATGGCAGGATGCAGCTAACGACAGCGAGTACAGGGAAAGAATAGGCACATACTGCGAGACCTCGGGCGATGAAATAAAAATCGAGAACGAGTACATGAAGGTTACGTTCTCAAAGGAGACGGGATATATCGTCTCTCTTGTCGACAAGCAGACAGGAAGAGATTTTGCAGAAGAGCACGACCTTGCCGTTCCCGTAATAATCGACGACTCCGAGACTGACACGTGGGCGCATAACGTATTCAAATTCGAGGACGAAATGGGCGAGATGAAGCTCGTTTCGATCGACCTTGTCGAAAACGGCGGAGTCAGAAGCGTTGTAAGAGTTAAACATAAATTTAACGAATCCGTTCTCACGCAGGATTTCATTCTTTCAAAGAAGCAGAAAATACTCCGCGTTAAGTGCAAAGCCCGCTGGAGCGAAGAATTCACAATGCTCAAAATGCAGTTCGATATCGGCGGTAAGAATGAAATTTCCTCCGCGCAGATGCCCGCGGGTTACATTGTAAGAGAGCCTAACGGCGACGAGGAGGTCTGCCATCAGTGGGTCGACATTTCGTCAGAGGACGAAAACGGAAACCTCGGCGGATTAAGCGTTGTCAACGACTCAAAATACAGCTACTCGTGCAAGGGAACGCAGTTAAGACAGACTCTTTTGAGAAACGTAATATTCGCAGACCACTATTCATCTCGTCCCAAGACGGATTTCAACTTCACCGACGAGGGTATGCAGAGATTTGAGTACGGAATTTACCTCCACTCGGGCGAAGCGAGACTTTCCGACGTCGCAAAGGAATCCGCGCTGTTTAATAACCGCCCGTTCCTCGTTCCCGAGGGATGCCATAAGGGCAAGGGCAGAAAGCAGAAGGATTCGTTCATAAAGATATCGGCGGACAACGTTATCATGACCGCATTCAAAGAGTGCGAGGACGGTTCGGGCGCGTACATAATCAGAGTTTACGAAACCAAGGGTATCAAGGAAACCCGTTCGTATCTTACGTGCGAATTGCTCGACTGCTCGTTCTGGTTCGATATCGGACACAACGAGATAATCACGTTCAGAGTAGAACCCGACGGAAAAGTAAGCGAGACCGACTTCCTGGAGGGTATCGTTGATGAGAAAGCGTCCGTCTGACGCAAACAAAATAAGACTTTCGATATTCGGCAGCTGCGTCACGCGCGATATTCTGACGTTTGACGCAGATAGCCGAATCGAACTCGAAAATTATATAGCCCGACAGTCCGTAATATCGGCTGTGTGTCCGAAGATCGGCGCAGAGGAAAGCGAAATGAACCTCTCTTCGCCGTTTCAGAAACGCATGGTTCTGTGCGATATGAATAAGACCGCGTTCGAAATACTCGGCGGGCAGAAAAGCGATTTTATAATCCTCGATCTTGTCGACGAGCGTTTCCCGCTCAAAAGGGTCGGGGATTCTTTTTTAACCGTGTCGAACGAATTCAGACTTTCCCTCGGCGAAAAATACAGGAAATATCCCGATTGGTATAAGAGAGTCACAGCTTTCGGACTGTACGCGGGTCACAGACGTATAAATAAATACGTAAAATTATTCTGCGAAAACTTAACAAATATTTATCCGGAAAACAGAATCATACTTCACCGCGCACTCACGGCGGACAGATATATAAATAAATTCGGTGAAATAACACCGTTTGATACTGACATTATTAAAAATAATTCGGAGATAAACGACGTTTTAAATAAAATGTATGATATGGTAATTAAGACTATCTCATCTATATATGAGATAGCCGGCGATACGGAAATACTCTCGGACGAACGTCACCGCTGGGGGCTTGCGCCGATGCATTACACGGACGGGTATTATATAAGCATGCTTAATAAAATATATGAGATTGCCGATATTGAATTAAATAAATAAAAAAACAGAAAAGAGAGCCGGGCGAAAAGCCTGACTCTCTTTCCTGTTTTTGGGGGTTGTTATGGGTTTACGGGATCTATACAGACATCACCGTTCGGATTCAAAGCTTTATCCTTCAATCTGAACGTAATGATTTTCCTCAACCTTGGGCTGAGCCTCTTTCTTGGGAACATTTATCTCAAGAACGCCGTTATCGAATTTAGCCTTAATATCGGACTCTGTTACGTCCTCGCCTACATAAAAGCTTCTCTCACATGCTCCTGCATAACGTTCACGTCTGATGTA
>DJEG01000047.1:0-420 GCA_002431305.1 Ruminococcaceae bacterium UBA5904 | reverse complement strand
CGAGCCGTAGAAACGCTCACGGCGGATGAATTTGCCTTTCTTATCCTTCTCGTCGTTGTTATCGTTCTTTGTAACGGAAACGGTCATGTAACCGTCCTTAACCTCGGCTTTGATATCATCCTTGCTTACGCCGGGCAGGTCAATCGAAAGGTCATAGCCCTCGTCGGTCTCCTTAACGTCGGTTTTCATAAGACCGTTGGCGTTGAACGCTGTCTTGTTCTGACGGTAGAACGGCTCAAAAACATCATCAAATAAATCTCTTGCATAAATACTGGGTATTAACATATATATCATTCTTTCAATTTAAATTTGATTTGAACTCATGAGCCGGTACCCTTCGGACTCCCGTCCTCTCGGTACCCTCTCTCTTTGTTCGTCTATATAATAGCACATAAAATTAGCACTGTCAATAGGAGAGTG
>DJEG01000012.1:1027-4957 GCA_002431305.1 Ruminococcaceae bacterium UBA5904 | reverse complement strand
TCCCTTTAATAAATTATTGTTTAATAAACAGCTCGCTGTCGGGGCTTAGCAGTCTGACGGCGTGTTTTTTTATTTTTACGTCCGCTCTGCGGATCTTTCCGCCGAACTCGCCGTCGGTTATCCAGTTTACCGGCGAATCGAATTCGAACTTAACTTCGGAAGCGGTCAGAAACAACAGAGAATCGCAGTCGAGGTCACCGCGCAGGAGTTTAAACACGGTATCAATAAGTCCCGCTATGCCGTGAATTTTCCTTACGAGCATAATTTCATATTTACCGTCGTTGAGACGGACTTTATTTTTATCAAAATTAAACATCCGTGCAACGCTCAGTGCGTTCGAAACCGCGCCGAAATAAAAATAATCGTCGAGCGTTTTGCCGTCGTATTCTATTTTTATATGCTTCGGCTTTGCTTCAAGCACGGTCGGGATGACGTTGAATAAAAATCCGTTTAACGGATACGCGCCGTAGCCTAATGCGTTTTTCATACGCTGGGGAGTTGAGTACGATATGTGCGTTCCGGGACCGAAGCACGCGATGTATGAGAATCCGTCCGAATTAAACGATGCGGAGTCGTACGTGTTGACATTGCCCGAGGCTATAAGCTCGGCGGCTTTTTTTACGTCGGTCGGAATGCCTACGGTTGAGGCAAGGTCGTTTGTCGAGCCTGTCGGAATGTATCCTACATTTACGTCCGCGCCCGAGCGGACAACGCCCTTTATCACCTCGCTCAGCGTTCCGTCGCCGCCGCAGACGGTCAGAACGTCGTATTTTTTTGCGTAAATATACGCAAGTTCCTCCGCGTCGCCCTTGCATACCGTCAGTTTTACATCGACGTCAAAATCATGACTTTCGAGCGTTTTTCTTATATAATTTACGTCGGGGCGGTTCTCGTTTCTGCCCGCCCGCGGGTTAAATATTATCAGAAGTTTTTTCTTTGTCACAAAAAATCACTTCCCGTATTACTGTGCCGAATTCTCCGATTTGTCAGCCGTGACGGCAGGTTCCTCATTTGTCTGCGTGTTTTCCGCTGCCGGTTCTGCATTTTCTTCAGTATGATTTTTATAAAGCTCTCCGTCCCCGTCGAGCGGAACGGGTGTTTCGAGTTCACAAATATCCGAGAACATTACAAGCGCGTTTCGTCTCTTGTTTTTTGCCGTTTTTGCAATCTTTGCTCCGGCGTAGAGCGCCGCCGAATCGGAATCGGAAATATGAAGATGTTCCGTCCTGTCAAGCGAATTTTTCGCCTTGTTCATTTCGTCATCGGCAACCGTAATGACCGAATCGACCGCGTTTAAGTCGAGAACGCCGTTTACGTCCTCGCCCTCGCGGACGGCGTAATGAATTTTAATATTTTTATTAAACGTCTTTAAAAATCTGCCTATCGTGTTGACCCGCTCGAGATTCTTTCCCGAAATTATAAAATAGTGAACGATTCCGTACATGTCGCTGAGAATTTTCCGCGCCGTCATCATGTCGTTATTTTCGAGCGAATTTTCGATAACCGTTTCGCCGCCGTCTGTTTTCATTGATGTAAGGACTGCGAAGAGGCGGGTTTCTATGTGATTGGCTGACTCGAAATCCGAAAGACGGGCTATATATTTTTCGCTGTCTGCCGAGAAAACGTCCGGCGATATGCGTTTATCCCTTTTTATATTAAATCCGTATGTGAATTCTGCCATTTTTACACCTCGACGCCGAAATATTTTTTCGCGTTGTAAAATGATACGTTATTTGCGATTGATTTTAAAACTTCGGGCTCGTACGGATATTCGCCTCTCTCGACCATGGAACCCAGAAATGAGCAGAATATACGTCTGAAATACTCGTGTCTCGGGTATGATAAAAACGATCTCGAATCCGTTACCATGCCTATAAATCCGCCGATAACGCCGAGGTTTGCGAACGCCTTTATCTGCTCGCGCATGCCGTCGATATTATCGTTGAACCACCACGCGGAGCCGAACTGAATTTTCGAAACCGCCTCGTCGGTCTGGAAGTTGCCCGTCATGGAGCCTAAAACGTAATTATCCTTGGGATTGAGCGTGAAAAGAATCGTTTTCGGCAGAGAATTTTCACTCGACAGCATGTCGAGGAATTTCGATAACGATTCCGCCTCGCGTGCGTCGTTCATTGAGTCAAAGCCCGTGTCCGCGCCGATTTTTTTGAACATGAGAGTGTTATTGTTTCTCATTGCGCCGAGATGAAGCTCCATCGCCCAGCCCTTTTTATAATATTCCTTCGCAAGGAAAAGCATAAGCTCGGTTTTGTATTTGTCGGCTTCTTCGTTTGTTACGCTCTCGCCGTTTATGCCCTTTTTAAGAATTCTGTTAAGTTCCTCGTCGGAGGCTCTTAATGTCGGCATGTATGTAAGCGCGTGGTCTGTCGCCCGGCATCCGAACGAGTCGAAAAGCTCGATTCGTGAAATTAAAACGTCTCTTAAATCATTGAATGTTTCTATGGATTTATCTGCCGCCAATGATAACTTTTCAATGTAATCTTTAAACGTCGGCTGGTCGATATATAACGCCTTATCGGGTCTGAACGCGGGGAGAACTTTGCATTTAAACGAATTGTCGTCCCTTATTTTTTTATGATATTCGAGACTGTCCGCGGGGTCGTCGGTCGTGCATACGCATGCGACGTTTGAACGGGTGATAAGCTCCCTGGGTTTAAATCCGCCCGAAGCTATCTGCGAGTTTGCCTCGTCCCAAATCTCGTCCGCCGTGCGGGGGGACAGAGTCTTTTTTATGTTGAAATAACGCTGTAATTCAAGGTGAGTCCAGTGGTAAAGCGGGTTTCCGGGGCACATGTCCATGACGGACGACCACGCTTTGAATTTATCGTAATCGTCTGCATTTCCGGTAATAAATTCCTCGTTTATGCCCGCGCTTCTCATTGCACGCCACTTGTAATGGTCGCCGCCGAGCCAAAGCTGAGTTATGTTTTTCGGCGTCTCGTTTTTATATATTTCCTCGGGTGAAAGATGACAGTGCCAGTCAAAAATCGGTGCGTCTTTACAAAAATCAAAAAGTTCTTTTTCAGTATCCGAATAAAGGAGAAAATCCTCGCCCATAAATTCTTTCATATACGTCAGCTCCGATACATTTTTATATTATTAATAATATAATATCACACCGTGCGCAAAGTTACAAGCAAATACTTGATAAATGCGTTTCGTTGTTGTAAAATAGGGACGGAAAAGAGGAAATAATTATGAAGTATTCGCTTGCGATATTCGATATGGACGGAACTATTTTAAATACGCTTGAGGATTTAAAAGATTCTCTCAATTTCGCTCTTACACAAAACGGTCTGCCGATGAGAACGCTTGAAGAGACAAGGCGGTTTGTCGGCAACGGTATAAGAAGGCTTGTAGAACTGGGTGTTCCCGAGAATTCGTCAAAAGAAACGACAGAAAAAGTATTCGAATGTTTTAATGAGCATTACGCGGTTCACTGCAACGATAAAACGAGGGCGTACGACGGTATTATAGAGCTTATTAAACGTCTTGATTCTCTCGGAATGAAGACCGCCGTCGTGTCGAATAAATCGGACTATGCGGTGCAGACCTTATGTAAGGATTATTTCGACGGGCTGTTCGGTTTCGCGCTCGGGCTTAAGGATTCCATACGCAAAAAACCGTACCCCGACTCCGTTAACCTCGTACTCGAAAGGTTTAATATAAAAAAAGAAAACGCCGTGTACATAGGCGACAGCGAGGTCGATATCATGACGGCAAGGAACGCGGGTATGGACTGTATCTCGGTCGACTGGGGATTCAGAACGGACGAGGAGCTTGTAAACGCCGGTGCGCGGAAAATAGTTAAAAATATGAAAGAACTTGAAAAAGAAATCACAAAACAATAATTTATTAAAGGGACAAACAAAATATGTAGGGGAAGACAATGTCTTCCCGGGGTAAAGGCAG
>DJEG01000012.1:0-919 GCA_002431305.1 Ruminococcaceae bacterium UBA5904 | reverse complement strand
CGGGAAGACAATGTCTTCCCATACATAAAGATTGTTCGCGCTTAAAAAAATAAATTATTGTTCACGGAGGAAATATGTTATACATCGGTTGTCATTTATCGTCGTCGAAGGGTTTTCTCGCCATGGGAAAGCAGGCGTACGACATCGGAGCAAATACATTTCAGTTTTTTACGAGAAATCCGAGAGGCGGCGCGGCGAAACCCGTCGACCCGGACGATATTTCGGCGTTTCTCGACTTTGCAAGGGAGCATAAATTCGGCAAAATAGTTGCCCATGCTCCGTACACATTAAACGCATGCGCCGCGGACGAAAACATCCGCCGTTTTGCGCGCGAGACATTTGCGGACGATTTGAAACGAATGGATATGCTCCCCGGGAATTATTATAATTTTCACCCCGGTTCACACGTAAAACAGGGCGTGGAAAAGGGTATAGAACTCATTGTCGATACGCTCGACTCTGTTTTGAGAGAGGATCTGAAAACGACCGTTTTACTCGAAACCATGGCGGGCAAGGGCAGCGAAATCGGCAGAACGTTCGAGGAAATACGCGAGATTATCGACCGCGTTAAAATGTCCGAAAAGCTCGGCGTTTGCCTTGATACGTGCCATATTTTCGACGGCGGTTACGATATCGTAAATTCGCTCGACGACGTTGTTAATGAGTTTGACAGGGTGATAGGTCTTGACAGACTCAAAGCCGTTCATTTAAACGACAGCATGAACGTCCTCGGTTCGCATAAGGACAGACATCAGAAGCTGGGCAAGGGTTATATCGGCGCGGACGCGCTTATGGCGGTTGTTAATCACCCCGCGTTTGATTCATTGCCGTTTAATCTCGAAACGCCGAATGATATCGAGGGATACAGGGCGGAAATTGCGTTTGTGAAAGAACATTATAAACAATAATTTATTAAAGG
>DJEG01000065.1 GCA_002431305.1 Ruminococcaceae bacterium UBA5904 | reverse complement strand
CGCATTTACAGACGATAACATAGAATTAATACTCCGTACGGAGTACCCGCCTCTGACAAGATAATTTTTATACTCCCCCGCCGTCTCTTTCTCAATCTTATTATCACACAAATATTCTTTAAACTTCATTACGTCGCGTATATATTTATCAATTGTATATACACTTTTATCGTTATCAATCAAGTATTCCTTAAAACTGATAATAATATCATTTGTAAGTTTCATCCTTTTCCCCTCCGATATAGATTATCGGAAAGAAAGAAACAAAATACAATCCCACCTCATAAACATTGTATACAATTAAAAAGATAGTTTTATTTAATTGACACGGATAAAAATAACTGATATAATTTTTTCACACCCCCGAAAGGAGAATTTTCACAATGATAATAAACAGACCGCCCATGGGCTGGAACTCATGGAACACATTTGCAGAGAACATAAACGAAAAGGTCGTAATGGAGACCGCCGATTTTATAGTCGAGAGCGGACTCAAAGACTGCGGTTACGACTACGTTATTATAGATGACTGCTGGAGTCTCAGAGAGAGAAACGAGAACGAAGAAATCGTACCCGACCCCGAGAAATTCCCCCACGGAATGAAATACGTGTCGGATTACGTTCATTCAAAGGGACTTAAATTCGGTATGTACTCGTGCGCTGGTACAATGACTTGCGCGGGCTACCCCGGAAGCCTCGACCACGAATTTATTGATGCTAAGTGCTTTGCAGAGTGGGGCGTAGACTATCTCAAATACGACTACTGCTTCCACCCGTTCACGACATACGGTCACGTTCTTTACAAGAGAATGGGTCTCGCGCTCGCAAACTGCGGACGAGACATTGTATTCGCCGCATGCTCATGGGGCAGTGAAAATACAAAGACATGGATTAAGGAAACCGGCGCGCACACATGGCGTTCGACGGGCGACATTTTCGACTCGTGGCAGTCGATTAAAGACCTCGCGTTAAGCCAGCTGAAGGTCGCGGAATACAACGGCTGCGGCTGCTTTAACGACATGGATATGCTCGTTGTCGGCATGAAGGGCAAGGGTCACGTAGGACTCACCGGCTGTACTGTTGAGGAATACAAAACGCATTTCGCATTTTGGGCAATGATGGGTTCGCCGTTGATTATCGGCTGTGATTTAAGAGATGCCGACGAAGACGCGATTGCAATTCTTAAAAACAAGGCTCTTATTGAAATCGACCAGGACGAAGCGTACAGACAGCCTTATTTCGTAAACGGCAACCGTAATTATAAATCCGTCAGAAACGGCGACGAACCGCTCTTTGACTGGTACCCGACAGACTGCCCCGTTCTCGTCAGAAACCTTGCAAACGGCGATATCGCGATAGGCGTATTCAACTTTACCGACGACGAGGGCAAATACGAGTGCTTCACGCTTGACGCGGTAGGTCTCGGATTCCCGACGGGCAAAACGCTCGAAATGACAAACGTATGGACGGGTGAAGTTTCATATCCTAAAAACGATACGTTCGGCGTAAATCTGCCCAAACACGGATGCGTAGTTTACCGCGCAAAGGTCATTGATAAAAAATGAGTCTCTGCAAAGAGTGCGGTAAAGAACTTACGAAAAACGATATAGGACTGTCAAAAAAACTAATCAACCGCGGTGCAACCGAATTTTACTGCATAGACTGTTTAAGCGTAAAATTCGACTGCCCGAAAGAGATTTTATTAAATAAAATCGAGCAGTTCAAAAAATCGGGATGCGTACTGTTTTTATAAATTGAATATACAATACAAAGACCGCAAAGCGCGATAAAAAAGCACTCTGCGGTCTTTTATTATTTTAATGATTTAAATAATATCGTACTCTTTGAGCTTATTAATAAATTCGTTAGCGTCGGACAGTATTTCGTCAAAATCGCCGTCGAATTCTTCGCTCGTCATCTTTGCGAGCTCAAACGCGGAATCGGCTTTTTCGATAACAGAATACATATACGCGCCCGTTTCGGTGAGCATAAACATGCCCTTATACTCTCCCGCACTTTTTCCTGCGGGGACAAGGACGTACTCGCCCGCGACATTTCTTAAAACCATATTCTTTTTAATCTTCATAATTATTCCCCCGTTTTTCAAGGAAAGTCTGAGTATTTTCGCGTATTGACTTTATCATTCTGCAAACATACTCGGGCTTTTTATCCGTTGAACCCGTCTCGCAGTAACACATTGCCGAACATGCACGGCAGAACCCGGAGTCGGGACACGTTTTGCATTCCGGCGGCGTTCTGATAAGTGCAGTTTGCTCTCTTATATACTCCCAGCAATGCAAAAAATCATCGTTTTTAATATCAATCGACGGCTTATCCATCATAACACACGCGCGCATTTTTCCGTCGTGAGTTATCCAAAACGACGAGCTTCCCGCCCTGCACGATATCGAGCAGTCGTCGTCGGTGATTATCCGCGATTCGTTAGAAAGACGCGCTTTTTTTATAAATTCATCCTCGCCGTAGAGTAAAATATCGCTCTCGACGCTGTATTTCCCGGCTTCTTCCGGAGTAAGTCTCGCGGAATTTTCGCCGTATTCGGATTCGAGTCTTATCTGCGGGTAGCAGTACGGCGTTATCTGCACGGGCAGATCGAGCGTTTTTGAGAGACTTATCATATTGCCTATATTACAGCAGTTCGATTTTGTTATAACGACGTTGAGCTTTACGGGGATATCCATGCTTTTAAGCGTTTTTATATTCGAGATAACTCTGTCAAAACAGTCGGTTCCGCATGACTTCAAATACCCGTCGGTATCAGAAGCGTAAAGCGAAATATTAATTCTCGACGGCGGATAGCTTTCGAATAAATCAAAATATTTATTGATTAGAGAGCCGTTTGAATTTATAGAAACTATAAGTCCCTTTTCGTGCGCATGAATATAAATTTCTCTGAAATCATCTCGTGAAAGCGGTTCCCCGCCGGAAAGAAGCAGAAAAAGCATCCCCTTTTCGCACGCAGTGTCAATCAGTTTTATCCAGTCGCCGGCCGTAAGAGAATCGGAATTCAAATCATTATGGACATAGCACATCGGGCAGTTGAAATTACATAACGACGTAAGCTCGAAATTTCCCGCTAATGGCGTGCCGTTTTGTTTAGCTTTCGAATGAAGATACGCCGACATTTTCGGCTCCGTAATGTTTACCATAGCTCTTTCTCCAAGGTTTTGACAGCCGAAAAATCCGGCTTGCAGTCGAATTTATATATGGGGACATCTCCCGCGGTTTTTTCGGCGGCGGGAAGTATATTCTCTATGCCGAACGGAAGATAGCACCCGTTCAAAATTTCTTTGACGGCAGAAAACGGCGAAAGTTTTTTCAAAACGTTTTCTCCCCTGCCCAGCTTTACAATGCACTTGACGGGAACGGTGACATTTAAACAGATATTCGACGAACCGCAGTATGGAAGTCCCGAGGCAAAAACACGTCCGTCCTTTATATAGACAAGAGCCTTGTCGCCGTTTATTATCTCAGCGTTATTGTATTTGCTCCAAAGCCGAGCCTGCGTTGACTTGCCCGTCTGTCTGGGCGCGGTAAAAAGAATCCCATCTCCGCCGACGGCTATAAACGAGGCGTGCATTATAATCATGCCGAGATCATACGCTTTTTTTTCGAATCCGACTGTGTCAAGAACGCTTTTATCCCACAGCGAGTTTTTAAATTCGTTTAAATACTCGACCGCTCCGCCGAGTCCTTCTTTAAATTCCGTTCGTTTTGCAAAATATCCTCCGCCGTGCTTTTTATAAAAGACAACATCCGAGTTATTTTCATTAAATACAATACGGTTGTCAAATTCAAAATCCGGCTTTTTATCCGGTAAATTTATATTATCCGTGAACGAATAGTCGTAAACGTACGCGTTATCGGACAGATTTTCTATTCTGAAAAGCGAGAAAGGAAACGTGTCATTTATATTAAACGGCAGTCTTGCTTCTATTTCGCAGACGCCTATTTTATATCGTTTAATCTCCATACTCTGTAAATAAAATCCTGCTTATATACGCCTTATAATGTTCTGCGGACAGTTCCTTTTCCTCGCCCGGGGCGAGACTGCCGAAGCTTACGCGATATGTTTCGTTTCCGATCAACACGCCGTTTTCCTCATTTTTATAATAGACGTAAACGTCCGAAACGTTATGATCCGAAATATTCTTAACAGAAATAACTCCGTCTTTTCCGCGAAGAAATAAAACATCGGAATGCGCGGACATCTTATTGTCAAAATATACGGTATCGCTTAATTCGAATCCGTAATAACTCCCGTTTTCGTCGAACTCTGCGCCGTTATCCTCTGTCAGAACGCACACGGAGCCTGACGGCATACTCGTTATTTTAAACGACAAATCACCCGAGTCCGAACCGCACTTTAAAACGGCATATTTAATATCCCTGTCATCATCATTGCGAACAACAA
>DJEG01000093.1:1973-10740 GCA_002431305.1 Ruminococcaceae bacterium UBA5904 | reverse complement strand
AAGCGTATTAAGATTCGCGGCAAGGCTTCAAAATAAATTATACGAATAAAATAATAACAGACCGGGACTTGATGTAAAAATCGAGTCCCGGTTTTTGTAAACAATAATTTATCGTATTAAAATTTATTTATAAGGGATAAACAAATTATGTAGGGGAAGATATCATCTTCCCGCGCGAAATTTACGGCAATATTAAAAATAACATTGCGTCAGCAAGATGAAATTTGCGGGTTTCCGGCAGTAAGTTCAAAATAAAAATCTGAGCCTTTACCGCGGGAAGACAATGTCTTCCCCTACATAATTTGTTTGCGTTTAAAAAGAAAATACAGCACTTTAGGAAAGAAAAATGCATGTAACTGCAAAAATCTTTCCTTCATGTGCATGAGACTCACGGTTGTATTATAAATAACAATGCGTCAGCAAGATGAAATTGCGGGTTTTCGACAGCAAGTTCAAAATTAAAATCTGAGCCTTTACCTAAACATTATGATGAATACGGTATATTGACTATGAATATATATGATTTTCTGCTGGATTCTGCAAGTCTTGACGGATAAAGAACTTATATTATTAGATAAAGCGTAATACCTACAGTTTTATCAATAATAAATCTGCGTCAGCAAGATGAAATTTGCGGGTTTCCGGCAGTTGAGTTCAAAATTACAATTTGAGCCATTACCGCGGGAAGACAATGTCTTCCCCTACATAATTTGTTTGTATTAAGAAAAAAATTCGAGCTGAATTGTTATTTTACAATAGTTTTATTACAGCAAAAGGCAGTCCCGCGGGACTGCCTTTTTTATGCTGATATTAAATCAAGTTCCGAAGATGCTGTCGATATCTCCTGTACCGCCCTTAAAGAGATCTACGAAGAAATCTATAATTGACTTGATAACAGAGAAAATCTGCTGAATAAATCCGACTACATCGGTCATTGTTCCGATGAGTTTGTTGGATGTAACGCCCATAACCTTAATGGTAAGAGACTGCTGAACGCCGCCTGCGGTAGCCATGTTGCCGTCGTTGTCGATAGGTCCGGTAACGTCATAGTAACCGTACTCGTCGGGCTGAAGCTCTGCGGTGTTAACATATACGGAGTAAGTAGACTTATCATAATCGGGGCCTACAACTACGTGGAACTGAAGAGTTTTACCGAACTCAACGATGGTTTCACCTACAGTGCCGTCCATAAGAGCAACGTAGTAACCGTCGGTCTTGGGAAGCTCGATTTTAAAGAGCTTAACGATATCTGCATACTTGGTGGAAATAACGTCAACGGTCATTGCGTTCATGGGTGAAATCATGAATACGCCTCTGTCGCAGTTAACGGTCTGACCGCCTGCCGTAAGCTGCATTCTGCCGACATCGATGAAATCGCCGTCTCCGTCGGGTACAGTGATTTTAACATAAATCTTGGTATTATGCTCAACGTAAACGTTGGTGTATCCGCCTGCTAAGGTCTGTACGGGTGTGTACTTAGCGGAGAGATACTCTGTATCGGACTGAGCGTCTGCGTCAAGATAATATGAGGGTGAGAACTGGATGGTCATATCCTTTCTGTTCCATGTCTCGCTTTTTCTGTAAGACGTCGAGAAGCTGTTGGGAAGAGAAACTCTGTGAGCAAGATAACCGTTCTCGTTTACGGAGATTTTCGAAATGTTCTCTATAACGCTGTTGTTGTAGCAGTTTGCACCGCTGTTAATGTTGAAGTTCGAACCTGCTTTAAGGTCGATAGTTCCGTTGTTCTCAAACGAGGAACCGCTCTGCATTAATACAGTAGCGCCGTTCTCTACGAGGACAGTAGCGTTCTTTGCAATGCTGAGCTTTGCGTTTGATCCGGTCATAACGAGAGTAGCGCCCCCTGCAATTTTCAGGGTTACGCCCGCAGTAACGGTAAGAGAATTCTTCATAGTTACGGTGCCGCCGATTGTAACGGTGCCGGTGCCTGTCGTATTAATAGCTTCCTCATACTCGCCGGAACCGATGGTTCTGCCGGCAGCCCATGTGCCTGCGGCAAATGAGACAACGGGGCAAACCGCAAGTATCATGATGACAGCCAAAACAACCGATATTGTTTTCTTCATAAAAGTGTGCCTCCTGTTCAGATTTTTATCCACTTTAAGTAATTATATTATAATTAATCTCCCGTAACTTGTCAATACCTATATGTGAACAAAAAAAGAATGGATTTTTTGTAATTTTGAACGTAAAAACACGCATTGAAATATACAGAATTTATAAAAAAGACAATTAACATATAAATCTGCTCATTTCGTATGTCTTTATTGTTGAAAAATTTATAAAATCATGTTATTATACTATTTAACTTAAATTTATAACGGAAGTGATTGGCATTGCCGGATAAAGCAAAAGAAAAGACTCCGAAGTCAAAAGAAAAAAAGAAACCCGCGGGACTTTTTAAGCTGTTAAAGCTGTTGAAGCCGTATGCAAAACTGTTTTGGGTTTCCATAATTTTTATGATACTGCAGTCGCTGTTTCAGATAATACTGCCGATGCTTACAAATTATATGGTAACATACGGTGTAAACGGCGCGTCGGACGCTAATGTAGAGCAGTCCGCGTTTTTAGCCGATCTCGGAATAGCGGTCGGCTCGGACACCATACGGTTTATCGGTTTGATAATGATTGTTTTCTCCGTCCTGTCGATAGGCATATCACTGGGAAATACGTATTTCTCATCAAAAGTATCATCCGGCTATGCGAATATTTTAAGACGAACCATGTTTTATAAAGTTCAGTCGCTGTCACAGACCGATATTGACAAAATCGGCGTTGCTTCACTCATAACCAGAACAACAAACGACGTTTCGCAGGTTCAGGATATGATACTCAATTCACTTCGAACCATTCTCACAGTGCCGATTACGCTTGTGCTGGGGCTTGTCCTTGCGATTAGCCTTAACCCGAAGCTCATGGGCTTCCTCGGTGTTGTAATACCTGTAATACTGGTATTCGTTATCGTAATGCTTGTCTTTATCGTTCCGATTTTTTCAAAGGTTCAGAAACTTACCGATAAATTGAATCAGATTGTCAGAGAGAAAATAGGCGGTATCAGAGTTATAAGGTCGTTCAACAAGACGGCGCTGGAAGATGAAAAATTTTCAAAGACGAACTTTGACCTTACATCGCTGAGTCTTAAGGCGACGAGAATCATGGCGTCGCTTCTGCCGTTTATGGTTACGATTCTTTATACGGCGATAGCAATGCTTATGTGGAAGGGCGGTAAAGTCATAGAGACTCTTGACCCCGCGCTCGACTACGACCAGATTAACGCGACGGTCGGCAATTTGCAGGCGTTTATGTCATATATGATGATTATTATAACGGGTGTGACGTCCATTGCGACTATTTTCGTTTCAATTCCCAGAGCCAATATTTCTGCCAGACGTATAAACGAACTGCTCGATATGGAGAACTCCGTAAAAGACCCGGAAAATCCCGCGGTTCCCAATGAAGAAAACAGAGGCGTTCTCTCGTTTAACAATGTATCGTTTACATACCCGACGGCGCAGAAACCGTCTCTTGAGAATATTTCTTTTACATGCCGTCCGGGAGAGGTCACTGCCATTATAGGTATAACGGGAAGCGGTAAGAGCTCGGTTATAAACTTAATTCCGAGGCTCTACGACGTTACGGAGGGTTCGATAACTCTCGGCGGAGTCGATATAAGAGATATGTCCGTATCTGAGCTTCATTCGCGCATTTCCGTTGTTCCGCAGAAAGCGTTCCTTTTCAGCGGTACTATAGAGGATAACCTGAGAGTCGGCAAACCCGGCGCGTCAAAAGAGGAAATGGAAACTGCGCTGTCCGTTGCTCAGGCAAAGAATTTTGTTTCGGCGCTTCCCGAGGGAATGGAAAGCATGGTTTCCCAGGGCGGAAATAATTTCTCCGGCGGACAGAAACAGCGTCTTGCAATTGCGCGCGCGGTTATCAGGGACGCGGATATCTACATTTTCGACGACAGTTTTTCGGCTCTCGATCTTGCAACAGACGCAAGACTCAGGGCGGGAATCAGCAAAGAACTCGGCGATAAAAACATTATAATCGTTGCACAGCGTATAGGAACGATAATGAATGCCGACCGAATTCTCGTAATGTCAGAGGGTAAACTCGTCGGAGTGGGTAAACACGGCGAACTGTGTGAAACGTGTCCGCAGTATAAAGAAATCGTTGATTCTCAGCTGGGGGATAACGACGACGATGACGATGACGACGGTTTCATAGAAGAGCTTCTGAACCCGAAAAAAGAAACAGATATAAATCCGGAGAATGATGAAACAGCCGGGGAAGAAGACGAAGAGGAGGGATCCGACGGTGAGTAAGATATCACAGCATGACAAGCGCGCCAAGGAGATCGCCCTTAACTATATTAAAAACGGCAGCGGAAAATATGCGGCTTACAGAAACAAGGAAAAAAGCGGAGAGGACAAGCCGGCGGATTCAAAGAAAACTCTTAAACGTCTTATGGCTTTGTCAAAACCGTTTATGTTCGCATTTGCAATATCCTGCGCGGCGGCGATAGTTTATACGGTTATCAACACGTATGCTCCGGGTATACTCGGCGACGTTGTCGACGCGATTCAGACTCAGGTACAGAACCGCTTGCACGGCGTGCCTCTTGATTTTTCCGAGGTTAAAACGCTTCTTATAAAGACGGTTGCTCTGTATGTTGCCGCGGGACTGTTCCAGTACGTTCAGCAGTTTGTAATGGCGGGCGTTTCGCAGAAAATGCTCTGTACGATGAGAGAACAGGTAAATTCGAAACTTGCAAGACTTCCTCTGAGTTTTTATGATTCGCATACGAAGGGCGATCTTTTGAGCCGTCTTACAAACGATATTTCGAATCTTTCAAATATTCTTCAAAACAGTATACTTACCGTTATAACGAGCGTTATTCAGGTTATCGCCGTTATAATAATAATGTTTTTCCAAAACTGGAAACTGGCTCTCATTACGGTCATAATCTCACCCCTCGGCGCAGTGTTCTCGTATTTCGTATCGAGAATTTCGCGCAAGTGGTTCAAACGCTACTGGAATACGACGGGCGATTTGAACGGTCATATCGAGGAGATGTACACCGGTCACACGATAAATAAGACATTTAATAATGAGGAAAAAGCGAAAGCGGAATTCGACGAGATAAACGACGGGCTTCAGTACATAACCGTAAAGGCGAATTTTATATCCGGAACCATTGAGCCTGTTATAAATTTAATCAACAATGCGGTATACGTTATAATATGTATAGTCAGCGGAAATATGATTGTCGCGGGCGCGGCGGGATTCTCGCTCGGTTCGATTACTAAATTCATATCGTATAACAGCCTTTTATCGTCCCCGCTTACGAGTCTTTCGAAACTTATAAATTCGATTCAGTCGGGACTCGCTTCTGCAGAGCGTGTTTTTGAGCTTCTCGACGAGGATGAGGAAACTCCCGATTCCTATAAGGTTACGTCTCTCAGCGCGGACGGCAGAGTTGATTTTAAGAACGTTTCATTCAGATACCGCGAGGACAAACCTCTTATCGAGGATTTCAGCATGACGGCGAATAAGGGCGACCTTATCGCTATCGTAGGTCCCACGGGCGCGGGCAAGACGACGATAATCAATCTGCTTATGCGTTTTTACGACATACGTTCGGGCGAAATTGACGTCGACGGCGTTAATATTACGGATATGCCCAGAGAACTTCTTCGTTCGCAGATAGGCATGGTTTTACAGGACACGTGGATATTCAAGGGCTCGATAAGGGATAATATAGCTTACGGCAAAGAAAACGCGACGGACGACGAGGTTATAAGAGCCGCGAAGATTGCAAGAATTCACGACTTTATAATGAGTCAGCCCGACGGGTATAATACGGAGCTAAAAGAGGACGGAACGAATATTTCGCAGGGGCAGAAACAGCTGATAACGATAGCGAGAGCCGTTCTCGCCGACCCGCCGATACTCATTCTCGACGAGGCTACGAGCTCGGTTGATACCAAAACGGAGCTTCAGATTCAGAAGGCTATGAAGTACCTGATGAAGGACAGAACGAGTTTCGTTATCGCGCACAGACTCTCGACGATTAAGAACGCGGACAGGATTCTCGTAATGAGAAAGGGAAGCGTCGTCGAAGCCGGTACGCACGAGGAATTGATGGAGGCAAAGGGCTTCTACGCAATGCTTCACGACTGTCAGTACCAGGGCGGAATACCTCCCGAGGATGACGAATAAATATTAGAGTATGCAAAAATGTGTGCCGGGATTCACAGTAAAATGTGGATCCCGGCGTTTTTTTGCTGTTCTTTAGTTTCGCTTTAGTTAGGTGCGCTACTATGTAGTCACATTAAGGAGATGAGCGGACATGGCAAACGTTCAGTTCAGTTTTAAACGGTACGAAAAAAAGTATATGCTTACCTCGTTTCAGCGCGACAGACTGCTGGAAATTATAAACGACAAAATCGTAAAGGATAAATACGGTGAATCCAGGATATGCAGTATTTATTACGATACGGACGATTTTTCACTTATAAGAAAGTCGATTGAAAAGCCCGTGTATAAAGAAAAATTAAGGGTCAGAAGCTATGGAGTGCCGGACGACGAATCCGATGTTTTTATCGAGATAAAGAAGAAGTTTGACGGCATTGTTTACAAAAGAAGGATAACGGCTTCGGCAGCGGGCGTCGAATCAATCATGTCGGGCGGGGCGCTCGCTTACCCGGGCGGTCAGATTGCACGGGAGATAGAGTATTTTATTTCGTTTTACGATTTGTCGCCGAAGGTTTTCATAGCATACGACAGAACGGCGTACGCGGGAAAGGACGACGGCGCGGTTCGTATAACATTCGATAAAAATATACGTTTCAGAACGTACGACCTCGATTTGCGAAAAGGAGACAAAGGCAGAAAAATTCTCGATTCGGATTTGTATTTAACCGAAATAAAACTGCCCGGGGTATGCCCGCTGTGGCTGAGTTCCGCGCTCACGCAGGTCGGCGCAAAGAACGTTTCGTTTTCAAAATACGGCGAATGTTATAAAAAATACATTCTGCCCGAAATATTTAAAAAGCCGAATGAAATATCGAAAGGGGAGCTCTTAGGTGCTTAATTCAATAATCGGTCAGTCTCTTACTTTACAGTCATTTTTAATATGTACGGCGGTGTCGCTCGTACTCGGCGCGTGTTCGGCGTTCGTCGGAATGTATAAATCGAAAAGCTCGCAGAGCTTTGCCGTCGCGCTGTTTGTTCTGCCCGCTATCGTTCAGGTTGTTATAATGCTTGTAAACGGAAGCGTCGGCGCGGGTGTTGCAGTCGCCGGAGCGTTCAGTCTTATTAGATTCCGTTCGGCTCCGGGAAGCGCGAGGGAGATAGGCGTTATTTTCCTTGCAATGGCAACGGGTCTTGCGCTCGGAATGGGTTACGTTGTTTTAGCGGTAATATTCTTTGTAATAATTGCTTCGGTTATGCTTCTGCTTGTGCATTTCGGTTTTTCGTCGCCGAAGGCGAGCGAACGTATATTGAAAATTACAATACCCGAGGATCTCGACTATGACGGACTGTTTGACGATTTATTCAAAAAATATACTAAATCCCACTCTCTCGACAGCGTTAAAACAACGAATATGGGTACACTTTACGAGCTTAAATATTCGGTCACGTTTAATAAAAACGAGGTTCCCAAGGAGTTTATCGACGCGTTAAGGTGCAGAAACGGCAATCTCAATATCACGTGTTCGAGAGAGATTTCAAAAGAAGTTCTGTGAAAGGCGTGAATGATTATGAAAAGAAAAATTTCGGCTTTGATTTCTGTTTTGATATGCGCCGTGTTTATATTTGCTTCGTGTTCTTCGGCTGAAAGCGAAGAGAAAACGACGGGCGACGCGAACACAGTCCCCGTGTCTTATTCCGGTACGTCCGCACCGGATATGACAAACGCAGTGAACGTTGAGTTTTCTGATTCCGGCGTTAAATCTTCGGGTTCGGCGGTTACGTGCTCGGGTTCCGACGCTGTGATAACCGGAGGCGGAGTTTACGTTATAACCGGTTCGTCATCCGACGGCTCCGTTACGGTCAACGCGCCTGACAGCGAGGTTTGGCTCGTTTTGAAAAATGCCGATATAACGTGTAAGGATTCGAGTCCGCTTTACGTTTATAAATCTAAAAAGACGTACGTTTATCTTGATTCGGACAGCGTAAATAAATTAAGTGACTCGGGCGAATATTCGTATACTTCCGAATTTTCATCAAAGACCGAAGAGGAACCCAACGCGTGCGTTTATTCCAAATCCGATATGTTGATATACGGCACGGGGCAGCTCGAAGTTAACGCCGAATTCAATAACGGCATTACGTCTAAGGATAATCTTGGAATTGAAAATTCAAATATAACCGTAAAAGCCTCAAATAACGGAATCAACGGTAAGGATTCGCTTATCGTAAACAGCGCGTCTCTTAATGTAACGGCAGGCGCGGATACGGTAAGGTCGACAAATGATACCGACACCGAAAAAGGATATATAAATATTAATAACTGCGCTCTTACTCTTGTTTCGGGCGAGGACGGCATTCAGGCCCAAACGTCGCTTAACATAAACGGCGGAACATACAATATAACTTCCGGAGGCGGACATTCCGCCGAACTCGGAGAGGACGCGAGCGCGAAAGGCGTAAAAGCCGGCGGTGAAATTACGGTTTCTGACGGAACATTTACTCTTGACTGCGCAGACGACGCGGTTCATTCAAACGGCAATGTCACAGTATC
>DJEG01000093.1:0-1844 GCA_002431305.1 Ruminococcaceae bacterium UBA5904 | reverse complement strand
GGCGGTAAAATCAATATTGAATCGAGTTACGAAGGTCTTGAAGGTTCAGACGTTGACGTTTCGGGCGGAGAATTTAACATAGTTTCGTCAGACGACGGTCTGAACGCCGCGGGCGGTAAGGACGAAAGCGGTTTCGGCAACGGTGCCCCGTGGCAGTCGGCGGGAGACTATTCTATTAAAATTTCGGGCGGTACGCTCAATATCACAGCGGGCGGTGACGGCATCGATTCGAACGGTACGATGGAAATTTCGGGCGGAACAATCGCCGTAAGCAGTTCGACCGAGGATAACGGCGCGCTCGATTACAACGGAACGTGTACTCTTACGGGTGGTACGCTTTTTGCTGAGAGCAAGGGCGATGCCATGACGCAGGCTCTGAGCGATTGTGACCAGATGACAATGTTTGTTTCTTTGGGCTCAAACGCGAAAAAAGGTTCAACGGTAACGATTTCGGGTAACTCAAAGACGTTTACCTATACGCTTACATGCGACGCGTCAAACTTTATTTTCTCGTCACCCGAGCTTGAGCAGGGTGAAACCTATACGGTTACTCTCGACGGAAGTCAGGTATGCGAAATAACATTAAGCGATACGCTGACGACGTACGGCAATGTAAGCTCGTCAGGTCAGCCCGGAGGCATGTCAGGTCAGCCCGGAGACATGGGAGGTCAGCCGGGAGGCAATATGAACGGCGGACAGCCCGGAGGCATGGGCGGTATGCAGCCGCCCGACGGAAAAGGCGGACAGGGAAGATAAAAATAGATGTAAAAATCGGAATTCGCTTATATTCGGGCGGTTCCGATTTTTACTTTATTGCTTTTTATATTTTAATATGGTATACTAAATTCAACATGCTTAACCGTAAGCTTATTTTTAATATAATATAGTTAGCAAAAGCTAACTTAAAATAAAACGGGGGCGGATTTATGAAAGACAGCGAACTTAAATTTGACAGGACGTGTCATGTACTGTATTCCAAAGCGTGCGAAAAGCAGATAAAAGAGAACATTGCCCGCCATTATCCCGAGAATCTTCGGGAGGAAATATGGGCGCGGGTTCAGCTTCAGTATGTCGAGTTTCTGTCGGATTGGCGCACGGATTTGGGCGGAAAAAAGAATTTTCATAACGGCAGGGGCGGAACGTATGACTGTATCGCGCTCATGGCGTATTATGTTGTTTGCAGGGATAAGACGAGTCTTGACGAGATTGAAAAATCCGAGGGAAATCTGATGCTTCCCGCGTTTCGGATGCTTAATAAATTTGTTGACATTAAACGTCCCGTATTTAAAAAACTGATGTATTTTTCGTTCCTGAATGCGAAAAAGATGTGCGATAAATGGGGCGATTATAAAATGAATGTTTCGGAGTTTAAAAAGGACGAGCCGATATACTACGAATTTACATCATGTCCGACGGCTGAATTTGCAAGAAAGCACGGACTTGACGAGATAATGCCCGCACTGTGTAACCCCGATTACGAAGCCATGGAGCTTATCGGCGCGCGCCTTGTAAGAAAAACGACGTGTTCGAACGGGGATAAATGCGATTATACGATATGCGCAAAATGCGATAAATATGCGTCGGAACATCCCGAATACAGGGACGAAATGGGGTACAGAAGAAACAGGTGAACAATAATTTACGTTGTAAATTATTGTTTCAGTGGTTAGCGGTCAGAAAAGATTTTGTTCAAATATCGATGACAGTCAGATTATAATTATGTAAAAATTTGAATTGTGACGTAGGGGAAGACATTGTCTTCCCGCGGTAAAGGCAGAAATTTTAAATATGATTTTGCCGACAAAAAATCGCAGATTTCATATTGCTGACGCATTGTTATTATT
>DJEG01000123.1:50912-51372 GCA_002431305.1 Ruminococcaceae bacterium UBA5904 | reverse complement strand
AAGACAATGTCTTCCCCTACAAAGAATGTTTATTCTTAAGAGAAAGAGTCGATTTTTATGGATTACAAAACCGATATCGAAATCGCGCAGGAGCACACTCCCGAATTCATAATGAATATCGCTTCACGCGCGCATATTGACGAAAAATACGTCGAGCAGTACGGGCGTTACAAGGCGAAAATCGACTGCTCGGTACTCAACGAAAAGGGCGTCGAAAATCCTAAATTAATACTCGTCACCGCGATAACCCCCACCCCTGCGGGCGAGGGCAAGACAACCACGACCGTCGGACTTGCGGACGCGCTTCGCCGTATCGGCAAGGACTCCGCCGCCGCGCTGAGAGAGCCGTCATTAGGTCCCGTATTCGGAATAAAGGGCGGTGCCGCGGGGGGCGGATATGCGCAGGTCGTTCCCATGGAGGATATTAATTTGCACTTCACGGGCGATTTTCACGCAATCG
>DJEG01000123.1:31649-50814 GCA_002431305.1 Ruminococcaceae bacterium UBA5904 | reverse complement strand
ATCGACGTTCGTAAAATCACGTGGAGACGGTGCGTCGACATGAACGACAGACAACTTCGTCATATAACGGACGGCTTGGGCGGTAAGACGGACGGCGTGCCGAGAGAGGACGGATTCGACATAACCGTCGCTTCCGAAATAATGGCTGTGTTCTGCCTTTCGACCGATATAACCGACCTTAAAAACAGATTATCGAAAATAATTGTCGGCTATACGTACGACGATAAGCCCGTAACCGCGGGCGATCTGAAAGCCGTCGGAGCAATGACCGCGCTGTTAAAAGACGCGGTAAAGCCGAACCTTGTTCAGACCCTGGAGGGCACTCCCGCGTTTGTTCACGGCGGACCGTTTGCAAACATCGCGCACGGCTGTAACTCCGTACTCGCGACGAGGTGCGCGATGCATTCGTGCGAATATACCGTAACCGAAGCGGGATTCGGCGCGGATCTCGGCGCGGAAAAATTCCTTGACATCAAATGCAGGTCGGCTTCGTTAAAGCCCGACGCGGTCGTAGTTGTTGCGACGGTGCGCGCGCTTAAAATGCACGGCGGACTCGCCAAAAACGAGCTCGGAAAAGAGGATCTGACCGCACTCGAAAAGGGTATTCCGAACCTGTTAAGACATGTTTCGAATATTAAAAACGTCTACCGCCTGCCGTGCGTTGTAGCCGTAAATAAATTCCCGACCGACACCGACGCGGAGATTAATCTCGTAATCGAAAAATGCCGTGAACTCGGCGTAAACGTCGAGCTTTCAACCGTCTGGGCGGACGGCGGAAAGGGCGGAGAATCTCTTGCAAGAGAGGTCGTCAGACTCTGCGAGGAGGAAAAAGGCGATTTCAGATATGCGTACGAACTCAATACGAGCATTGAGGATAAAATAAAAGCCGTCGTAACGAAAATTTACGGCGGAAAGGACGTTGCGTTTACGAAAAACGCGCAAAAACAGATAGATTCTCTGACGAAATTAGGCTTTGCGAATCTGCCCGTATGCATGGCGAAAACGCAGTACAGTTTTTCGGACGACCCGGCTCTGCTCGGCGCGCCCGAGGGCTTCACGGTGACCGTCAGAAACGTCAAGGTCTCTGCCGGAGCGGGATTCATAGTCGTACTGACGGGCGACATTATGACGATGCCCGGACTGCCGAAAAAGCCCGCCGCGGAAAACATCGACGTGGACGAGAACGGCAAGATATCGGGATTGTTCTGATAATTTCAAAATAAAAAGCTGTAATTCATTTTAACGTTTTGACGCGTTATTTATGAATTACAGCTTGTTTTTTTATTTTTCCAATAAATCCTCAATCGTACAGCCAAGCACCTTTGATATCTTATATAACGTCTGTGCGCCGGCTTTGTTGATGTCTTTTTTTACCTCACTTTTTTCTGTATTGTATCACCAAAGTGACAGCCGGTCAATTGTATTTTTTAATTTATATCACCGCAGTGATACAAGAGTAAAGCCCGGGTTCGTTGAACTCGAGCTTTCTCATGGAGGAAATATGTTAAGCGTGTCGGGAAAAATCGTTATGATCTTTTATAAATTAACTGACTTCTATGCTGAATTTATACGTCTCTTTAACCTTTCCGTCCGAACCGTTAAGTTCGCCTTTTATTTCATAAAGACCGGGGACTTCCGGGTCGAACGTAAACATTCTCATGTATGAATTCGTATCGCCGCCGTCCGAATTTTTGATAATTTCGTCCGAATGCGTAACGCAGTCGTATTCTTTGCCGTCAATGCCCGCGGTGATATTCCATTCTGCGTTTTCATCGCAGTAAAAGCCTTTCATTTCGAGAGCCGAGCCGTCTCTGCCGGCAATTAAACCCTGTGTACTTTTACCGGCGTTGAGAATGTCAAGTCCCGCCGAGATTCTTAACAGATAACGCGCATCCTGTGCATTCGCTTCACTGTCGGGAGAATAACCGTTCAGGCTGTGCGACGCGTCGGTCTGAGCGCAGTTAAAATACGTGAGCTTTGCCGAGGCTCTAAATACTTCGCGTGCGTCTGAGGCTGTTATTCTGCCGTCGGAGTTTACGTCGCCTTTTCTGGCGATGTAATACGCGTTTATGACGATCCCTTTTTTATTAATACATTGTATGATGTTTCCCGTTTTTAAAGCCGTTTTATCGTCCGTTACCGGGTTTAAATCATTATCAAACGCCCTTATTTCATCCGACGGATTATACATATGTTTTAACTCGCCGAGCGAAACGCCTCTGTATGATGCAAGCGTTCCGTAACTGCCGTTCTCGATTTCGATATTATCATTATCTGCGGGCGGAAAATCAATATAGTCATCCGAATTCTCAGTCTTCGGCGTTTCCTCGTCTGTCGTTATTTCATCGGTTATGCGCGTTTTTATAATAGAAACGTCCGAAACGTCGCTTTGTTTTATTTCGAGCACCGAAACGGTATTAATGTTCGAAGTATAAACGCATGTTTTCGGTCCGGTTCTCGTCATGTTGACAAACAGGATTTTATCCTCGGCTATCGTAACCGATTCTATGTTTAATTCGGAATCCATTCTGTACGAATCTCCGAAAACGAGTATCAGCGCGCCTCCGTTGTCAAAATACTCTTTATCGTTATAGTATTCCGCGCAGAATTTCTTCTGATAATCGTCGAGAAACGTCCAGTACTCCCTGAATCCGTCGAATGACGTTATGAGTCCGCTCGACGCGGGGTACGAAGCGCCCTCGGGTCTGTTTCTGAAGTAACGTGCCTTTACGGTGATTTTAAATGGAACGGTTTTGCCGTCCTCTTCGCCGTTTTCGGCGAATGCTGTAAGCGTAAGGGACAGAGAAAGTATTACGGCGAGCAATGCGCATAAAATACCGCGCGTTTTTTTAAACGTCATAATTATTTATACGCTCCTGTCGTCGGTTCTGCTCTCTGCAAAACTTCGAGCGTGAACGTAAACTGCTCGTAAATCTTGCCTTTTTCCCACGGATTTCTGTACGTCATGGTTATAACGTACGTTCCCGTCTGGTCGGGTGTGATTATGAAATTGCTGTGGGGCGCGTCGCCGTCTTTTATTTCTGTTATTACGTCGGGTTTGGGAAGCGGGATGTACTCCTGCTCGATTTTAACGTGAACGCTGTCGCTTGCCGAAGCTATCCACTTAACGGCGCATGAGTCCGCAAAGTCCTCGACGATATACGGTTCGTTTTCGTAGGTGTATATTCTTCTGCCGGGGGCGGTTTCGAGTCTTGACGCTATGCGCAGAAGCGAACGCGCGTCGGAGGCTGAAAGTCTTAAGGATTCTCTGCCGTCCTTGGTCATCGCGAGGCGTTCGTAATAATTATATGTTCCGATTTTTGCGGCGGCTCTCAGTGCCTCGCGGGCGTCGGAAGCCGAAACCTTACCGTCGGAATTTATGTCGCCGGGGCAGATTACGACGTATGACGCGCAGATTATGCCGTCTGAATTTTTAAACTGGAGAATATCGTATGATTTTAATGTAAAGTATTCGTAATTTCCCTCGTCGTTTTTTGCGTTTATTATTTTGCCGTCTCTTATGACGGTTAATTTTTCGGCGTATTTTACTCTGAGATAGTTGGAATCTATCTCCTTAAACAGCGACAGCGTGTCGTCGTAGTTTGTTGTAAAATAGCACGGATTTTCAAGTTTAAATGAAAAATCGAATTTGTTCTCTTCGAGCGTGGGCTGAGTATAGTCGGCAAGCTCAGTTATTTTTCCGACGTCGGAGAGATTGACCTCATAAACGCCGAGCTGATAGGAGACAACCATTGTCTGCATTCCGTCGTAAGTATTAAATGAAATGTCGAGAGCAATGGTATTGTCCGAGGTTTTTACTATTTTATTTAATGTGAATGAGTCCCCTCCGCCGGGGCAGATTTGATATGTTATGATAAGAGCGTTCGTTTCAAAAAAGCTCTGAGTGTACTGTTTTATATAAATTTCGTCGTCGATGCCCGTTTTGTCTACGAATTCATGAAGCGCGTCCAAACTTTTTATTAAAACCTTGTAGCCGCTTGTCTGTCCGTCCGATATGTCGTAAACGTTCATTGTCTGAACCGCGGTTTTAAATTCTATTTCCTCTCCGACGGGTACGACGTCGGTTTCTTTTGAAAGTACGGACGGGGATTCAGCCGGCGATAGTGCCGATACTGTTATTGCCGAGGTGAGTACGACGCATATTGCCGTAAATAAAGACATTAAGTGTGAGTAAAGCTTTTTAAACATGGCATGTACATTCCTTTCTTAAAAATAATCGGTAATGTTTTCGGGGGGAGGAAAACTCCGCCGTAAAACGCGTAAAATATACGGCGGAGCGCAGAAAAGGAAAGATGGGGGCAAAACGAACTTTGTCGTTCTTTGCAGGATATATCAGTCGGTTTCGGCGAATACGAAATATCTTTCGGAATCCGTGACGAGAATCATATCCCGCTTTTCGTCTTTAATGCCCGAGAAGCGGTAGATTTTATACGAATTCAGTACAGGCAGACTTGTCTGAAAATCGCTTACCGTTCCGAGATATTCGCCGTCGGGCGCAATCGGAGCATAGGATTCGGCATAAAATGTATATGATTTTTCGCCTGTTGAAATCCATCCGAAAACGGGCGTGACAGACGAGAACTTGAACATTCTCAAATCCGAATTGTATTCTACGGATTTTACGTAGTAAGTCCACTTGTTGTTAACGATGTCATCAACGGATTCATAGCCTAATCCTGCCTTGTTGTTCTCCATAAGCCATCCGCAGTCAGCGGATGAATCGGAGTTCGAATCGGGGCGTGTCGGCGCCGGGCGGACGGTTGCCGGTTCGGTTACCGGGGGGACGGGAGGTTTTGAATCGGGGAACGAATCGTTATCTTCTCCGGGCTCGGTTTTCGCTGTGTCGGCTTTTTTTGTCGTTTCCGGTTTTGCCGTGGTCTCGGAATCGTTTTTCTTCGTCGTCGATTCGTTTTTTCCCGTCGTCGGCTCATTTTTTTTCGTTGTCGGCTCATTTCTCCTTGTCGTCGTTTCGCCGGGGGTGACGGTGTTCGGCGATTTTTGAGTTTCGTCCGACGGGGGCGTTCTTGTTTGTGAGGCGGAGGCTTTCGGCGCGGATGTACTTATGACGGACGTTTCGGCTGCGCATGCGGGTGCTGATGTTGTAACTCGGGCAGTTGTTTTGTCCTCGTTTCCCGCAGGTGCCGTCACGCCGTTCTGTACTGTCGTTTGAGCCGAAGGTGTAACAGTGCCGGGACGATTCGCTCTGTATATCGGTACTGCCGCCGCGCAGATTATAACCGCGCATACGGCTGTCGCCGCCGCCGTTTTTATCCTTCTGTTTCTCGCCTTGCCGAGAGCGGCGGCTCTTGAGAGTACTTCGTTTTTCATTTCCTCGCTTGTCATTATCCCGCCTCCTCTTTGAGAATTTCCCTGAGCTGTTGTTTTGCCCTGAATACATAGTTGGATATCTGCTTTTTGCTCTTTTTCATGACGGCGGCCGCCTGTTCGTACGTCATATCCTCGAAGTAAATCAGGTGTATTGCTTCCCGGTATTCGGTCTTTAATGAGCGCACGGCACTGCGGACAGCCTGTTTTTCCTCCTCGGAAATAAGCTGAGCGTTTGCGTCCGCGGCGAGCGGTATGTAGTTCTGCGCCTGTTCAAACTCGATCGTCTGAGCTTTCCTGCGTGAAATATGCTTTAACGCCTTATTTCTCGCGACCGCGAACAGATACGTTTTCAGAGATGACTCCCCGCGAAAACGGTTTTTTCTTACGAGATCGACAAATACGTCGAGCATGATATCCTGCGAATCGTGTTCGTCCTTTATATACGCGTTTATAAAGTCGGACAATGGATTGCGGTAGATTTCGATAAGCTCCGTAAGTCCCGCCTCGTCGCCCGACAGGAATCGGGCGTATGCTTTTTCGTCTGCCGTCATGGTGTTATCCGTCCTATGGGAGGTAAGAAAAAATGTTTTTCGCTTACTTCACTTATTAGTACCCCGAAAGGGTCAAAAGTTCTCACTTTTTCTGAAAAAAATTTTAAATTCTTTTTCGGTACATAAATTATTGTATCAAAATACTGCCGCATGTCAATTGATTTTGTGAATTTTGTATCTATTGAAAGTTCAATTGAAATATAGTATAATCGTTTCGGTGATGAAAATGGACTACAGCTTTTATCCCTTTATCTCGAGGATGAAATATATAAACAGATGGGCGCTCATGCGCAACACCGACGAGGAATCTTTAAGCCAGCATTCGCACGAGGTAGCGGCGATAAGCTACGCGCTCGCGGTTATCGGAAACCGGCGTTTTTCTATGAATTATAACGCCGAACGCGCCTCGCTTCTCGGACTGTTTCACGACATGCCCGAGATTCTGACGGGGGATCTGCCCACGCCGGTGAAGTATTATAATGCCGATATAAAAACGGCGTATGATAAAGTCGAGGAAACGGCGTGCAGAAAACTTATTTCGACTCTGCCCGAGGATATGAAGGAGGATTTTGAACCTCTGTTTTTTAAAACAGACGACGACGAACCGCTGTGGAAGCTTGTAAAGGCGGCGGATAAAATTTCCGCGCTGATAAAATGCGTCGAGGAGCGCAAGGCGGGCAATTCCGAATTTTCAAAAGCCGAGGAATCGACGAGAGAATCAATTGAAAAACTTAACTGCCGTGAGGCGGACGAATTTATAAAAAATTTTATGAAAGGTTACGAGCTTACGCTCGATCAGTTATAAGATATGAATATTATACATAACGAAACGGTTGATAATATTTTAAAAAGACGTACGGTGCGCGAATTTAAAAAGGAACAGATAAAACAGGACGAGCTCGATACGATTTTAACGTGCGGGCTTTGGGCGCCGAGCGCGAGGAACTTACAGCCGTGTCACATCAGAGTCGTTCAGAGTAAGGAAATGCTCGACGAAATTAATAAGGATTTCAAAGACCTTGTCGGCTGGGACATGCCCGCGTATACCCGTTGGGACAAGAATCCCGTTTATCAGAACGCGCCGACTGTGCTTTTTATTTATTCAAAAGGAGACAGCGCGATGGACTGCGGACTTATGACGGAAAATATCGCGCTTTCAGCTGAGAGTATCGGTCTTGCGGCATGCATTATAGGCAGTATCGGCGCACTTATGAATCACGAAAACGGCAGGAAGTGGAAAGAGCGCATGAACATAAACCCCGATTGGCGCTTTTTAATAGCTGTTGCGGTCGGTTATCCCGACGAATCGCCCGAGCCGAAAGAGAGAGCCGATGGACGTTTAGAGTACGTTAAGTGATGATAGAATTCATAGAAAATAATATCAGCGCGGTTTTGACCGCGCTGTCGGTTTATTATGTTTTCGGGGTGTTTATATGCGTTATCGTAACCGTTTTCGATAAGTCGGCGGCGGTTAAGCATAAACGCAGGATGAGCGAAAAAACGCTTATTCTGCTCGCTGTGTTTTTCTCCGCGATTGCAGAATATACGACGATGAAAATAATCAGACACAAAACGCTTCATAAAAAATTTATGATAGGTTTGCCCGCGATAATTATAGGGAAAATTATAATTTTTGCGGTGACGGCGTATTTTGCGTGCTGACTTATTGTTCTTAAATATAAACATTCTTTTGTAGAGGAAGACATTGTCTTCCCGCATGAGACTTACGGTATTATGAATAATAAATTTGCGTCAGCAATATGAAGTCTGCGGGTTTCCGCCGGTAAAATCAAAATTAAAAATCACTGCCTTTACCGCGGGAAGATAATATCTTCCCCTACATAATTTGTCTGCGCTTGAAAACTATAAAATTGCTTCGGCGGTCGGTATTATCCGGCCGCCGATTTCTTATATCATGTCGCAAAGGTGCGCTGTGCCGAAGCGGTATGATTCAATGTTTCCCGAAACACACCGAATCTCTGATTTGGATTGTGTTTCGTGCGGTTATTATATCACGTTTTCGTCGACCGCTTTTTCGATAAATTCGGCAAAAAGCGAATCCGACCACGTAAACCATTCTCTCGTAAATTTGTTCGGGTCGTCCGCGTAAAAGCCCTCGTGCATACGGTACGTTCCCGCGTCGGTCGTATCGAGCATTTTTACGATTGAGAGCATCTCGTCCTTATCAGTCGAGGTAAGACCCTGCATGCTCAGCGCGATATGCCATATATAATCCTTCGGGGTGTGGGGACTTCCCACGCCCTTTGCGAATTTGCCCTCGTAATAATACGGATTATCCTTGCTTAAAATAAATCTGCGCGTGTTTTTGTAAATTTCGTCGTCAGCGGATGAATAGCCTATGTACGGAATCGATAAAAGGCTCGGCACATTCGCGTCGTCGAAGAAAAGACGGTTTCCTCTGCCGTCGGTTTCGCACGCGTAAATTCTGCCGTATTTCTCATTGTCATACACCGCGAATTTATTTATACCCTCTTTTATATCGGCGCGAAGCGAAATACATTCGGCGATAAGCGACGAGTATTCGTTATTAAAATTCGACAGCATTTCGGATATATATTCGAGCACGGTGCACGCGAACATATTTGAAGCCGTTAAATATCCGTATTCGCACGCGTCGTCGCTGGGTCTGAAACCCGACCAGGTCATGCCCGTGTATTTTACGGGACTGCCCATTCCGTCGTTGTGTAACGTGTCCTGATACGGGCAGTTTGTGCGCGAAAATCTGTACGGCGATTTTTCAAAATGGTGCTGTTCCGTTCTCCATACGGCGAGGATAAGCTCGGCGGTCTCGGGCAGAACTTCCTTTATGAAATCGATGTCGCCTGTCTCCTTATAATAAAGATACATGAGCCTTACCGGGTAGCACAGAGAGTCTATTTCATACTTTCTCTCCCATACAATGCCGGCTTTTTTCGGAACGTCGTCAACGTGTCCGTGACCGTTTGAGGTTTCGTTGAACGCGTTCGCGTACGGATCCTCTTTAATATAATGAGACTGCCGTCTGATTACGCCTTTTATGAGTTCGCGCGCTTCCTCGCAGTCTTTGCACAGCGAAACGTAATTTGATACCTGTGCCGTCGAGTCGCGCAGCCACATAGCGGGAATGTCGCCCGTTATGACGAAATAGGTCGAATCGCTCATTTTTTTAACCGCGGAGTCGATAGTGCTCGGGTAGCAGACTCCGTACATTTTCGCTAAATGAGAACTGAATTTTTCTATTTTCGGCGCGTATTTTTCAATATGAGCATCGACGGCTTCTTTTAAAGTCATCTGTTAAACATCCTGTTCTTTAAATGATATTGTGATAGAATCCCTCTGAATTTCAAGCTTTCTTAAACGGACTCCGGCAGAGTTGAACATTCTTTTCGACGCCCTCGTCATTTCGTCGGACGCGTATTTGTCAGAAAGGTATACGACCTCGGAAATGCCCGACTGAATAATCGCCTTGGCGCACTCGTTGCACGGAAACAGCGCGACGTAAATGCTGCACCCCTCGAGATTTGCTCCGCGGGCGTTTAAAATCGCGTTAAGTTCGGCATGGCATACGTAAGGGTACTTCGTGTCGTACGCCTCTCCGTTTCGCTCCCACGGATATTCGTCGTCGCCGCATCCTGCGGGGAATCCGTTGTAGCCGACGGACATTATTCTTTTTTTATCGTTAACAATGCATGCGCCGACCTGCGTGTTAGGGTCCTTGCTCCTTTTTGATGCGAGGAGCGCGACGCCCATAAAGCATTCGTCCCATGAAATGTAGTCGTTTCGTTTTGACATAATACAACCCCCCGGCACTCTGTACCGCCTAATTATTTGTTCACTACTACTCCCTTTTTAAGTATGATATTGGCATACAGTGCGGTTTCTCCTGTTGCGATTATCGCGTACGCGTCTCTAGCTCTCTCATAGAACTTAAATCTCTCGATTTCGCTCATTTTAAAGTCACCGCTCTGCTCCTTGACGATTCTCGCGTAGTCCTTCCATATAACGGGATCTACGTCGTCGCCGGGTGTTACCTGCATGAGCATAACGGGCGATTCGACATAAGGATCGAGCGGAACGAGCTTTAGTATAGCCTCGAGAATCTCGGGAACGCCGTGTCCGTCGAGTCTGACGAGTCTTTTTGCATTTGAAGCCGCGGGAAAATTGCCGTCGCCTATGACGATTTCATCGCCGTGACCCATCTCGTCGAGAATTTTTAAAAGTTCGGGTGAAATTATATCGGGAATACCTTTAAGCATGATAATTGCTCCTTTTTGTTTAATTTATATAATTCTAACACATATTATCCCTTTATACAATCACCGAACGGCAAAAATTATTGAATTTTTTTGTCGTAAAAATAAAAAAACGTTGTTTTGCCCCTTGAAAATGTTTTGCTTCGAGTATATAATTAATGATGAATGATATATATTGAGGGAATATTGGCTTTTTTACACTAAGCGGTCGTTTGTCATATTTTTTGTTAGAGAATATATCGTATTTTTTTAATTTTTAAGCCCGTTTTTGTCCGGTGGACGAAGCGCGGCCGGCCGTTTTTTACCGAATGGGGGATTTTCACTTTGTCAGCAGATTTGCATTGCCATACGAAGCTGTCGGACGGTTCGTTAGGCATTGAAGAACTTATAAACCTTGCCGTTAAGAATAACGTCGATACGATTGCGATTACAGACCAGGACTGTCTTGCCGGCACCGTAAGGGGAAAAATACTCGGAGAACGCAACGGCATTAAAGTTATACCCGGCGCGGAACTTTCGTCGATTGACTCCGAGACGGGCACTCAGGTGCATATACTTGCGTATTGCTGTGAGTACCCCGACCGCATTGAGGGACTTTGTCACTATAATTCCGCCGCAAGAAAAAAGGCGGGACAGTACATGATGCTCAAGTGCGCTCAGAAGTATCCCGTCAACGCGGAGCTTGTACTCAAGTGCGCTCAGGGTTCGACAAATCTTTACGAACAGCATATTATGCTTGCATTGATGCACTCCGGATGCACAAACGAAATTTACGGAGAACTTTACGAAAAACTTTTCAATAAGGACAGTGAGGAAAACATACTTGTCACTCCGAAATTCGCCGACACCCAAAAGGTTATTAAGGCGGTTCTCGACGCGGGCGGAATCCCCGTGCTCGCGCATCCCATACTTTACGGAAATACTGCGATAATAGACAGGCTTATCTCGTACGGTCTTGCCGGTATCGAGGTATGGCATCCGACATGCTCGGAAGCGGACGAAAACAGGCTTATAGATATTGCGAGAAAAAACAAGCTCCTTATGACCGGCGGAAGCGATTTCCACGGTATGTACAACAGGGGATGCCGTACGCTGGGCGACCATGTTACCCCGCAGGCGCATCTGTCGGAGCTTCTTAATTACAAAACAAAAATGAAAAGACTTCAGAAAAAAATGGCGGCCGTAAAACAGGCTGCCGAATAAATAAAAAACGACGCGGAGGCGGTATATATGAACGACGACAGCGATATCAAAATATTTACGCCTGTGGCTAAAAAAACTGCGGAGGAAAATTTTGCTTATACGGACGAGGTTAAAAAGCACCAGCTTAACGGCAACATCCGTAAGGCGAGGGAACTCGGCAGAGCCGCCGCACGTGCTTTTGTATCCGATGAATCGGTCTCGGCTCGTGCCGAACTTGCGAAGGAAAACGGCGTCGAAATTAACGCCGATATATTAAGACAGCTTATGGTTCTCTCCGTTTTTACGGCGGAGTACAGCATAAGCAGATGCGTCACGCCTGATATGCTTGCAAAGGAGACGCAGTCGGCGATGTATGCAGAGATGCTTAAATCCGCTCCCGGCGCATATGACGACTTGCTCAGGTCGGCTTCATTCTCGTTTTATTATATGACGGTCGGCGGCCGCTCCGCTTCGCCCGACGATATAGCTTCGACATTTGCGATGGTGTGCGGGGATAAGCACAGCAGACCGCTGTTCGAACTGGGCAGAACGCTTTACGAAAGATGCGTTCAGAAGTACGGAAAAATGATTGCCGATGTGGATTTTGAAAAATAATCCGGGCTTATTAATCGATTGTAAATTAAAGTATCTCCCGCTGTTTTTTACGGCGGGATTTTTTATATGCATAAAAGTAAAGATACTGAATTAATATTCAATAAAAAATAATATTTTTGCAACATTCTTTTTGTTCTTTGTCTAAAACCGATAAAAACGGATTTTATCATATTGGGTAATTTTTATGTCGTTTTCTGTTATTAACCGTTGATTTTTATACGCGCATATAATATACTAATATAGCGAAAACATAATCTGTTTATACGGACGTGTTTTTTGTCGGATAAATGCAGAAGGAACGGAGCTTGATTATGACCGATATACATTGCCATATAATGTTCGGTGTCGACGACGGCTCCGGTTCTGTCGAGGAATCCGTAAAAATGTCGGCTCTCGCATATTCCGGCGGGACGAGACGCATTATTGCGACTCCGCACTGCAACATCCCCGATTCGTACCGCAATCACTGGGACGAGGATATGCTCGACAGGTTAAAGGCGGTAAATCACGCTAATGAAAAAGCCGGCGTGGACGTTAAAATTTATCCCGGTAATGAAATATTCTGTGCGGGCAGATTTATTACGCTCTTAAAAAACGGAAAACTGAGAACGCTCAACGATTCGCGCTACGCTTTGGTGGAATTTGATTTTGAAGAATACTCGTCGTCGGCTTATATGAAGCTTTCTCAGCTCGCTTGCGAAGGGTATGTCCCCGTCGTCGCGCACCCCGAAAGGTATGAATTTGTCTGCGAGGATCCGGAAGCCGCCGCGAGAATGAAAGACTTCGGATGCCTTTTGCAGATTAATAAAGGCAGTCTCAAGGGCTCGTTCGGATATGACGCGAGACAGGCGGCGCTTGCCATGCTTGACGAACGGCTTGCCGACTTTGTTGCAAGCGACGGACACAGCCCGTATATGAGAACTCCGTATCTTGCCGACGCGGAGGAATTTATAAGCGAGGAGTTTTCGCCGGACTATGCGAGACTGCTGCTTGAATATAACCCCGGCGCCGTCGTTGAGGACAGACATATAACGGGGTTTTGAGCAATAAATTATTGTGATAATTTTTTGCAGTGAAGAGTGAAGAGTGAAGAGTGAAAAGTGAAGAGGTTTGGTGCAAAGCCTAAAAGTTTTGTCATTTTAATAAAATACCGCTTTCGGAGAAAACGAAACCGATTCTTTTATCTTTTCTCTCTTATCCCTTCTCTTTTCTCTTAATTCATTTATTAAATTTTCCATGGGGGTAAAGCCATGATAAAAGCTATACGCGCCGTCGTATGCATATTATTCGCGGTAAGCTGTGCCGGATTCGGATACACGTTCGTACTTGAAAAAAAGAACGAGGATAAAACGCTTCCGGTCATAACCGTTGACTCAGACGTTCTCGAGGTTCCGCTTGACGCGGACGACGCCGAATTCTTAAAAGGCGTTTCGGCTTACGACGAAAAAGACGGCGACATTACCGGTAAAGTTATCGTCGAATCCGTTTCAAACTTCATAGGAGACGGCATGTGCAAGGTTATATACGCCGTATGCGACTCAGACAATCACGTTGCGACCGCGTCGAGAAAAATATCGTACCCCGATTATTATTCTCCGCGTTTTTATCTCAACCGTTCGCTGTGCTTCTCCGTTTACGAAAACGTGGACGCGGCGGCCGCTCTCGGGGTAAAGGACTGCATAGACGGCGATATATCCAAGAATATGATTATAACAAGCGAGGATTATGCCGGCGTAACGACGGGCGTTTTTTCGATAACGGCTAAGGTGTCGAATTCCAAAGGCGATTCGTCGTCGGTTACGCTTCCGCTGATAATCGAGGACAGAAGCATGTCCGCCCCCGTTATAAATCTTAACAGCTATCTTGTTTACACCGACGTAAACAAGCCGATTGACCCCGCGTCGTTTGTCTCGTCCGTTACCGACGCACAGGGCGAGGATATAGACGATTCCGTTAAAATCGAATCGAACGCCGACTACTCGAAAGAGGGCGTTTACACCGTGCACTATTACGTCTCTGACTCGGACGGCGTTCAGGGACATACCGTTCTCGCGGTAGTTGTGGGGAAGTAAGATATGGATAAGAAGAACAGCAGAATCACAATCGAATGGTTCAGTATTTTAAGAGACTTGATACGCAACATATGGGTAGTCGTAATGGCGGTGCTCATAGGCTATATGGGAATGTACGTTTACTCGCATTTCGTTTATACCCCCGAGTATACGGCGTCCGCGACGCTTGTGGTAACGGCTAAGGGCGGTTCGGGCAATTCGTATTCGCTTTACTCCGTTTCGGCGGAGATGGCAGGCGTTTTCTCAAACGTCTTTGTAGACCCGTCGATGAAAACGAAGGCTCAGGAATACGCGAAAAACCCATCTCTTAACGGAAAAGTTTCATGCTCCGTACTGACCGATACGAATATCCTTGAACTGAAAGTCACGTCGAAAAGCCCGCAGACTTCATACGAACTTTTGAGCGCGATTATAAAAGTTTATCCCGAGATTTCGGATAAGGTTTTCAACAATGCGATAATCACTGTTTTAAGACAGCCGTCCATGCCGTCGAGCCCGTCGAATTCGATGTCGAATTCAAACAGGAACCTTGTGCTCTCCGGCTGCGCTGTAGTCTCAATATTCTTTATACTTTTGGCTTCGCTTTTAAGAGATACAGTAAAAACGGAGGAGTCGTTCAATCAGAAAATCGATTCAAAACTTTTGGGCACGGTCATACATGAGAAAAAACGTCTGAGCCCGAGAGACCGCGTTAAAAAGAAGAAAAAAGCGCTTCTTATATATTCGAATGCGTTTATATCCCTGAAATTCGTCGAGAGTTTTCAGAAAATCGCAGCGAAGCTCGAATATATGAATCACAGAAACGGCGACAGGGTTTTTGCCGTAACGTCGGTTGCCGAAAACGAGGGCAAGTCGACCGTCGCGTCGAATATTGCAATATCGCTTGCAAGCCGCGGAAACAGAGTCGTTTTAATAGATTTGGACGCGAAAAAGCCCGCGCTTTATAAAATATTCGGAGTCGATTACGACGAGAACGCGGAGCTGGGAAATCTCTTAAACGGCAAACTTAAAAATAATAAATATCAATTGAGAAAATATAAACGTTCTTCGCTCTATCTTGCGGTCAATACGAGAGTTCACGCGGGATATCAGAAGTGGACGGAGAACGGAGTTATCAATAAGGTTATCAATACCCTTAAACAGAAAGTAGACTATATAATCCTCGATACCGCGCCGATATTTGCCGGCGGAGGAATCACCGACATTACAAAGACTGCGGACAAAACGCTTGTCGTCGTTCGTACCGACGTCGTTTCCGCGCTTACGATTAACGATTCGATAAGCATGCTCACCGACGCCGACGCGCATGTCGCCGGATGCATATTAAACGACGTTCACCCCGAATTTGCATTCTTCGGAATGGCGGGATTTGACGAGAGCGGATACAGTTATATGAAACTCGGAAAATACTCGAAATACGGCAGATATTCAAAATACGGAAAGTACGGCAAGTACGGAAAATACGGCAAGTATGACAGGTATTCGTCTGCGGACAAGTCCGACGGCTACGGAAAATATGCTTCGTATTCCTCATACGGCGCATACTCGTCATACGGCAAATACTCCTCGTATTCGTCATACGGAAAGTATTCCTCGTATTCAAAATATTCAAAGTACGGCTCCTACGACCCGCAGTTCTCGGGCGAGGGAGATTTTGAAAGCGTAGAGCAGGATAAAATCGAATGATTCTGCTTTTTACAAAACCGATGGGAATGAACTTAAATGAGTCAGACTGATACAAACAGCAATGAGAATAAATCGTACGTTAACGAGCGTAAGTTTACGGTCTATTCGAGCGATTTTGTCAAGGGTATAAAAAAGCTGTGGTGGACGTGCATACTTTTTGCTGCTCTGTTCGGCGGAGGCATGTTCTTTAATTCGTACAGAAGCTATTCGCCCAGTTATACGGTTTCGGCAACTTTTACCGTCAGCACGCAGAACAGCTCCGCGTCAATAGGCGGAATCTCCGTTTATTCGTTCTATTACGATTCGACGACGGCGGCTCAGCTTGCCTCGACCTTCCCCTATCTTCTCAACAGCAATCTTTTAAGCGATATGATATGCGAGGATATGGGCATAACGTCAATCCCCGTAAAGATGAACGCGGCCGCAGTTCAGGGTTCGAATATGTTTACGCTCTCTGTTACGGGTAAGGACCCTCAGCTTACCTATGATATTTTACAGTCGGTTATAAAAAATTACCCATCTGTTGCAAAGTACGTTGTAGGTAATATCAAACTTACAATGATAACAACTCCGACTGTTCCGACGAAGCCGTCGAATTCGAACGACTATATCACCGACGGTATAAAGGGCGCGGCCGCCGGCATTGCCGCGGGACTCGTGCTTATCGTAATATACGCACTGAGCAGAAAGACCGTACGCACGAAGAACGACGTTAAAAACGAGCTTAACTGCGAGTATATCGGCACGATACCTCAGGTTCGTTTTAAAAAACATAAGATTCAGACCGACCGCTCCGTTCTTTTTACGAACGACAAGGCGGGCCCCGGATTCCTCGAATCGGTGCGCGTTCTCAGAAACACGTTTACAAACGCTCTGGGCAGTAAGGATAAGATAATAATGGTAACGAGCACGGCTCCCGGAGAGGGAAAAACAACCGTGCTTACGAATCTTGCAATTTCGCTTGCCGATTACGATAAAAAAATACTCCTTATCGACGGAGATCTCAGAAACCCGAGCGCCGCGAAGGTTTTAAGACTCAATCCCGACGAATTAAACTGGCATACCGAGACCGAAAAATATAAAATCGCCGACCTCGAGGAGTACAATATATCGTTTATGTTGATAGACAACAGCGACCTGAGAAAACAGAGATTTATAAATAACGACGATATCAGAAATATATTCGACTCCGTAAAGGACAGCTACGATTATATATTTGTCGACGCACCGCCCTGCGGACTCGTTTCCGACGCTTTGTATATAGCCCAGGAGGCTGACGCGGCATTCTATGTAATTTATCAGGACGCCGTGCGTATAGGCAAGATAAAAAGCGGACTCGACGGACTTATGTCGACAGACGTTAAGATTATCGGTTGCGTTATAAACGGTGCCGTTTCCGGTATTACCGGTTACGGTCACAACTACGGCTACGGTCATTACGGCTACGGCGGAAAATATTCAAAAAACTACGGTTACGGCTACGGTTACGGAACTCCCGAGGTGCCCGATTATATTGAAGAAGCCGAAAAGAAAGCGGAGAAAGAATCTGCGCCTGCCGAAAATACAGAAGGCGGAAAGCATAAGGAAAAGGAAAAACGTTCTCTTAAAAAGAGCAGAAGAAAAAAGGACGTCGGCGATGAAAAAATCTAAGGAACTCTCCGTTATGCTCAAAAACATGGCGCATGAATGGAAATGGCTGTTCGGCTACATCGCGAAGTATAAATTTACGATAATTCTTTATATCCTTCTCGGTACCGTCGGCACCGTCATGTCACTGGGTGTAACCGTCGCTTCAAAGTATCTTATAGACGCGGTCGTCGGTCATACCGATTCCGTTATAGTGAAATACGCGCTTATCGTTATCGGGCTCGCCGTCTTTCAGTATGTGTTCTCGGCTCTTACGTCGTGGATAACCGCCGTCGTCAGCACAAAGACGAATAACGAGATAAGACGCGAAATATACGCGCACATACTGATGGCGCAGTGGCGCGACATCAGCGGTTTTCATTCGGGCGACCTTTTAAACAGGCTTGAGGGCGACGTCGGAGTTGTCGCAAACGGCGTAATAAGTTTTATCCCGAGTATATTCATGCGCTCGATTCAGTTTTTCGGCGCGCTGGCGATAGTTCTTTATTATGACAAGACAATGGCGCTTCTTGCGTTAATGAGCGCTCCGTTTCTCTTTCTTTCATCGAGATTCTTAATACGCACCATGCGTAAATTCAATAAGGAGAGCCGTGAATTAAACGGAAAAATCCTCTCCTACAGCGAGGAATCGATACAGAATATTCAGATTATAAAATCCTTTGATTTGATAAAACAGTATATAAATAATTTTGAGACGCTTCTCACCGATTACCGTTCGGTCAGGCTCTCGTACGACAAATTCAGCATTCTTATGACTCTCTGCCTGTCGCTTACGGGCGTTATCGTATCGTATGCATGCTACGGCTGGGGAGTTTACAGGCTGTGGCAGGGCGCGATTTCATTCGGAGTCATGTCCACGTTTTTACAGATATCCGGCATACTCACCTCATCCTTTGCTTCTCTTGCCTCCCTTGCTCCGACGGCTGTCACGATAGCGACGTCCGCGGGCAGAATAATGGAGATAACGTCGTTTGAAGAGGAGACGGATTCGGACAGAGAAAAGGCACTCGATGTATTGGAGAGCGCAAGGGGAAAGGGTGTAGTTCTTGACGTTGAAAACGTAACGTTCCGTTATCCGGACGCGGATTTTGACGTTTTGAAGGATGTTTCATTTAAAGTTTCGCCCGGTGAGACCGTGGCGCTGATAGGTCCTTCGGGCGAAGGCAAGACGACTATGTTAAAACTTCTGCTCGGGCTTATGAAACCTGTATCGGGCAGAATAACGCTTACTTCTCCTGATGATAAAAGCATAGAAATTTCGGATTCGACAAGGCGGTTCTGCTCGTTTGTTCCGCAGTCGGTAAATATATTTTCGGGCTCGGTCGCGCAGAATCTGCGCATAGTAAAGCCCGACGCGTCGGACGAGGAGATAAGAGAGGTTTTAAGACTTGCCGAACTTTCGGAGTTTGTATATTCGCTTCCCGAGGGCGCGGATACGGTAATCGGTGAACAGGGCGCGAATTTTTCGCAGGGTCAGCTTCAGAGACTCGCTCTTGCAAGGGCATTGCTGAGAAATGCAATGGTAGTTCTGCTCGACGAGGCTACGAGCGCGCTCGATATCGACACGGAAAAGCGCGTGCTTAATAATATTATGACAAATGACAGCGACAGGCTTTGTATTATAACAACGCACAGGGAAAGCATGCTTAAATACTGCGACAGAATATACAAAATCGGTTCGGACGGAAAAATGACAGAGTTAAGGAATGTGTAATTATGGACAAGAGGGGTATCGGTTCAAAACGCAAATTCAAACTTGAGCACTGGCATATTGTAGCTATTATATTGGCGGTATATGATATTATGGCGG
>DJEG01000123.1:17798-31626 GCA_002431305.1 Ruminococcaceae bacterium UBA5904 | reverse complement strand
CGGTCAATATTTCGTATTTTCTCGCCCTTTGGCTCAGATTCGACGGCATATTTTCTCAGATTCCGAAAGAGTATCTTACGCCGTACATACATTTTATACCTATAAATACGGTCGTTTCGATTCTTATATTTTATATAGTCAGAATGTACCACGGAGTGTGGAAATTTGCGGGTTCGACCGAGCTTTTCAGAACCGTTATCGGAAGCGTATCGGCGTCCGCCGTGCATATTATTATTATAACGCTGTTCTTTAAACGAATGCCCATTTCATACTATCTCTGGGGAGCATGCTTCCAGATTATATTCCTCGTCGCGGCGAGATTTTCGTACAGATTCATGATTCTCGAATCGCGCCGTTTTAAAAAATACGAGCACAAGGAAGACGTTAACCGCGTTATGATAGTCGGCGCGGGCGACGCAGGACAGATGATTTTCAGAAGCGTACTGAAAAACGGCTCGTTCGGCGACAGAGTCGTCTGCTTCATTGACGACAACCCGAATCTTGTCGGCAGATATTTTGACGGAATTCCCGTTGTCGGTACAAGGGACGACATTCTTATAAACGTTGAAAAGCATAAGATTGATAAAATTTACGTCGCCATGCCCAGCGCGTCGAGAGAGGACGTAAGGGATATAATTAACATCTGCTCTGAGACCAACTGCGAGGTCAAGAATCTTCCCGATTTTTATCAGTATGCCAACAGCGACATAACCGTCGAGGCAATGCGCAGGGTTTCGGTTGAAGACCTGCTCGGCAGGGAGCCGATAAAAACGGAGATGACGGAAGTCTTTTCGATGATACGCGGTAAGGTAATTCTCGTCACCGGCGGAGGCGGTTCGATAGGAAGCGAACTGTGCCGTCAGATTGCCGCGCATGAGCCGAAACAGCTTATAATTCTCGATATATACGAAAACAGCGCGTACTCGATTCAGCAGGAGCTCAAGGAAAAATTCCCGTCTTTATCCCTCGAAGTTTTAATAGGCTCCGTAAGGGATTCGAGACGGCTTGACTCGCTGTTTAAAGAATACAGACCCGATATCGTATACCACGCCGCCGCGCATAAACATGTCCCATTAATGGAGGACAGTCCGTGCGAGGCGATAAAGAACAACGTTATCGGAACATATAAAACGGCGTACGCCGCCATGACTTATAACTGCAGGCGTTTCGTACTTATAAGCACGGACAAGGCTGTCAACCCGACTAATATAATGGGCGCGAGCAAGAGACTGTGCGAAATGGTCGTTCAGACATTCGATAAGAGTATCAAGGAGCATAAGACGGACGATATCCCGAGGCTCTTTACGCACGCAAGCGAAAATGACGAGCCCAGCCTTACGGAGATACCCGAGAATGTTTCTACAGAGTTCGTTGCGGTAAGATTCGGAAATGTTTTAGGCTCGAACGGCTCCGTCGTTCCGCTTTTCAAGCATCAGATAGAAAAGGGAGGCCCCGTCACCGTTACACACCCGGAGATAATCAGATATTTCATGACGATTCCCGAGGCGGTTTCGCTCGTTTTGCTTGCCGGAACGTACGCAAAGGGGGGCGAGATTTTCGTCCTCGACATGGGTTCGCCGGTCAAGATAGATACACTGGCGCGAAATCTCATAAAGCTTTCGGGACTCAAACCCGACGTTGATATCAAGATAGAATATACGGGACTGCGCCCGGGCGAAAAATTATTTGAAGAAAAACTCATGAGCGAGGAGGGCATGCGAACCACGCCCAATAAGCTCATACATATAGGAAATCCGATACCGATTAACGCGGATGAATTCAGGACGGGACTTGAGCGCCTTATGGCAGAGGCGTACGGCAACAGCGACGACATCCGCCGTCTCGTCGCTCAAATGGTGCCGACGTACAAGCCGTCAAAAAAGTAATGCGGAGCGTGATTAGTTATTATGGAAAAGAAAAATATTCCGTTCAGCCCGCCGGATATAGGCGAAGATGAAATAAACGAAGTCGGTGAGGCTATGCGTTCGGGCTGGATTACTACCGGTCCGAGAACAAAAAAACTCGAAACCGAATTAAAAGAATACTGTTCGTCAGCGGGACTCGTATGTCTTAACTCCGCTACCGCCGCGCTTGAACTCAATCTCCGCATGCTCGGCATAGGCGAGGGCGACGAAGTAATAGTGCCCGCGTATACGTACACGGCTTCGGCTTCTCCGATAGCCCATGTCGGCGCGAAAATAGTATTCGTCGATTCGAAAAAGGATTCGACAGACCTTGATTACGAACAGGTCGAAAATGCCGTAAATGAGAGAACAAAGGCGATTATTTCCGTTGATCTCGGCGGAATTATCGCGGATTACGATTCTTCGTTCAAAATTGCAGAGGAAAAGAAAAATCTTTTTACCCCCTCGAACGACATACAGCAAAAAATCGGCAGAATCGCCGTTATAGCAGACTGCGCCCATTCGCTCGGCGCGGTCAGAAACGGTAAAAAAGCAGGCTCGATTGCGGATTTTTCGTCGTTTTCATTCCACGCTGTCAAGAATTTTACGACAGCCGAGGGCGGTGCCGCCTCTTGGAATCATATAGACGGTATCGACGACGGCGAGCTTTATCATAATTATCAGCTCTATTCTCTTCACGGGCAGTCAAAGGACGCGTTTTTAAAGAATCAGCCCGGCGCGTGGGAGTACGATATTATTGCTCCGCTTTATAAATGCAACATGACCGATATCACCGCGGCGATAGGATTAAAACAGTTCGAACGCTATCCCGGTATGCTTAAAAGACGCAGGGATATAATCGAATATTACGACAGCCGTCTTGATAAAATCGGAGTTTTTCATCTTGATCACTATTCGCCCTCTCATTCGTCGTCCGGTCACCTTTACATAACGCGCGTACCCGGAATCAGCCACGAACAGCGGTGCGAAATCATAACCGAGACGGCTTTAAGAGGCATTGCGTGCAATGTTCATTATAAGCCCCTGCCGATGATGACGGCATATAAAAAAATGGGCTTTGATATTAAGCATTTTCCGAATGCGTACGCGTTTTATCAAAACGAGATAACTCTTCCGCTGTATACACGGCTTACGGATTCGGATATTGAATATATAATTGATAACTACGTAAGTATTGTTTCAAAATATATAAAATAAGGACTGTTTTTGAATGATTCTTCGAAAATGGGATGAGCTCCCCGCTGAAATGCGGACGGACGAAGTCAGACGGTATTACGATATCCTGTCAAAAAAGAAATTTTCACTTGTTTTAAAAAGGGCGTTCGATATCACCGCTTCGGGGATTCTTATAATACTTCTTATTCCGTTTTTCATTATCACGGCAATCGCGATAAAACTCGATTCGCCCGGCCCCGTTTTTTACAGACAGATACGCGTTACCCGCTACGGGGAGAAATATAAGATATTCAAATTCCGCTCAATGGTCGTAAACGCCGACAAGGGTTCGCTGATTACCGTCAGTTCTGACAGGCGCATTACGAAAACGGGCGCGTTTATAAGAAAATACAAGCTTGACGAGCTGTGCCAGTTGTTCGACGTTTTCAGAGGTACCATGACTTTCGTCGGGACAAGACCCGAGGTGCCGAAATATGTCGGCATGTACACGAACGAGATGTACGCGACGCTTCTTACGAGAGCGGGTATTACCTCGCTTGCGAGCGTGTATTATAAGGACGAAAACGAGCTTCTCGACGCGAGTGACGATATAGACAAAACGTACACAGAGGTCGTTCTGCCCGATAAGATGAAGTATAATCTTGAAGCGATTGAGAATTTTTCATTTTTCGGCGATATTAAAATTATATTTATGACCGTGTTCGCCGTGCTGGGCAAGAATTATACCGACAAAGAGAAAACAAAGGAGAAAAGCGAAAACGAAACGCAGAAGGTGTGACTTCGTATTCGCGTAACGTATGAAGGAAAACGAACGTAAAAAACCGCTGATCGCGCTTGTTACAAACAACGACGACGACGTATACTGTTTCAGAAAAGAAATAATAGAGTCGCTTATCGAAAACGGTTACTCCGTGCTGATATCCTGCCCGTACGGCGAGAAGTTCAAACTGATTGAGGATATTGAATACATATACGACGATCCCGTTATCGACAGGCGCGGAACGAGCGTTACGGCGGACGCGAAACTGTTCTTTCATTATATGTCTGTACTTAAAAAATACCGCCCCGACGTCGTTTTAACCTATACCGTAAAGCCTAATGTCTACTGCGGTATCGCTTCTCACATTCTGAAAATCCCCGTAATAAGCAACGTCACGGGATTCGGAAGCGTACTTCAGAAAAGCGGAATGATCAGGAAATTAATCATGACTCTTTTTAAAATATCGTTCAGGCGTTCCGCGTGCGTTATGTTTCAGAATTCGACGAACATGCGCCTTGCGGAGGATTCGGGTATGGTTAAGGGCGGCAGAATGCTTATACCCGGTTCGGGAGTAAACACCGACAGGTTTCCGCTTATAAAATACCCCGACGGCGGGGACGGAATAAACGGCGGAAAGGTCGTTTTTAATTACATCGGCAGAATTTTAAAGGAAAAAGGCGTAGACGTTTATATCGAGGCGGCGAAGAAAATCAAGAAAAAATATCCGAATACCGAATTTAATATGCTCGGATTTATCGAGCCGACGGAGATTCATTATGAAAAAGAGTTAAAAGAACTCGAAAAAGACGGAATCATCCGCTATCTCGGCAGTCAGAAGGACGTTCGTCCGTTTATCGCTTTATCGCACGCGACGATTCACCCGTCAATGTACGGCGAGGGTATGAGCAACGTTCTGCTCGAAAGCGCGTCAAGCGGGCGCCCCGTTATCACGACGGACAATCCCGGATGCAGAGAGACGTTTATAGATGGCGAAACGGGACTGCTCTTTAAGGGCGGAGACGCTGACAGCCTTTATAATATAATAGAAAAGTTTTTGTCCATGCCTAACGAAGCTCGCGCAGAGATGGGCGCAAAGGGCAGAGAGTACATAAAATCGAATTTTTCAAGAACTATCGTAGCCGACGCATACTTGAAGAAAATCGGCGAGATTCTTTCAAAATAAAGAAACGGAGAAAAGTATGTGCATGAATGTTGATTTTACACATCTTTATGAGGATTTATTATCGGGAAAGGAAAAGCTGTCGCTTGTCGGACTCGGCTATGTCGGCATGCCTATCGCCGTCGCGTTCGCAGAGAAAATCAAAGTCGTAGGCTACGACCTTAACGAATCAAAAATAGAGCTTTACAAAAGCGGAATAGACCCCACGCGCGAGGTCGGCGACGAGGCTGTTAAGAATTCGAGCGTTGAATTCACCGCGGACGAAACGAAGTTAAGAGAAGCTAAGTTTCATATAGCAGCCGTTCCCACGCCCGTAAACGACGACCACACGCCCGACCTTACTCCCGTAGAAGGCGCGAGCGAGATTTTAGGCAGAAATTTAACGAAAGGCTCCGTCGTTGTGTTCGAATCGACAGTATATCCGGGGGTTACCGAGGACGTATGCGTTCCGATACTCGAAAGAGAATCCGGTCTTAAATGCGGGGAGGATTTCAAGATAGGCTATTCACCCGAGAGAATCAACCCCGGCGATAAGGTTCACAGACTCGAATCCATTATGAAAATAGTTTCCGGCATGGACGATATAACGCTTGACATCGTTGCAAAGGTTTACTCTCTTGTTGTCAAGGCGGGCGTTCACAGAGCAGAGAGCATTAAAGTTGCCGAGGCCGCCAAGGTAATAGAGAACAGTCAGAGAGATATCAATATCGCGTTCATGAACGAGCTGTCGATTATTTTTAATAAAATGGGCATAGACACGCAGTCGGTTTTAAAGGCGGCGGGTACAAAGTGGAATTTTCTTAAATTCTATCCCGGGCTTGTCGGCGGTCACTGCATAGGCGTAGACCCGTATTATCTTACTTATAAAGCCGAAATGCTCGGATATCACAGCCAGGTTATCTTAGCCGGCAGACGAATCAACGACGACATGGGCAAATACGCCGCGCAGAACGCCGTTAAAAAACTGATTTCTGCGGATAAGAGCGTTAAGGGCGCGCGCGTCGCGATTCTCGGATTTACATTTAAAGAGAACTGCCCCGACACGAGAAACACGAAAGTTATAGATATAGTCAATGAATTAAGAGAGTACGGCATTGAGCCGGTTATATGCGACCCCGAGGCGGATTCCGCCGAGGCGAAGAGACTCTACGGTATTGAATTCAAAGATATTTCGTCAATCAAAAACGCCGACGCGGTGATTCTTGCCGTCGCTCACGACGAGTTTAAAAAATTCACGATTGACGATATCGGCGCGTTCTTCGGCGAGGGCAGAAAGGTTCTGCTTGACATTAAAGGACTTCTCGACAGGAAAGAGTACGAGAACGCGGGATATATTTACTGGAGGCTGTGATAATGGGTTACGAAAATATCAAATTCCCCGACGGCTCACTGTTCCTTGTAACCGGCGGAGCGGGATTTATCGGCTCTAATCTGTGCGAGGCGATACTGAAGCTCGGATATAAGGTCCGCTGTCTCGACGACTTGTCAACGGGTAAGCAGAAAAACGTCGATATGTTCATGGACTGCGAAAATTACGAATTCATAAAGGGCGATATCAAAGACCTCGACACGTGTATGAAAGCGTGCGAAGGTGTAGATTACGTCTTAAACGAAGCCGCGTGGGGAAGCGTTCCGAGAAGTATAGAAATGCCGTTATTCTACTGCGCGAATAACATACAGGGCACGCTCAACATGCTCGAAGCGGCGAGACAGAACGGCGTTAAAAAATTTGTATACGCGTCAAGCTCGTCCGTCTACGGCGACGAACCCGTGCTGCCGAAAAAAGAGGGCAGGGAGGGCAATCTCCTCTCCCCGTACGCGCTTACGAAACGCTGTGACGAGGAGTGGGCGAAGCAGTATACCCGCCACTACGGACTCGATACGTACGGACTCAGATATTTCAACGTATTCGGCAGACGGCAGGACCCCAACGGCGCGTATGCGGCGGTAATTCCTAAGTTTATAAAACAGCTTCTCGACGGCGAGACTCCGACGATAAACGGAGACGGCAAACAGAGCCGTGATTTTACATATATTGAAAACGTAATAGAGGCTAACCTCAAAGCTTGCCTTGCCCCGCATGAGGCTGCGGGCGAGGCGTTCAACGTAGCCTACGGGGGCAGAGAATATTTAATAGATATTTATTACGGTCTTACAAAAGCTCTTTCGATTGACAGAGAGCCGAATTTCGGCCCCGACAGAGCGGGCGACATAAAGCACAGCAACGCCGATATTTCAAAGGCGAAAAATCTGCTCGGCTACGACCCCGACTGGAGTTTTGAGCGCGGAATCGCCGCGGCAATCGAATGGTATAAGGAGAATCTCTGATGAGTAACGGTACGGTAATTTATTACGGGGGCTTTGCGCTTCCGGACAAAAGTGCGTCGGCGAACAGGGTCGTTTCAAACGGCAAGCTGTTCTCCGCGCTCGGTTACCGCACAGTTTTTTTAGGCGTTTCGGACGACGGCGGTTTTAAAATTAAGAAAATCGGCGAAAACATGTTCGTTCTCCCGAGGGCAAAATCATCAAAAGAATGGTTTGAACGCATGACCGACGTTTCGATTTTAGAAAATATTATAAAAGAAAACCCCGACACAAAAGCGGTGATATTATATAATTCTCCGTTTTTGACTTTATTAAGATTTAAAAACGCGTTAAAGAAAAAAAATATCCGTCTTATATACGACTGTACGGAATGGACGGGCGGCACGGACGGCTCGTATTTAAAAAAAGCGTTTAAGAAGATCGACGAGTATTTTATAAGGAATTTTGCGGGCAGAGCCGCCGATAAAATGATTGTAATAAGCTCGATGATGGAGAAAAAATATGAAAATCACGTTCCCTGCGTGAGAATTCCGCCACTTGTCGATATATCGGATTCTATCTGGCGTCAGGAAAAACAGAATGACGAAAATAAATTTGTCTTTTGCTTCGCGGGCGTTCCCGACGGAAAAAAGGAGAGCCTCGACGCTGTCGTCAAAGCGTTTGCTTCTCTTAAAGACGAGAATGCAATTCTTAGAATCGTCGGCGTGACGAGGGAGCAGTTTGTTAAGCTGTACCCGGAAATTAAAATTGACGGTAACGTGATTTTCGAAGGCTTCGTCTCACACGCTCAGGCGGTAAAATTTATTCTCTCATGCGACTGCTATATATTTATAAGGGAGTCGGACAGGCGAAACAACGCGGGCTTCCCGACGAAATTCGCGGAGAGCTTCACCGCCGGAGTTCCCATAATTACAACGGACGTAAGCGACGTTAAGGAATATATCGAAAAAAGCGGAAACGGCGCGGTTTTATCTTCAACCGACGAAAAAGAGATAGCCGAAGCCATGCGAAAGCAAATCCGGGGCGTGAAACAAGACTGTTTTCTCAGATCTGATTTTGATTTTAGATCTTATGTACACAAAACAGCTGAATTGTTCGGCAGCGAGTAGTTTATAATTAATTTAAGGGAGGTATTGTTATGCAAAAACACGGATTAAGTCTTGCATTTGTGCAAAAGCTATGCGTCCTTTATCTGGTTGTCTGGATGATATCTCCTCCGATGGAAATAGACCTTATTTATCGTTTACTGGCGCTCGGCTGTGCGGCATTCTGGTTTATTATCATGATTATACGGGAAGGCAAACTCTCCCTTTTTGCTGATGACGTCGGGGCGCTTGTCTTTATGCTGTTTGTTATGGTCGTAGCCTATTTGGGGTCGGGAAGTATATCAGATGTTATAAGGCAGATTTCTTATTACATTCTTGTAATGTGTTATATTATGAATCGACGATACAGCGGCAATTGGAGTGAACTTAGGGGAATTATACAAATTGTTTTGATTCTTTGTATCATTTTCAATTTTATTACTGTGAAAACTCTCAGTGAGGATTCGTCGGTAGCCAGACTTCTCATAAGAGATACGGAAGATACTTACAAGTATTTACGACAGGGAGTAGGCGGCTACAGCCTGATTTACCCTCAGGTATGTATTATCCCGGCAGGAACCGCATGGACTGTAAATGCTTTCAGACATAATAAATTTGATTTCCTTTTGGGTGTCGTGTGGCTTTTGAGTTTTGCTGTTTTTGCATTAAATGCCGGATATTCGCTTGCAATTTTCGCGTCGGCAGTGGGTATATTTATGTTGTTTTTTTATAAAGGACGCAGCGGCACCGTTGCATTCGTTATATCCGTGGCGATATTTGTCGGAGCAATGCTGTCGATATTATATATGGATTCATTTCGTAATTTCCTGCTTTCTCAGTTTGACGGAACCGCTGTCGCAAAAAAAATTAACGATCTTGTTGCTTCTTCCGAAACAGGAGCGGCCGAGGGGTCTATAAACGACAGAATACGCGTTTATAAAAACACTCTTGAATTGTTTATTAAATATCCGGTTATAGGTTCGCTGTGGCGCAATTTCGGCGGCGGTCATTCTGCCTTTTTAGATACTTTTGCAGTATATGGTGTTTTCGGATGTGTTGTTTTTACAAAAATGATGTATGCGGTGCCTAATAATTATAAAAACATATATGATATGACATATATTATGTATGTTGCAAATGCAAGTCTTGTTACTTTGCTGTTTGTTACCGTACTTGATTCTTTTACTTATTCGTTTGTAGGTATGATAATGTTTATTATGCCGATGTTCTTTGAGGATATTATAAAATGGAGGAAACTAAACAATGAAGGTACTTTGGAGCGTTAACTTGATTCCTGTTTCAATATCGGAAAAACTCGGTGTTAAGTCCGAGGTTCTCGGCGGGTGGGTCGAGAGTATGGCTCGGCAGCTTTCTCATAAGGATTGTATTGATCTTGCAATTGCCTGCAAAAGTACTCCCGAACAGATTTTTAAGCAAGAGACAGACGGGGTTTTGTATTATTCGCTGCCGTATTCTTCTACCGACGGGATTGATAAAATTATCGGCATTTGTGACGATATAATACATGATTTCAAGCCTGATATCGTTCATATTGAGGGAACTGAATTTCTTCATGCAGGAGCCATGCTTGAGTCGGCAAAACGAAACGGAGTTCAGGCTGTTGTATCAATGCAGGGTATACTTAACGGTTATTATCAATATCAGTGCGGTCAGCTGCCTATTGATGATATGATGTTTTCATTCTCTCCCACGAATGTTTTTGCCGCGTGGATGCTTCATTTGAGAAAAACAAAATGGTTTAAACCCCGTATGAAACCTGAGCGTAAAATAATTGAAAATACGGATTATATTCTCGGACGTACTTCCTGGGACAGAGCGCACACGTACGCAATAAATCCGAATGCGAAATATTATACGTGTTCCCGCGTTTTGAGAAAACCGTTTTACGAAAAACAATGGTCGTACGAGACGATGGAACCCCACTCGATTTATGTCGGAAATGCATATAATGCTTTAAAGGGTTTTCATTTCGTTGTAAAGGCACTTCCTTATCTTATAAGGGAATACCCCGATATTAAAGTATATGCGGCGGGGTATAAGCCGTTTGAAGAACACGATAAGCGCTCGATTATAAAACGCGGTTACGGCATGTTCCTTAAAAAACTGATTGACTCTCTCGGAGTCGGCGGGCATATAGAATTTACAGGCGCACTGACAGCAGAGCAGGTCGCCGGCAGACTTTCAAAATCAAACGCATATGTTTTGTGTTCTGCGATTGAAAACAGTCCGAACACTCTCGGTGAGGCGATGATTGTAGGTACTCCGTGTATATCGGCATACACCGGAGGTGCATCTGACATGGCACAGGACGAAAAGGAAGCTCTGTTTTACAGAAACGACGATCCCGAACTTCTCGCGTGGAGAATAAAGCAGATTTTCGACAGCCGAGAAACCGCCGAAAAGCTGTCCGCAAACGGAAGAAAAAGAGCGTTGATAACGCACGATCCGGAAAGAAACGCGGACATGCTTATAAACGCTTACGAAGATATATTAAAAGGCGAGTGATAAATTTATGACTTATGCTCCGATATTAATGTTCGTCTATAACAGAGCCGACCATTTTAATACCGTTTATTCCGCTTTAAAAAACTGTATCGGCGCAAAGGAGAGCGAGCTTTTCGTTTTCTGCGACGGCGCGAAGAACGACGACGGGCGGAAAAAGGTTGACGAAGTCCGCGCGTCGGTAAGGGAAAAAGAGAACGCAGGCGATTTTAAAGAAATTCACATAACCGAAAGCGAAAAGAATAACGGGCTTGCTTCGTCGGTAATTTCGGGCGTTACCGAGGTTATAAACAGGTACGGCAGAGTAATCGTTTTGGAGGACGACTGCGAGCCGAGCGTGTATTTTCTCAAATTTATGAACGAGTGTCTTAATAAATTTGAAAATAACCGCGAGATAGGCGCGATAGCGGGCTACGCTCCTGAAATAGAATTTCCGTCGGACTATAAGCACGACATTTTCACGTCTTACCGCTCGTGTTCATGGGGCTGGGCAACGTGGAAAAGAAGCTGGACGGGCGTCGACTGGGAGTTACAGGATAAAAATTCTATTTATTCCTTAGACTTTGTCAGACGGCTTAATTCGAACGGTTCGGACAGATTCGTCCGCCTTTACCGTCAGACAAAGGGAAACGGCAGTTCGTGGAGCGTTCGTTTCGGCGCGCACCTTGTCAAAAATTCAATGATGACGGTCTATCCGAGATATTCGTATATACAGAATATCGGCTGCGACTCTTCGGGCGTACATTCCAAATCCGAGGACGAAAAGAAAATGGCGGTCGACCTTACAAAGGCGATAGAGAACCCCGTTATCGAACCCGTTAAGCTCGATAACTCAATTCAGAAAGCTATGAAAAAGCACTATTCGGGCGGATTTATTTCCGATATAAAAAGAACAGCCGGAACCGCTCTTATACTTATAAAACATAAACTCGGGGGATGAATCAATGGATAAACCGCTTGTCTCGGTTGTAATACCCGTTTATAACGTCGAAAAATATTTAAAAGAATGTATAGACAGTGTATTAAATCAGACGTATGATAATTTTGAAATAATACTTATCGACGACGGTTCGACAGATTCTTCGGGGAAAATATGCGGCGAATACGCAGGTAAAGACGTAAGAATAACCGTTATTCATAAAGAAAACGGCGGTCTGTCATCTGCAAGAAACGCGGGTACCGTTAAAGCCCGGGGAAAATATATTTATTACCTTGACAGTGACGATTATATAGATAAAGAGACGATTTCCTCGCTCGTAAAAAACGCGGAGGAAAATTCGTCCGACATAGTATTTTTTTCCGCTTTTTCTTTCATTGACGGCGGGGGAGAAGCAAAGCAAAATTACGTTTACAAAAACGAATATAAAACGGATTCTGGACGTAATGTTTTCGATATGCTGATAAAAAACGGAGAATTTCACTCCGCCGTTCCGCTTCTGTTTTTTAATAATGAATTTATAAAGAAAAACGGACTTTCATTTATCGACGGGATGTATCACGAGGATATGATATTTACGTTCGAGGCGTTTATGTCGGCTTCGCGCGTTTCGCATGTAAATGAACAGCTTTACAAAAGACGTTACCGTTCAGGTTCTATTATGACGAGCAGAAAGAGCGAAAAATATTTTAACGACATGTCCCGCGTTTACTATACGGTGAGCAAATATAAAAAAACAAACTTCGTTGAGAGCGAAGCCGTCGATAAATATATCGCAAGATGCGCCTTTAACGCGTTGAATTTATATAAAAAGCTGTCTGGCGAGGAGCAGAAGAAGAACAGGGAACGGTACGATAAATTAAAATCGGATATACTGGATAACGGCGCGTACGGCGACGATTATTTAAAAGCAAGATGCCGTTCGACGGCAATGTGGGCGGCGAAAAAAGCGGTCGGAAAAATATTCGGACGGTGAGAGAAAATGACGGAGATTACCGATAAAAAAATAATAATGTGCATCTCCGGCATGAGCGGCGGGGGAGCCGAACGCATAGCCTGCGTTTTGATGAACGAATTTAAAAAGCGCGGAGCTTATCCGTCGGTTTTTTTGACCAATCAGACCGCGGAGGAAGCGGACAGACGAAACCTCGACGAATCCATACCGGTTACGGGGTACGGCGGTACGTCGGACGGCTGCGGACGGGTTAAATGTTTCGGATATAAGTTACTGCGGATTTTTTCGTCCGCCGTATGCAAAGTATTTGAAAAATCAAAAAGGGAAGTCCCCGCGTATTTTGCGTATCTTTCGTTTATTTCGCAGTATTACGGACAGATCGGGAAACTCAGAAATATATTAAAATCGAATCCCGATATGACCGTTATCGCGTTTCTTCAGCCGAGTATTCCTATAGCCTTATTATCGGCGAGGGGACTTAAAAACAGAGTGATTTTTTCAGAGCGCGGAGACCCCGTAAGGCTTATGAAAAAACGCTTCGGCAGAAAATTTATAGAAAAATACTATTCCCGCGCGGACCGCGCCGTTTTTCAGACTTCGGACGCTAAGAATACATATCCCGAAAATATTGCTGAAAAGGGAGTCGTTATATTTAACCCGATTTCTCCTAACCTGCCCGAACCTTACGACGGCGAACGCAGTAAGAATATTACGACGTTTTGCAGAATTTCAAGACAGAAAAATCTGCCGTTGTTAATATACGCGTTTAAAAACGTACATGAGGATTATCCGGATTATAAATTAAGAATAATCGGTTCGCCCCAAAACGCGGACGACGAGAGCGTATTCGAGGATATAAAAAAACAGATATCGGACTTATCGCTTGACGAATCCGTTATATTCGAACCGTTTTCAAAAGACGTGCATTCACTTATAATAAAGGACGCGGTGTACGTAAATTC
>DJEG01000123.1:7962-17615 GCA_002431305.1 Ruminococcaceae bacterium UBA5904 | reverse complement strand
AAGCTATAAAAAAGGTGATTTCGGACAAAAGTCTTGCTGAAAAACTCTCCGCAAACGGACGAAAAATAAGAGATGAATTAAAAATTGAAAATATTTCAAAACAATGGACGGAGCTGATTTGAATGAAGAAGAAAAAACTGTTGATAGTTATTCATCATTTAACAATCGGCGGTATTCAAAAATCTCTTGTTTCAGCTTTAAATGCAATCGATTACGATAAATATGACGTGACGCTGTATGTCAGAAAAAACAGAACCGATTTACTTGAATTTATTAATAAGAAAACGGAAGTAATTATTAATACAGATAAAACAAAATACTACAGAAAAATATCTTCGCTTTTTTCTCTGCTTGCAATCGCATTTTATTCACTTATAGGCAATAAAAACAGGAAAACACAGACAGAAAACAGATTAAATGAAAAAATCAGAAAAATGCAGATGGAGTATGAATATCGGCATTATATGAAAAACAGAGATTTCGATATCGCCGTTGCATATTCTCAGGGATTTACTCCCCAGTTTGTCGATAAGTACGTGAACGCCCGAAAAAAAGCAGCCTTTTTTCATTCGAGCACACAGGAACAGCCCGAATTATATAAGTCGATAAGCGAAAGATTTGACGCGTTCGGCGTTCTTAACAGAGAACAGGCGGAGCTTGTTGAAAAATGGTACCCGAAAATGCGCGGGAAAACCGTCATTGTCGAAAATTACGTTGACCCGGGATTTGTTGCCGGCTGCGCAAAAGAGTTTAACGTCGAAAATCCGGACGGACGTTTTATTCTGTGTACATGCGGTAGATTTGCAAAAGTCAAAGGATTCGACCTTGCATGCAGAACCGCAAAAATATTAAAAGACAACAAAATTGATTTTCTGTGGCGTTTTGTCGGCGGCGGAGCAGAGAGAGCAAACATCGAACAGCTCGTAAAGGATCTCGGCATAACGGACAATATCGAATTCGTCGGAATGCAGAAAAATCCGTACCCGTATATAGCTTCGTGCGACATATATGTTCAGCCGTCGTATGAGGAGGCTATGCCCGTCGTTATTATCGAGGCGCAGATTTTAAATAAACCGGTTGTTTCTACAGATACTCTCGGAGGCAGAAGCCTTATAAAAAACGGAGAAACCGGCATTGTCTGCAAAATTGACGAGGAGTCGGCGGCGTGCGAAATAATGAGACTGTTAACAGATAAAAATTATTACGGCGAAATAGTTGATAATTTAAAAAATGCCGATCATTCCGGCGATCTGAAAAATTATAAAAAACAATGGGACAGACTTTTAGAACGGTGATTTTATGAAGTTCAGCATAATAGTTCCGGTGTACAATACCGAAAAATATTTAAATGAATGTCTTGATTCTCTTATAAACCAGACATACCGTGATTTTGAGATAATTTTGGTCGACGACGGTTCGACGGATTCTTCGAGCCGTATATGCGATACATATGCAGAACAAAACCCGGATAAAATTAAGGTAATTCATAAGCCGAACGGGGGGCTTATCTCCGCAAGAGTTACCGGGAACAAACATGCCTCGGGCGACTATATACTGAATGTTGATTCGGATGATTTCGTATCGTTGGATTTATTAAAAACCGTAAATGAAAAAACAGAGGAATATGATTCTCCCGATATGATTATATATTCGTTCGTTTACTATTCGGACGAAAAAACAGAAAACAGAAAAGAGACTTTATCAAATGCCGACAAGGTTTTTGAGGACGAGTCAAAAAAAAGATTATATGAATGCCTCATAAGCAATAATTTAATAACGTCGATATGGACAAAAGCGGTGAAACGTAATATCATAGAGTCGAATCCGACGGATTACAGCGAATATTATAACAGAAATATGGCTGAGGATCTGCTCCAAACTCTTTACCCGATTACTCAGTCCGAGAGAATATTATATATTAATACTCCTCTTTATTTTTACAGATACAATCCGAACGGCATTTCACGCTCGGTTTCCTATGAAATGCTTGATAAAAATAATACCGTTCATGTTTATTACGAAATAAAACGATATCTGAAAAAATGGGGCATGGATAACGACGAGTATAATTTAAAACTGAACGCGAAATGGTTATCGGAAGCTATGTATACGTTAATCCGTTTTTATCTGAAGGCAAAGGACAGCACGGCGCACGATTTGTTGTTAAAGTATTATTGGAACTCGTATGTTCCCGAGGAAGCCCTGCGCGGTTTCGAAAACAATCCGTATCTGTCCGACGCTTATAAAACGGTTTGGAAAATGATTGTAAACGGCGATAAACAGGGACTTAAAAGATATTTTGCAAAGAAAAAAATCTATACGGGATTAAAGAGAATTAAAAGAAAGATCACAGGGTAATTTGCGGTATGAAAAAAGAGCTGATTTTTGTCATAAGCTGTATGAGCGGGGGCGGAGCCGAGCGCGTCGTGTCTCTGCTATCCTCCGGTGCGGTAAAGAGCGGATATGACGTTACGCTGATGATAACGGGACAGCCGATGAGTGAAGCGAAGCTTTCCGATATCGATAAAAATATAAAAGTAATCTCGGTTCCGGATTCGATTAAAAGCAATGCAAAAATGAGTTCGGACACTATAATGCTTTACGCACGAGCGGTCGGAAAACTTACAAAACAGTCCGATAAGAGCCGAATTTTAAAGTACGAAGCCCGCAATTACGATAAAATATCATTTATGCGTTTGTTTTTCAAGACGCACAAAAACAGCGCGGTCGCTGCATTTTTATATGATTCGATTTTTTTATCCCTGCTGTCGGTAAATAAGACAAACCGTCTGATTATTTCCGAACGCGGAGACCCCGAGCAGACGACGAGCGAGACTGTGAAGTCGTTTATAAAAAGCGAATTTAAAAATGCCGACGAATTCGTATTCCAGTCCTACGGCGTGGAGGAATGGTATAAAAAGAACACACCAGTGCGCGGTACTGTTATATTCAACCCCGTAAAAAGCGATTTGCCTGAACCGTTTGACGGCGAAAGAAAAAAACGAGTCGTAAACTTCTGCCGAATTTCGTCGCAGAAAAATCTTATCATGCTCGTTGACGCATTCGCTTTGTTTCATGAGCGTTTCCCTGATTACGAACTGTTTATCTACGGCGACGCGGTCGGAAACGACGCGGGGGGCTATATTGATAAAGTAAACGACGAAATAAAAAAGAATTCACTCGAAAACAGCGTTCGTATATTTCCCGCACGGAATGACGTTCATTCGCTTATATACGACTGCGCGATGTTCGTTTCGTCCTCCGACTACGAGGGAATGTCGAATTCAATGCTCGAAGCCATGGCTATGGGTATGCCGTGCGTTTGTACGGACTGTCCCGCAGGCGGAGCGAGAGCTGTAATCAAGAACGAAGTAAACGGACTGCTGACCCCGGTCGGCGACGCGCAGACACTTGCGGGGGCTATGATAAGAATTGCCGAAAATCCCGACTTTGCCGAAATGCTCGGTAAAAATGCGTCGGAAATTCGAAAAACGCAGTCGGTTGAAAAAATAACGGACAGATGGATGGAGATAATAGATGGCTAAAGTCAGCGTTATAGTTCCCGTTTATAATGCAGAGAAGTATTTAAAACAGTGTCTTGACAGCATTGTAAATCAAACGCTTAAAGACATAGAGATCGTCATTGTCAACGACGGCTCGACCGATAAAAGCGGAGAGATATGCAAAAGTTATCTGTCCGACAGCCGTGTTATATATTATGAAAAGCAGAACGAAGGTCTTGCCGCCGCGAGACAGGACGGAACAGAACGCTCGAACGGAGAGTATATGGGTTTTGTCGATTCCGACGATTGGGTCGAAGCCGATATGTACGAAAAAATGTATTCGGCGGCGAATGAAAATAATGCCGATATCGTATTCTGCAACTGCGTGGAAAACGAGGACGGTTACCGTTTTACTCCGGAAATGAATTCGGGCGCGTATGACAGGAGCGGGATTCTCGACGAAATTCTGCCCAAAACGCTCGCGTACGTTTCAAAGGACGGGGGCAAGCGGGCGATCCGCTGGTCAAACTGTCTCAGAATATACAAGCGTTCGACGATATTAAATAACAATATTAAATTCGACAGACGGCTTCGAAGAAGCCAGGATCTTCAGTTTACATACGAAACGACCCTTGCAAGTAATAATTTTTATTACATGGGCGACGATTATTTCTATCATAACAGAGTCGTTTCCGATTCTCTGTCGAGAGGGTATACGAAAAATCTGCACACGCTGTATACATATCTTATAGATGATTTATACGGCATTACCGAGAATTTCAAGGAACGCGATTATTTGGATCAAATGCATCTGCGGGCGTTTTTCTTCATCACCGACTGTATCGAAAACGAATTAAAACCTCTCTGCCCGAACAGCCGTGAGGAAAAAATCAGAATTATAGAAGATATAATGAATGACCCCGTGTGCGAAAAATTTTACGGTCATATACCCGTCGAAAAATTAAACACGTTATTAAAAGCCGAGTATGATTATATTCATAAAAAAGACGCGCAGGGACTTCTCGATTTCGCCGATAAATATAATGCTCAAGAGATAAAACGGAAAAAACGAGATGAAAAAAAACGCGCGGTTATGAATTTTTTAACCGAAAGCGCGGTTGTCGGCACGGTTTATAAAAAATTGAGACATAAAAAATAATTCAGCGGTGAGAAAATGACAGGAAAGTATATCAGACGAAAATTGAAAAAGGCTAATAATCGGATAGAATTAAAAAAGAGGAAAATTCTGTTCAAAATAAGAGGTTTTTTTATATCTCTGTTCGTCTCCCGGCTCGACTTTTCCGTCATCTCCAACAACTGCCGGGGCGGATGGGTTTACAGGATTCTGAAAACGCCGTATCTTTCTCCGACCGCAGGATTGTTCTTCATGGCGGAGTTTGCAAAGCTCCCGTTTGATAATAAAATACTTATAAACAACAGAAAAGATAAAAAGTATGACTGTGAAATATACGCGCATTTGGAGTCGGACGAATACGGAATAATAAACGACACACAGCCGTTTCCGGGCAAGGTCAATATTATAAAAATACTTAATAAAAACCGGTTTGCTGCCCTGACGGCGGACTGAAATGATATAACGGAGTGTAATTGTTGTATGGAAGAACAAAAATGGACAGCGGTCGTAAGATCGGATCATAGGTTATTTGACGTTGATGTTAAGGGTCTGAAGTACTGCAGAGATCTTATATACCTGCTCGTCAGACGAACGTTCGTCGCAAAATTCAAACAGACGATTCTCGGTCCCGCGTGGGCGATAATTCAGCCGTTTCTGACGACGGTCGTATATACCATTATTTTCGGAAGCATCGCAGGGCTGGGCGCGGCCGGTGTTCCTAATTTCATATTCTTTCTTTCGGGCAATATACTTTGGCAGTTGTTCGCAAATACGCTTACGGATAACTCGGGCACTTTTATAAACAATTCCAATATATTCAGCAAGGTTTACTTTCCCCGTCTTGCCATGCCGATAACCTCCGCGTTATCGCAGTTTATCACGTTCTTTATTCAATTCGCGTTTATGCTTATTTTTCTTATTTATTACGCTGTTAGGGGAATGGGCGTTCACCCGAATTTATACATACTCATGACGCCGATTGTTCTTATTCAGACGGCGGCTCTAGGCGCAGGATTCGGAATTATCATATCGTCTCTTACGACGAAATATAAAGACCTTAACATGCTCGTAAGTTTCGGCGTGAGTCTTTGGTCGTATGCCTCGCCCGTCGCGTACGATATGTTCAGCCGTTCGACGCTGGCCGCTAAAGAGCCGATATATTATCTATATATGTTAAACCCCATAACGCCGATAATAAACGTTTTCAGATACGCGTTTCTCGGCACGGGAGAGATTGACTGGATGTTTTACGCGATAAGCTGGGTGACAACGTTAATCGTTTTGTTTATCGGCGTACTGCTTTTCGGCAGAGTCGAAAAAACGTTCCTTGATACGGTGTGAGGTGCATTATGGAAGAATTGGCTTTAAAAATAGAGCATGTTTCAAAGGAATACAGACTCGGTATGATTGGCGGTGCGACGCTTAAGAGAGAGATACAGTCAAAGCTTGCGCGTCTTATGCATAAAGAGGATCCGAATTTGAAAATCGGCGAAACCGCGCACGGTAAAAATGAGAGATTTTTAGCCTTAAACGACGTTTCATTCGATATAAAAAAGGGCGAGACGATAGGCATTATCGGACAAAACGGCGCGGGCAAGTCCACTCTTTTAAAACTTATCTGCCGTGTTACGGCTCCTACAAAGGGAACCATATACATGAACGGCAGAATCACGAGCATGCTTGAAGTAGGTACGGGATTTCACCCCGAATTGACGGGACGCGAGAACGTATATTTAAACGGCGCGATACTCGGCATGAACAGAGCCGAGATAGATAAGAAATTCGACGAGATAGTCGAGTTTTCGGAGGTTGGCCAGTTTATCGATACGCCGGTAAAGAGATATTCGTCCGGTATGAAGGTTAAGCTTGCGTTCTCCGTAGCTTCGCACCTTGACAGCGAGATAATGATAATGGACGAGGTTCTCGCCGTCGGCGACGTTAACTTTCAGAATAAATGCATAGACCAGATGAAAAAGGTCGCGTCCGAGGACGGCAGAACTATACTGTACGTAAGTCATAACATGGTTACGGTAAAGGCTCTGTGCGACAGGTGCGTCGTGCTGTCTCACGGCAAGGTCGTATTCGACGGCAATACGGAGGAAGCGATATCCGTATATATGCAAAATAAAGATTATGAAAACGCTGTGTATTTTGACACGTCGAACGATAAGAGAGCAAAAAAATGTTTGAGGACGCATACCGTTCAGAGCGTTGAGTACCCGGGTATGCAGTCTAATCATTTTTCATACGGAGATAAATTCCCGTTCAGAGTTACGTATAAAAATGATGAGTCTACGCAGTCCGACACTCTTAAAATGAAGATGGTTATAAACGTCATAGACACGTCGCCTGTCGGAGTCGTGTTCTGCGGAGAACTTAAACATAACGCAGAAATTAATACCGCCGATTTTACGTTCGACACGTCATACCTTGTTCCCGGAAAGTATAAAGCCGACATAATCCTGTACAACGAGGATGTTTCGGGTAACGTTACGTATTATGACAGAGTCAACGGAATAAGATTCGACGTCGAACATTCCGATGATTCGATAAAATTAAAACACTGGTTTAAGGACTGGGGGCACGCGGTGCTTCCGTGCGTCGAGTCCGCAGAGTGAGAGGGGATAAATATGTCACAATTTAAAGATAAAACGCTTCTTATCACGGGCGGTACGGGTTCGTTCGGCAACGCCGTATTAAACCGCTTCCTGACCTCGGATATCGGAGAAATCCGCATTTTTTCGCGCGACGAAAAAAAACAGGACGATATGCGCCATGATTTTCAGGCGAGGTTCCCCGAGTTTTCAGATAAAATCAAATTCTATATAGGCGACGTCCGCGATCTATCCTCTGTAAGGGGAGCCATGCACGGCGTAGACTACATTTTCCACGCCGCCGCGCTAAAACAGGTTCCGTCGTGCGAATTTTTCCCGATGGAGGCTGTCAGAACGAACGTAATAGGCACCGATAACGTTCTCACCGCAGCGATCGACGAGGGCGTAAAATCCGTTATCTGCCTGTCGACGGACAAGGCTGCATACCCGATAAACGCGATGGGTATAACCAAAGCTCTCGAGGAGCGCGTCGCGACGTCGAAATCGCGTACCGTTTCGCCCGGCAAAACAAAAATATGCTGTACACGCTACGGCAACGTAATGTGTTCGCGCGGTTCGGTCATCCCGCTGTGGATAGAGCAGATAAAGAACGGTCAGCCTATTACCGTTACGAATCCCGACATGACGAGATTCATAATGTCGTTGGAGGAAGCGGTCGAACTCGTCATATTTGCGTTCGAAAACGCTCAAAGCGGTGACATTCTCGTTCAGAAAGCCCCGTCGTGCACTCTTCATACGCAGGCGAAGGCAGTATGCGAGCTTTTCGGCGGCAGCGAGAACGACATCAAAATTATCGGAATCCGCCACGGCGAGAAGATGTACGAAACGCTCCTTACAAACGAGGAGTGCGCGCACGCGGAGGATCTCGGAAACTTTTACAGAGTTCCCGCAGACAACAGGAGCTTGAATTACGATAAGTTTTTCACCGCCGGCGAGGCGCAGAGAAATACGCTGACCGAATTCAATTCAAACAACACGACGATTCTCGACGTTGAGGGAGTCAAGAAAAAACTGCTCGAATTAAGATATATAAGAGAAGAACTCGAAAAGCTCGGCAGACTTTAATAATATTCGGAGAAGAATATGGAATATAATATTTCTTTTAAAAATAACGGAAAACTGAAATTGCTTATAATCGTCGGAACGCGCCCCGAAATCATAAGACTTTCGGAGGTTATCAAAAAGTGCCGAATGTACTTTGATACGATTCTTGCTCACACGGGACAGAACTACGATTATAATTTAAACGGTATATTTTTTAAGGATTTGGGTCTTGACGCGCCGGAAATTTATCTCGACTGTGCCGCCGATAACCTCGGCGATTCCATGGGAAATATTATTTCCTCGTCATATAAGCTGATGAGAGAGATTAATCCCGACGCTCTGCTGATTCTCGGCGATACGAACAGCTGTCTTTCCGCGATTTCGGCAAAACGGCTTCACATCCCGATTTTTCACATGGAGGCGGGCAACCGCTGTAAGGACGAGTGCCTGCCCGAGGAGACAAACAGGCGTATCGTCGACATAATTTCCGACGTAAACATAGCGTACACCGAGCATGCGAGACGGTATCTCGACGAGTGCGGACTGCCTAAAGAGCGCACTTTCGTATCGGGTTCGCCGATGGCGGAGGTGCTTGACGCGCACTATGACGAGATAGAGAAAAGCGATATCCTCGCACGTCTCGGTCTTGAAGATAAAAAATATATTCTTCTCTCGGCGCACCGCGAGGAAAATATCGATACCGAAAAAAATTTTACGTCCCTTTTTACGGCTGTCAACGCTCTTGCTCAAAAGTACGATATGCCCGTCCTCTACTCGTGCCATCCTCGTTCGGCAAAACGGCTCGACGCTTCGGGATTTAAGCTCGATAAGCGCGTTATAAAGCACGAACCTCTCGGGTTTATAGATTATAATAAATTACAGTCTCGCGCGTTCGCGGTCGTTTCCGATTCGGGAACTCTGCCCGAGGAATCGAGTTTTTACATGAGCAAGGGAACGCCCGTTCCCGCCGTGTGTATACGAACCTCAACCGAACGCCCCGAGGCTCTCGACAAGGGCTGTTTCGTTCTTGCGGGTATTGATTCCGACTCTCTTTTGCAGGCCGCCGAAACCGCGCTGATGATGAATTCGAACAGAAAAGTTTACACGTGCGTTCCCGATTACACGGACGAAAACGTGTCGGATAAAATCGTAAATCTTATACAGAGCTATACGTCGATAGTTAATAAAACGGTTTGGAGAAAGTATTGATATGAATATATTAGTAACAGGTGCAAACGGATTTGTCGGCAGAAATCTTGTCGAGAATTTATTGAATATCAAAAATTCAAAGAACAGAACGCGTCCGAATTTAAAAATAGATGAAATATACCGCTATGATATCGGAAATACCGCCGA
>DJEG01000123.1:0-7869 GCA_002431305.1 Ruminococcaceae bacterium UBA5904 | reverse complement strand
GTAAACAGACCCGACGATACGAGCGAATTCATGAGGGGAAACGTCGGTTTTCTCGAAACTTTGCTCGATTCGCTGAGACGTAATAAGAGCAAGGCTCCGATAATGCTCTCGTCCTCGGTGCAGGCGTCGCTTGTCGGCAGATATGCGGGTTCCGTCTACGGACAGAGCAAACTTGCGGGCGAAAATCTGCTTATCTCGTACGGCGAAATTAAGGGCGTAAAAACGCTCGTCTACCGCTTTCCCAACCTGTTCGGCAAGTGGTGCAGACCCAATTACAATTCGGCTGTTGCGACGTTCTGTTATAATATCGCGCGCGGACTGCCCGTTACAGTAAACGACGAAAAAACCGAACTCGAGCTTTTATATATAGACGATCTTGTAGATGAAATGCTCGACGCGCTCGAGGGGGAAGAACACAGGTGCCGTTTCGACGGGCTTGACGTTATCCCCGACACTGCGGGTACATACTGTTACTGCCCCGTTACGCACAGGGTTACGCTTGGTGAAATCGTGAATTATCTAAACGAATTCGCCGCCCAGCCGGCTACTTTAGTTATGCCTGAAATTCCCGACGGCTCGTTTAAAAAGAAGCTGTATTCGACTTTTCTTTCGTATCTGCCTGAGGATAAAATTGCGTTCGATCTTAAAATGAACAAGGACGAAAGGGGTTCTTTCACGGAGCTTTTAAAGACCGAAAACTGCGGTCAGTTCTCAGTAAACGTAAGCAATCCCGGTATTACGAAAGGTCAGCACTGGCATAATTCTAAGTGGGAATTCTTTATTGTCGTCTCCGGTAAAGCTCTCATCGAAATGAGGCGGATAGGCGATGAAAAAGTTATTAAATTTGAAGTTTCGGGCGAGAAAATGCAGGCTGTGCACATGCTTCCCGGTTATACTCACAATATTATAAATTTATCAAAAACCGAACCGCTCGTCACATTTATGTGGGCAAACGAGCAGTTCGACCCGTCAAAGCCCGATACTTTCGCCGAAAATGTCTGAAATTATGAATCCCGACTCTTTTAACTTTACCGAAAAAGAGAATAACGTTCTGTCTCTCGTTTCGCATGCGCTGTTTTGCTCCGATATGCCGAATATAAAAAACGGGGATATAGGCTCTGTGTGGCAGGAAGCTTACGCGCAGGGCGTGTCGTCGCTTGCGTTTTCGTCGTATAAAATCGACGGCGAATCGAATGATATCGGCGTGATAAGGCGTATGATGCGCTCAAGACTCGTGCGAAACGTCGCGGTCGATTCACAGCACGCGCGTCTTCATGAGCTGATGACAAACGCGGGGATAGATTACGTTATTTTAAAGGGTTACGCTTCGGCTTACTATTACCCCGACCCTCTTTTAAGGGATATGGGCGACGTCGATTTTATGGTAAATGGCGGAGATATCGAAAAGGCCTCGGACATACTTGTTGCAGACGGATTTAAAATGTCGCACGAGGGACACGGCGTTCATATTGTTTTCGAAAAAGGGGACTGCCGTTACGAGCTTCACCGCGAACCGTCCGGAATTCCGAAAGGAGAAACGGGCGAAATTATAAGAAAATATTTTGACGATATTTTCGATAAATCCGTTTTGATAAACACCGATTTCGGCTCTGTGAAAATCCCGTCCGCGTTTCATCACGGATTGATAATTTTAATCCATTCGGCGCATCACATGACGGGCGAAGGGCTCGGATTACGTCATATTGACGACTTTGCAGTATTCGAAAATTCGTTTAACGAGGACGAATTTGTATCGCTGTTTTACGAAAAGCTTAACCGCGTCGGTCTGTGGAAATTTACATGCATAATGACAAAAATTTCGTCAATGTTTCTCGGTGCGGACGAACGCGGATTTACTGAAAAAATTGACGAAAATATATGCGTAAATATAATGAAAGACGTGTTTTCTGCGGGTAATTTCGGACAGAAAAACTCGGACAGGGGACACGAGGCTATGATAATGCAGAGAGCGGGAGGCGAGAAAAAACGCTCAAAGCTCGGCAGTCTGTTTTTTAACGCGAACAGAATCGTGTACGAAAAATGGATTATTGCAAAAAAGCTTAAATTCCTGCTGCCGATAGGCTGGCTTTTCTTCGGGTTGAGATACCTTATCCGCTCGCTTATGGGTAAAAGACCGAAAATAAACGTTTCCGCCGCCGCAAAAGAAGCGGGGAAAAGAGCAAAACTTTACGAAACGCTTATGTTGTATAAAACGACTGAAAAAGATGATCCGCTTTGATTTGCGGGTCATCTTTTTGATTTTATTATACTTATTTGCGTTTTCATTTCTTTTTTCTTATCGCGCATCCATTTTTTTTACTTTGTATGCGGATTCTCTTAACAAACCGCCGTTTTCTTCCGCAGGTTTTTTAGGAGCGGATTCGCCGTGAAAACCGAGTTCGTCAAAATCAACGTTAATATTGTATTTTTTAAATAAATCTACGTTGCCCTTAAGCCATTTCCGACGGGTTATTCCGATTCCGTTTTCAACCTTTACGCTGAATGTGAAGGTTTCGGGGGAGTTGTTGTTCTGTTGTAATTATGATATAAGGAAGTTTCATCGCTCTGTATGAAGCGTACGATTCGAAATTCCATATAGTTTCATGGTCTCTGAGTAATTTTAACAAGTAGTCTTTTCTGTATAAATTCGTTCTGCACCAGATTAGATTTTTCTCGTCGATTTTTCTCGAATAAAAATCATTATCCTCGTAATCGTCGGTTTTTATCCCTGTTTTTTGGGTGGAAGCTAGACTTATCATGCCGACGTTCGGATTTTCATCCATTACTTTTACGGCGTGTTCAAACACTCTTGTATTAACAGGCTTCAAAACGAAATAATCCTCAATAAAAAACAAAACGTATTCGGATTCTATATGATTCAAAGCGTATCTGAATCTTTGAGTCCATGTCATGTTTTTATCGTCAGGATGGACGGCTTTTACGTTTTTTTTATTTCCGGTATAGTCCAGCGTTTCGGAATTAATTACAAAATCATACGGACAATCCGGCCACTGTATGAGAAATAATTCCAAAAACGGCTCCCATGCAGATTTATATAAGTCGCATGAATTTATTAAAACGGTTACTTTTTTACTCATTTCTTTTTCCTCAATTGTGTTATCGATGTGTATAAACTATAATAGCCTTATTTGTGTGACAAGTCAATAAAAACGACTTGTATTTTGTAAAAAAATAAGTATAATGGTGTTATGGTGTTTGAAAAATCAGGAAAGGGCGGACGGCGTTTTTTTTGCCGAAATATTATGAATTTGTCTGCAGTTACCTTGTCAAAGACTCAAGCCGGTGCAAACAATGAAAAAAAGCAGCGTGACGCGGGACCGGAACTTCTGTGTATCTTTGCGATGCTGTTGATTATAAGGAAAAATCTTATTGAAAAACCGCTGTTCAAATCCTCTCTTTATCGGAAAGCGGAATCCTTATTTAAAATGCTGATAGACAAAACGCTTAAAAAAGTCGGAATATGAAATATGCCCGCCCTGAAGCCGAACGTTTCGGGGCGTTTTTTTATATAAATTTATTATTTTTTATTTACACTGTGAACTTAAATATGCTATACTGTATAAGTATATAAATATGCGGTTATTCCGGACGATTCGAATTGTTCGTCAAAAATTATCGGAGGCGGTTATATGGTTCCCGACGTTATACCTCAGGTAAAAAATTATACTCAGTCAGACGGATACTACAGAATTCTTGAGAATGAAAATCTCGCGCAGAGCGTAAAGACCGTAATTGACTGCGATATAGAGGGCGCGGAGTCGTATATTTTAAAAATCACCGAAAAGAGCATAACGCTCGCTTCGTCGTCAAACGAGGGGCTTTTCCGCGGCTGGCAGACGCTCAAACAGCTTGCGATGCTCGCGCCGGACGGTAAAATCGCGTGCTGCCGGATAGAGGATTCTCCGAGGTACCGTTACAGGAGTTTTATGCTCGACTCGGCAAGACATATGCCGTCGGTAAAACAGATAAAAAAAATGATAGACGCGGCGGCGCTTTTTAAATTCAACGTTTTTCACTGGCATATTTCAGACGACCAGGGATTCAGATTCGAAAGTAAAAAATACCCTCTGCTCAACGAGATAGGTTCGTACAGAAAAAGCTCGGATTTCGGCAAAAAGCACGTTAATGAACGTTACGGCGGATTCTATACGAGAGAGGAAATGTCCGATATTGTAAAATACTGCCGTGACAGATTTATAACCGTTATTCCCGAAATAGATATGCCCGGTCACGTCTCGTCCCTTATAGCGTCGTACCCGTATCTTTCGTGCGAGGAAAAACCCATCGACGTGGTTACGAAACAAGGTATTTTTCGCGATATTCTATGTGCGGGCAAGGTTACGACGTATTCGTTTGTAAAGGATTTGCTCGACGAGGTATGCGAGGTATTCGACGGCGAGTACATACATATCGGCGGAGACGAAGCGCCTAAAACGAAGTGGCGCAGATGCCCGTACTGTCAGGCAAAAATCGCAAAGGAAGGTCTCAAAGACGAAGAGGAGCTTCAGGGCTTTTTCGTAAACGAGATTGCGGAATATTTAAAATCCAAAGGCAAAAAGGTCATATGCTGGAACGAGAGTCTCAAAAGCGGATTTCTCAGCGGAATTACCGCGCAGATGTGGATGGACAGGGACGACCTGTGCGTAAAATATGCAAATGCGGGCGGGGATGTTATAATTTCCGACTTCTATCACTACTATCTCGACTACCCGTACGGCATGACGCCGCTTGACAAGGTTTATAATTATAAACCGGAATCGAATAAGCTCAGTGAAACCGGCAGAGGGCATATTATCGGCGTGGAAACACCGCTGTGGAGCGAATATATAGATACTGACAAGCAGATGGAGTTTATGTTTTTTCCGAGAATGACAGCCGTCGCGGAGACGGGCTGGACCGAGGAGGAAAACAAAAACTGCGCGGATTATAAATCAAGACTTTCAAAAGTTATTTCAATACTCAGAAAAATGGGAATAGAACCCGCGGACGAAAGTCTGTGGAACGTCCCGTTTTATAAAAGAATTCACGATATAGGAAAGCATTTCGGTATACTGCCATGAAACAGAGAACTAAAAATACGGTTATTCCGCTGACTGTCGTTTTTATTGTAATTATCGCCGTGTCGTGCATTTACGCGCTGTTTTTCAAAACCGGCGAGGACTCGAAAACCGACGTTGCGATGGGTACTGTTATCACCGTAAAGGCGTACGGCAGACATACGTCCGAGGGCGTCGAGAACGCCGTTTCGGCTGTTAAAAATCTCGATTCTCTCATTTCGAAAACGAACGATAACAGCGATATAAGTAAAATCAACGCAGATTCTTCGGCAGACGTTAACGAAAAAACCGTTTCTGTAATAAATAAAACGCTCGATGTATGCAAAGACAGTGCGGGCGCGCTCGATATCACGGTCGGAAATCTGTCCGAAATGTGGGATATCGGCGGGGATAATCAGAGGGTTCCGGCAGACGATGAGATTCAAAAGGGTCTTTCATTCGTCGGATATGAAAATATAAAAATATCGGGTAATAACGTAAGCGTTCCCGCGGGCGTTCATCTCGACCTCGGCGCGTCGGGCAAGGGCGCGGGCGCGGACGAGGCTGTTTCCGCTCTCAGAAACACAAAGGGCGTTTCGGGCGCGGTCGTGTCCGTCGGCGGAACAGTCGGCGTGTTCGGCCAAAATCCGAATTCCGACCACTGGGGCGTGGGCGTAAGAAAGCCCGAACGCGATAATACGGGATATATTGCCGTTATTAAATTATATAAAGACAGCTTCGTTTCGACGTCCGGAAGCTACGAAAAGTATTTTGAGTCCGGCGGAAAAACGTATCATCATATTCTCTCCCCCTTTACGGGTTATCCCGCCGAAAGCGGACTTAAAAGCGTTACGGTCGTTACGTATGACAGCGGAGTTTACGCCGATTCTCTGTCTACGGCGTGCTTCGTTCTCGGGTACGAAAAGAGTCTTGAATTGCTCGAAAAATACTCAGCCGACGCATTTTTCATTATGGATGACGGAAGCGTTAAAATGACCGACGGTATAAAGGATAACGTGACGATGAATGAGTGAGAGAAAACTTTTAAAAAAAAGCGACGCTGTAATAATTATTATATTGCTCGTCTGCTCTGTTTCGTTTATAATTTATTCTAAGGAGAATAAAAAAAGCGTTACGGCGCAGATAATCTGCTCGGGCGAGACCGTTGAGACGATAGATCTTGATTCCGTATCGGAAAGCTATGATATCCCTTTACGTGACGGGCGAGTTGTCGTCAGAGTCGAAAAGGATGCTATATATTTTAAGCAAAGCGACTGCAGGGACAAGCTGTGCGTAAAGTCGGGGAAGCTTGAAAACCCCGGGGATACGGCGGCATGTCTGCCGGAAAAGGTCGTTATTACGCTGTCAGGGGATAAAAAAAGCGAAAGCCCCGACATAATCTCATATTAGGTGATATAATTGCCGAAAAAACATATTTCCGCGGCAAAACGAACCGCGTATACGGGTATAACCGCCGCGCTCGCTGTCGCGCTGTCATTCCTTGAAAATCTGATACCGCCGATATCGGCTCTGCCCCCGGGGGCTAAAATAGGATTTGCAAATATAGCCGTCATGTTCGCGCTGCTGAATTTTTCGTACGCAGACGCGGTTATAATCGTTATTATAAAATCCGTTTTTGTCCTGATAACGAGGGGAGCGGCCGCGTTCTTTATGAGTATTGCGGGCGGACTGTTAAGCATTATAATTCTAATAGCCGTCCTCGCCGTATCGAAAAAAAACGGCAGAAGTCTTTCATATATATTCCTGTCCGTTACGGGAGCCTTGTTTCACAACATAGGTCAGCTTATCGCAGCGGGATTTTACATGTCGACGTTCTCCGTCGCCGGATATCTGCCCGTTATGATAATATGCGCGTTAGGCTCCGGAGTCGTCACGGGAATAGTATTAAAAATCGTAATCCCGCCCATAACGAAAATTTTATCGAGACAATAATTTCATTTATATAAAAGCAAAAAATGGAGGTAGAAAATAATATGAGCAAAGCCCATATGAAGGGCGTTCTTAAAGCCGTTAAGAACGTCAGAGGCGGAGTCAAAGTCGATCACCGCAAGATAACCGCCGACCTGCCCGTGGAAAGAATCGAAATACCGGACAAGGTTTTACTGCCCATGCAGCAGCACATAGGCGCACCGTGTACTCCGACAGTAAAAGTCGGCGATATCGTAGGCGTGGGGCAGGTTGTAGGCGATTCGGACGCGTTTGTGTCCGCGCCCGTCCATGCTTCGATTTCGGGTAAGGTTACGGCGATAGGCCCCGTAAAACTTGCAAACGGCAGTATGGTTGACGCTGTTACGATTGAAAACGACGGTGAGATGAGACTTTTCGAGGGTATAGAGCCGCCCAAGGTCGAAACTCGCGATGAACTTGTAAAAGCCGTAAGAGCTTCGGGTCTCGTTGGTCTCGGAGGCGCGGGATTCCCGACGAGCGTAAAACTTGCATTTTCGCCCGATAAGAATATCGATACTCTTATCGTAAACGCGGCGGAGTGCGAGCCGTATATCACAGTCGACTACCGCGAATGTATCGACAATTCGTGGGACGTTATGGGCGGAGTTTACTCTCTTGCCGAACTTCTCGGATTTAAACATATCGTTATCGCGGTTGAGGATAATAAACCCGACGCTATCGAAATTCTTAAAAACATAGCTTCGAAAAATACGGAAAAAGACTTTAAGGTCGACGTTATGGCTCTTAAATCGAAATACCCGCAGGGCGCGGAGAAAATGATGATTCAGTCCGCGACGGGCAGAAAAGTTCCGATAGGCAAACTTCCCGCCGATGTAGGGTGCGT
>DJEG01000034.1 GCA_002431305.1 Ruminococcaceae bacterium UBA5904 | reverse complement strand
TCGTAGCTGTGAGTTTTATCGGAGTTTGATTTGGGTGATGAATAATCGTAATCATGTCCGAGAGGCTGAGAAGTCTCCTTGTTGTAACGATGAGATGAATCGTTTGCACAGACCATGAGCGTATAACCGGCTTTTACGCACGATGCGGGAACCGATTCGGTCTCTTTATAATCGTGTCCCGTTTCTGGAAGCTCAACGTATTTTACAGCCGAACAGACAGAGCATTTATATGCTTCTCTTCCCGGTTCGGTACATGCAGGCTTGATATCGTTTGCAGTGTCGCGTACGAATTTATGAGAGCCGTCCTCTTTATAATCGCAGCGCGTGCACTCATACGCTTTGCATCCGTCGGATGCGGTTACCTCTTTAAGGTCATGCTCCGTGTATTTCGCGGGGATTTCCTCAAATTCTTCGATATGGCAGTATGAGCACTCTCTCGTTTTTTCTCCGGGATAAATACAAATTGTATCTTTAACATCCCATTCGCCCCATGTATGGTCTTTTAAATCCTTGAGCTCGGAATATTCCTCACCGCAGAGCGAACATGTATATATCGTATATCCGGGCTCTATGCACGTAGACTCCGCGTCTTCCGTTATCTTATAATCATGCTCCCATCCGGGAATTGCGCGTTCGTCAAGAAGGACATTGCACACATCGCATCTCTGTTCTTCCCAGCCGTCTTTTCCGCAGCCGGGCTCGACGGTACGAACCCATTCGCCGGGAACGTGACCTTTTGCCGGATCAACAAGTTTATCTTTTGTCGTCTCATTCTTATTTGAATCGAATAATTTATGACAAACCGAACACTCGTAATATTCGAAATTGCCGTCGAGCGTACATGTCGGAGAAACCGCGTCATGATGTTCAAATGAATGACCCGAGGCGGGAATCGTCTTTTTCTCCGTATAACCGCATGCGGAATGACGAATACAGTCTCTGTGCATACTGCCCGCCTTTTCGCACGTCGGAACGCTGTCGGTAATCCATGCATTATCGGGAAGTTTGCTGTCGAACTCATGACCGAGCGCGGAGACGATATTGGTTTTCATTGTCTCGCCGTGAGACGAACACTTCATAAGAGTATATCCGTTTTCCGTACACGTCGGAGCAACCGTTTTATTTACAACATAACGGCAGCCGGATTCCTCTCTGGTTTCGAAATATCCGCACTTTCTTCGGCAGTCGGCTCTGTAAACAGTGGTTTTTGCGCCCTCTGCGCTGATTTTATACCATTCGCTTCTGTTTTTGTTCCAGTCGGGCATATTGTGACCGAGCGCGGGAATCGTCTTTCCGTTAGGGTCGAGCGCTCCGCAGCGCGAACACTTTTTGCCGTTATAGCCCGCCGTCGTACACGTCGCGGGATAGCTTGCGTTGACGCTGAAATTGTGTCCGAGCGCCAGAAGATTATACCTGTAAAGCGTTCGAGTCTCGACCTGTCGGTTTGAATTCGACGAAACAGCGCTGTCCTGCCAGTTTGACCAGTTACCCCATTTTGTATATGTATAACGTTTATTATATGTAATATAATCCTGCTGTTTTACGTACGTGCACTCGTCGACTCCGCTGTTTCTGCCGTTCCACCAATAGGTGTCTTTGCACTCGTCGGTGTCTTTAATTTTATACGCGTTGGGATACTTGGGGTCGGGCGGATAATATTCCGCGGCGGAACCCTCACGGTAAAACGCATGGAATGTATCGAATTCGGATGATTTTTCCCACGCAATTTTACGGTTTATTGCACCGTGGTTTCCGCCTCGGCACCAGTGCCAGTATATGTAGCCGATAACAAAGTCGCGGTCGTCGGGAACTTCAAACTTAGTCGTATCGTTTTCATACGGAGTAAGGGTGGTTCCGTAGTATTTTTTATATAAAGAATTCGACTTATCAAAACCCGAGTGCCATTCGGGCGCATAGATACGCGTTCCCGACTTGCTCGAATCCTTTACAAGCTCGTAACCGCCTCTCGTCCATCCGCTCATTGAGGTTGCATACGACCGGGTCGTCTGTTTGTTTCTGTATCTGTACTGCGTTTTTTTCTGAATTCGGTCAGCGGGAATTTTCGACGAATAATCCGCCGTCATCCACTCCGACCACGGGCTGCTCGAATTCGTAAGTTTAGTATAAATATCCCCGCATCTCGTACACTTGTACGTTGCGGTGCCCGCCCGAACGCAGTTGGGCGCTGAGGACACGGCGCCGGAATAATTATGTCCGAGCGCAGAAGTGTTTCTCGTTTGGGAATATCCGCATCTCGAGCACACGCGTTTTTCGCTGCCTCCCTTTGTACACGACGCGGCGGTAACGGTCGTCCACGAACCCATATTATGACCGAGAGCGTCCTTTACCTTGACTCCGCAGTAATCGCAGAATGAGCCGTTTAAGCAGTTAGGCGATTTTGTAACCTTATGTCCGCCGGTGATCGTACGCTGTTCGGTATATCCGCACCGCTGACAGACTCTCTCTTCATATCCGTTCTCACGGCAGTTTGACTGTTTAACGACGTGCCAGTCACCGAAAATATGGCTCGGGGAATACGACTCGACATGTCTTTGATAATTAAAGCCGCTTAACTTGACCCAGCCCCATTTTCCGTAGCGCTGAGTTCTGCCCCATTTAACGCCCGAAACGGTTTTTGTCTCATAGACGTGGGCATACTCGCCCTTCATGAACGTTGTAAGAGCCGAGCTTGAGGCCGAAGCCGATTTACGGAGTTTAGAACTCGACGAGGCTGTGTAAACGTCAAAACTTCTGGGATTGGGAGCGACGCAGGGCGAGCCGTTCATTTTGACAAGATACGTTTTGTCCCCTGTGACTGAGCAGTGCCAGTTTGACGTTTTATATCTTACCTCAACGCCGTTTTTCATCGTCGAATGAGCGGCGATAACGGGCGTTCCGTCCTCGATGTCAACAACGATAGCGCTGTGGTGCATTTTGCCGTCTTTTTTCGTTTTATAGAATATCAAATCGCCTGTGCTTACATCACCGGCCGACGGATTGCGCACGCTCGTTCCGCCCAGTGAAACGACATAGTCGTAAAGCTGCTGGGCTCTGATAAACGAGCCGTTGCTCGAGGATGAATAATGAGCCTTATATCCAGACGAATTCCAGCTTGAATTCATGTCGATACCGCCCATGTAAATGCACTGCGAAACAAAGTTAGCGCAGTCTCCGCCGTCCTTGGGCGCATAGTATCCCTTGCCCAGCAGAACGGAGTCAATGTCGTTCCAATGCTCCTTAGCCCACTCAACCGCGGCTGAGGAACAGTAGTCAGAGACGCCCGCGCTCGCCTTCATCTCAAGCCCCGCGGGGATTATACCCGCGAACATGAGAATGCAGAGCACGCACGACATAATGCGTTTAAAACACTTTTTCATAAAACCCTGCCTCCGAAAAACATAATTGTTGTTTTACGGAAATATTATATAACATTCTTTCCCATTATGTCAATATTATTTTCCAAAAATAAAAACAGGATGCAAATTCGGCTCACATCCTGTCAGAATTACAAATTTTAATTATATTCTCATCATATATCAGTCAGATATCCAACGTTTTGTCAAGTTTTGCTGCGAATCTGAGTATTGCCCGCGCCTCTTTTGCATTGACGGCGCCATCCCTGTTCAAGTCTCCCGCATAAACCGCCTCCTTTTTTCATAATATCGTCTTTTAGATTATCCGTCAGCTGCCGAACGGACAGTATTATATTGAAATATTCAAAAATTTATTTTATAATAATAAAAAAACACTTCAGGAGGTCTTTTTCATGCCTTATATTGAATTAAAAACAACAGCAAATATTTCCGGCGAGAAGGCGGAGGCGCTCAAAACAGCATTCGGCAAAGCTATCGAATGTTTCCCCGGCAAGACGGAGAGATGGCTCATGGTTGCCGTAGAGGGTGACAAAAAAATGTGGTTCGGCGGCGACAATTCGACTGACTCGGCTATGGTTGACGTAAGTCTGCTCGGAAACGTTGACGCGTCGGCGAGCGAAAAAATGACCGAAAAACTCTGCCGTATCATCGAGAACGAACTCGGCATTTCGCAGGACAGAACATACGTTAAATATTCGGGATATCAAAACTGGGGCTTCAACGGCTCGAACTTCTGATAAATTATGAAAAAGATTAACGGGAAAAAAGCGGCGGCGGCAGTACTGACGGCTTCTCTCGCCGGAACTGCGGCACTCTTAAAGAAAAAGCACATCTGCCCCGTATGTGAAATTAAACGAATGGCGCACAAGCTGACTCTTTCGCAGAAATCCGCCGGCGGTTATGACAATTCGGCGGCGCTCACGCCCCCTATGGGCTGGTCAAGCTGGAATCTTTTCGCTTCGAAAATCAACGAGGAACTCATCAGGGAAATTGCGGACGCGATGAAGGACTCGGGTCTTCTCGACGCGGGATATAAATACGTAAACATCGACGACTGCTGGCAGAGCTCGGAACGTGACGAAAACGGCAGGCTTCAGTGTGACAAGGCAACTTTCCCCTCAGGCATTAAGGCGCTGAGCGAGTACATAAATTCAAAGGGGCTGAAACTCGGTCTGTATTCGTCAAACGGCGTGAGGACGTGCGAGGATTATCCCGGAAGCCTTACGCACGAACGCGAAGACGCGGACACGCTCGCAGAATGGGGAGTCGAATATTTCAAATACGACTTCTGCCATAACATTCCGCTGACGGAAAAAGCGCCGGACGTCGCATTCGTCGAATTTTCGCACCCCTCAAAGACGGCGTTCGCAAAATATTCGCCGTCCGGCTGCACGCTGAAGGGCAGTGCGAGAATTATTAAAATGAGCGACTGCGACAAGGATAATTACGAATATATAACATCCCTCTCGTCGCACGGCGGTTCGTTTGAAATTACGCTCGAGAGTGAGACGGATTCCGACGCTGTAATGTCGCTGACGGTCAGAAAGTCAAAGGATTCCGACAGATTCCTGATTGCAAATGTCAATTCCGAGGAGATTTGGCTGTATTTTGATAAAAATCTCGCGGGCAACAGAGTAAAACGCGTTCAGCGCGATATTAAATTGAAAAAGGGTACAAATATTATCGAATTTTATAACCCCGTAGGCTCCGCCGCCGACTCCGCCGCAATGCAGTACTCATTAATGGGCAGAGAGTTAAAGCGCGCGGCGAGGGATTACGCTGAAAAAAATTCATCGGAAGTTAAGCCGATAGTATTTTCAATCTGCGAATGGGGCAAAAATTCACCGTGGAAATGGGCGCGTTCGGCCGGTAATCTGTGGCGGACAACGCCCGATATCAAACCGTTTTGGCCGTGGATTGTCATGATTTACGAGCGGACGGTCGGTCTGTGGAAATATTCCGCCCCCGGAGGCTGGAACGACCCCGATATGCTCGAGGTCGGCAACGGCAGACTCACGAACGAGGAAAACAGGGCGCATTTTTCGCTGTGGTGCATGATGTGCGCCCCGCTGATACTCGGCAACGACGTGCGCAGATTTATAAAAACGGACGGCACGGTTGACAGCGAAAATCCTGTTTATAAAATCATTACGAATAAAAAAATGATTTCGATAAATCAGGATATTCTCGGCGTTCAGTGCCGGAGAATAAAAACGGGACTCGTCGACATTCTCGTAAAACCGCTTGAAAATTCGAGAATCGCCGTCTGCGTGTTCAACAAGTCGTCAAAAAAGAAAAATGTTAAAATCGACCTCAGCGAAACAGCAAATCTGGGCTTTGTAAGCCTTGAAAAAAAGAGCGGATACAGCGTAACCGACGTGTGGGAGGACAGCGAATTTATTTCGCCGGACGAAATAAACGCGTGCGTTGAGCCCCACGGGGTCAAGGTATATATCGTGCGTTGAGAACGGAAAAATGCCGTTTAATACGAGGTAATTAACCCCGAATTCGGATTGTGATATAATTGAAAAACACCGCGTATTTTAACAAAAAAAAAGACAGCAAAAAAACGGAGAATGCCTTGTTTCGGGCGTTCTCCGTTTTCGTTTTTTGATAAAAAAGAGCGGGCGGGATTGGGGCAAAATATCCGGCGATTCCGCGCGGACATTTTTCATGCGGAACAATGATTTTTTACTTCATAATGTGCGCGGGCTCTTTTATTTTGATTTTTTAACCGTCGATTTTTGTCTGAAGTTTTGCGGCGAAGCGCAGAATACTGCGCGCCTCTTTGCTCGACACCTTACCGTCGGAATCAATATCGGCGGCTTCCTTCGTAACTGAGTCGGGACTGTCGAGTCTTGCCGCGATTCTCAGAACGGATCTGGCGTCCTTGGCGGTAATTTTGCCGTCGGGCGAGGTGTCGCCCATTACAATAACGGTATATTCATTAACACCTAATTTGAATTTTAAACCGTTAACAACGACATCCGAATCCGATACAGAAAGCGTTATATTACTTTCTATTTCCGATTTAAATTCGGACGCAGTAACTCCGCTTATCTTTTCGGGCTTAACATAAATAAACATTTTATCCGCGTTAAGAATAAGTTTGCTTCCGTTTTTCAGGATAAGTTTATAATCGGGGTCGATTGCTCCGCACTCGGTGCAGACGCCGTCCTTAAAGCTGTGACCGCGGGCGGGAAGTTCCTCCTGTGCCTTGACTGTTTTACCGCAAACGGAGCATTTAGTGCCGTCGGTAAGTCCCTTTTCGGTGCATGTTGCAGGCTTACCTTCGACTTTGACCTGCTTGTGTCCCAATGCGGGGATTTCTTTCTGAGCTTTTACAACTTCACCGCAGACGGAGCACTTCGTGCCGTCGCTGATTCCCTTTTCGGTGCATGACGCAGGCTTGCCTTCAACTTTTACTTCCTTGTGTCCCGGTGCGGGAATTTCTTTCTGAGCTTTTACAACTTCACCGCAGACGGAGCACTTTGTGCCGTCGGTAAGTCCCTTTTCGGTGCATGTTGCAGGCTTGCCTTCAACTTTTACTTCCTTGTGTCCCAATGCGGGAATTTCTTCTTGTGCTTTTATGATTTCACCGCAGACGGAGCATTTTGTACCTTCTGTAAGTCCGGTTTTTGTACAGGTTGCAGGTTTGCTGTCGATTTTTTCTTCGGTATGTCCGATAGTTACTTTAAAACAATAAGAATTTTCCTCATCTGCTTTTACTAAAACAAACGCGGTTCCTTCAGCCTTTGCGGTAATTTTGCCGTCGATGATTTCAAGAATTTTATCATCGGAGATTTCACACGATTTAATCGAGTCTACGGAAATGTCCGCACTCTCTCCGACTTTCATTTGTTTATATTCCGGAGCCTTTACTTCAATAATACCGGTTTTTTCAACGGTTTTTCCGTTTTTGAGAAGCATTGAATAAGTAATATTATACTCTCCGGCAGTAAGATTATCCTTAAGAGGAATGCTGACGGACGCGCCGGATTTACTTACGTCGATTTTTGAAGTGTAAACGTCCGAAAGAACGTCAGATTTAACAGTAAGCTCAACAGAAGTATCATCGGGATAAAGATTATTAATATTTAAATTAATATTCTGTCCGGAAATTTCGCTGTATGCGGTTTTTCTGTCCGTCGAAGCAAAAGCGCATTCGTCTTTTTCTCCGAGCAAACCTTTTTCAAACGCTTCCTGAACAGACTGCTCCGCAGTTTCATTGTTTTCGCCGGGATCGGGTATAAGAGAACCAACCTTATCCAAATCAATATCTTCTCCGTATCCGCCGATAAGACCTCCGGTGAATTTAAGGTTGACCCATTCGTTCGACGTTGCGGTCAGAGTACCGAAAATGTCCTCTCCGGTTTTTTCATCCTTATCGCCATTAAGATTGTATTTTAAATTATAATCCAAAACGCCGTCTTCATTGAAATCGATTGCGCGCTCTGCGATATCGGTTATTGTCGTTCCGTCAAAATCACGGAAGTTGAACATTAATCCGCAGTCCTTCGTTGCACCGAGGGGATCTATACCGAGGCTTTCGTCAATATTTTCCTCGTCAATTTCGGGAAGATTAAACTCCTGATAGTCTATCTTATACGAGTCGGTACCTGTCTGTAATCCACCGAGCTGGTAATTGTAATTCATTATACTGAAATGATTGGGCTTATGATTTACATGATCATTAACAGTCTTGCCGGTATAACAATCTGTATAAATTCCGCCGTGGGACAAACCGAGAGTATGACCGAGCTCATGCATTATGGTACCGGCAAGAGCCGTATCGTGATCCCTGATAGTTTCGGATTCGGATATCATTCCGCTTGAAACAATGAAGAACTGTCCCGTTATGTTTTCGGCAATACCGGTACTATAGCCGTTATCATAACGGTTTACGAACAAACAATATTTAAATGTAGTCCATCTGTTTTTGGTGAAATTTTCAATTGCGGTTCTGTTCCAATTTTCAAAACTGCTGCCAAGCTCAAAACTATCGCTGTATTCAATCGCGGACGCGGACGAAGACGCGGACGCGGACTCAGGCTCGTACGAAGATGAAAGTTTTCCCCATTTTTCGCCCGTTTCATAATTCATTATCGATTCGGGACCGGCATCGATATGTACGTTTATGCCATGCTCCTTAAAGCTTTCATAAACCATTTTCAACGCTTCCGGCGAAGGAGCGGTGCTTTTTTTATGGATTTTTTCCTTTGCACCCATTATGTTGACCTCATCGCCGTCATACTCCATCCAGTCAGCCTCTATAAAGATGTCGGGGACATTGGGATCTGCCCCCATTGCTTTAAGGTCGAGATCGGGGATGCCGTCGTGGTCTGTATCAACGCCGTTTATCTCCCAGTCGTCGGGAATGCCGTCCGAATCGGAGTCAATCGCGTTTTCGTATATCCATTCGGAATATTCCTGCATCAGTTCATAATAGTCATATGTATCTATATCTATGAATCTGCCGCCGGTCATGGTATAAAGATAATTATAATCCGGTTCGCAGTAGTCCTCACTGACAACCGTCACCTTAACGTTTTCACTGCGGAACTGCTCCGTCCACCAATCCATATTATAATGGTTTTCGGCTATATTTTCGTCGGTATTTTCATAATCCTTAAATCCTGCGTCCGTAAGCAGGAATACGAATTTTGTAGAATCCTCTCTCGGAAATTCAAATATGGATTTGTCAGAACCGAGTTTTGAAAAATCTGTAAATTTTTCGAATGCGTCTATCGGAGTTTCGTCCGTATCTCCGCCGCCGTTCGCATATATCGAATCAAAAACTTCGATTATTTTATTAACGTCGTCCGTCCACTTTTTACCGTCTATTTCATGATAAACGGTAGAATCCGTACCGTCCGCGTAAATATCGCGGAATTCAACAACAGACATATTAAGCGAAACGCCTTTGCCGTTCAGAGATTTAACAAAATTTTTAAGATTCTCTTTTACCGAGCCTATATATCCGCTCATAGAGCCGGTTGAATCTATTGCGAATATTATATCCGCGTTTCCGGAAATATCCTCAGTTTTACTGCCGCCGGCATTAACCGTATTATTGTAAACGAAATCGGAGCAACCGGTCAGTAATTTGCCGTAATCATATGCGGTGATATCAAAAAATCTTCCGCCGGTTTTGCTGTAAAGCTGTTTATAATTATCTTTATAAAAGCTCTTTCCGATAACCGAGACATTAACCTTTTCATCGCTGAAACGTTCCGACCACCACGACATGGGATAATGATTTTCCTCGGCATTTTCTGACGTATCATCATAATCCTTATAATCCGAATCGGTCAGAAGAAAGACGAATTTGGAAGAATCTTCGCCGGGGAATTCAAATATTGACTCATAGGAGCCGAGGCGTGAAAAATCAGTAAACTTTTCAAATGCGGAAATCGGGGTTTCGGGATTATCTCCGCCGCCGTCGGCCGTTATCGAATCAAGAATGCCGATAATTTTTTCCGCGTCGCCGGTCCACTTTTCACCGTCGATATCATGCCATACGGTAGAATCCGGACCGTCCTCAAATATGTCACGGTACTCGATTACGGACATATTGAGCTCTACGCCCTTCGAGGTAAGGTTATTGCTAAAATCTGCAAAATTCTCTTTGAAAGGCTCAATGTAAGTCGACATAAAACCGGTAGAATCTACTGCAAATATAATATCCGCAGTACCTCCGGTTTCTTTCTCATCCTCATCCGAAACCGCGCTTTCGCCTTCGCCGTAAAAAGCCGCGGCAGAAGCACCGAAAGAAGGCGTCAGCATCATTCCGATAACAAGAAAAAGCGAAATAATTGTTCTAAATGGTTTTCTCATCGTCTCTCTCCTTAATATTTTTTTATTTTTTTTGCAAAAAAAATCCTGTTTATATTTTGCAAAATAGAACACATAATGTATTATTTGTAATGAATTATACCACTATTGAAAATCAAAAACAAGCATTATTTCCGATTTTTTTCAATTTTGTTTACTGTGCACAAAAAAAACCGGAGAATGCCTTGTTTCGGGCG
>DJEG01000037.1:1812-2534 GCA_002431305.1 Ruminococcaceae bacterium UBA5904 | reverse complement strand
ATAAAAAGGCGCAGGATATCCTCGACGAGCATTTTACGAACTTCGGAGGCGGTTTTGAAGGCGCATACTCATGCTCATATCAAACACTGGGCGATATTATTTTCGAGTCCGACACCCCGGATTCTGAATACAAAAACTATATCCGCCGGCTCGGTCTTTCAGACGCGGTATACTCCGATTCGTTCGATTATGAAGACTGTACGTTTAACAGATATGCGTTTGCTTCAAATGCCGACGACGTTATTGTTTTTAAATTCGAATCGTCAAAAAAGGGACGGCTTAATTTAAAAATATCGTTTGACCGTATTGATATTGCGGAAATCAGGTATACCGATTCGGGATTTTCATTTTACGGTTACTGCGATAATGACAAAACGCATTTGAAATTTGCGGGGCAGTGCATAATTATTGCCGGCGGCGGAAGCGTTTCATCCGGAGCAACGTACACCGAAATAAAAAATTCGGATAATGCTGTCGTTATTTTTACGGCGGCTACGGATTATATTCTGAATCAGGCTATGAATTTTAAAGGCGAAGACCCCGTTAAAAAGTGCGAGAATATATTAAACTCTGTCTCAAATTATTCGTACGATGAGCTTTTATCCCGTCATGTAAAAGAATTCGAATCATATTATAACGTATCGTCCGTTTCAATAGCCGATAACGACAACAGAACCGTCGACGAACTGTTACGTGATTCGGACGAAAACGGAGCCTCGCCT
>DJEG01000037.1:211-1762 GCA_002431305.1 Ruminococcaceae bacterium UBA5904 | reverse complement strand
TCGCTGTGCGAATTATTTTTTAACTACGGAAAATATCTGCTCATATCGTCCTCGCGCCCGAACAATGCACTGCCCGCAAACCTGCAGGGTATCTGGTGCAATGAGTATGACCCGCCGTGGCACAGCGATTACCATACGAATATAAACGTTCAGATGAACTACTGGCCCGCGGGACCTCTCGGACTGGCAGAGCTTACCGAGCCGTTTGCAAAACTCATATGCGCACTGCCCGAAAACGGCAGAAAAACAGCAAAAGCCTACTACAATGCCGACGGCTGGACGCTCTACACCATCACGTCGCCGTGGCTGTGGACATCGCCCGGATGGGGCGGAGGCTGGTCGCAGTACCCGCTCGGAGGCGCGTGGCTTTGCCGTCATCTCGTCGAATATTATAATTACACATCCGATAAAGAGCTGTTAAAACGCTTTTATCCCGTAATTGCAGAAAACTGCATTTTCAACATTGAATTACTCTGTGAGGATTCTGATAAATCATTGATAACAAATCCGTCCACGTCGCCCGAAAACTCATTCAGAACGGACGACGGACTCGAGGGCTGGGTCTGCAAGGGCAATACCATGGATATCGAAATGCTGTACGATAATTTTACGGACATGATACGCCTGTCCGAAATTCTTGATACGGACGCCCCGCTTCGTTTAAAGCTCGAAAATTTAAGAGCCCGCCTTAAGAAACTTCACATCGGCAAAGAAGGTCAGCTGTGCGAATGGTACGGCGACTGGGATATGAACGCCCCCGAAATTCATCACCGCCACGTTTCACACCTGTACGGACTTCATCCGGGCAGTATGATTAATGTCCTCGAATCGAAAGAACTTGCCTCGGCGTGCAGAAAGAGTCTCGAAATACGCGGAGACGACGGTACCGGCTGGAGTCTTGCATGGAAAATCAACTTTTGGGCGCGTCTTCGTGACGGAAACCGCGCATTGAAACTCATAAAACGTCTTCTGTCACCTGTCGGAGAAAACGGCAGAAGCGTTAAGTACAACACCGGAGGCGGAGTTTACCGCAATCTTTTTGACTCCCACCCGCCGTTTCAGATTGACGGCAACTTCGGCGCGGCAGCTGGAGTATGCGAAATGCTCATGCAAAGCCACGTTTACTTCGAAAATTCGTTTGTCATCGACCTTCTGCCCGCTCTGCCCGACGAATGGAAAGACGGCTCGTTTACTCATCTTAAGGCGAGGGGCAATATAACCGTAAGCTCAGAATGGAAAAACGGCAGATTGACAAAAGCCGAACTGACGCCTGAAAACGACTGCGTTATCAAACTGTACGGAGATTATTCAGTCTCCCCCGCCGTCGATTTAAACCTAAAAAACGGCGTCACATCATTTAATGCGTCAAAAGGAACAACTTACACAGTCAGAATAAAATAAAAAAAGCATCGGCGATTTACTTAAATTTTCGCCGATGTTATTTTTTTACTCTTATGGATGCATTTCAAGTCGATTATTTGTAACTCATTCCGATTCTATTGAAAAAATTTTTTTAATTTAGTAAAATATTTAAAAATGTTACAATCCCCG